>CANKNP010000044.1 GCA_947483545.1 Deltaproteobacteria bacterium | reverse complement strand
GTCGGTCTCGCCGATGGGCAGGCCCGTGGCGGGGTCGCCGACCTGGGCAAGGAACGCGAGGTGGCCGTGCGCGTGGCCGGTCTCGCCCTCGGCGGTGTCGCGGAACAAGCCGGCGACATCGGGAAAGCCTTCGACATCCGCGATCTTTGCGAAGTAGAGGTAGCGGCGGTTCGCCTGGGACTCGCCCGCGAAGGCGGCCTTCAGGTTGGCGTGGGTCTTGGTACCGTTGAGGCTGGGCATGAAAACTCCGGAGGCACGGGCGGTGGATTCCGCCACGGGGAGGTTGTACACCCCAGGAGGGGGACAGTCAAGACCGAGTCTAAATTAGGCCCGCGCGGTCCTTCGAGCCGTGCGCCGCAACGATCGGTTAGCCCGCCCCCTCCCCCGGATTCCCATGCTCCCCTGCTTGTTCGCCACGGTGCTCCTGGCCTGCTCCGACGATCGCTCGCCCGTAGAGGCTCCCGCCGGTGGAGAAGACAGCGGCGCGGACTCGGCCCCGCCCGCGGAGGCCCCGCTGGTCGCCTTCGTGACCCCCAGCGATGGCGCCACCGTGCAGAACCCGGTGACCTTCACGTTCGTCACGGAGAATGTCGCCACCGTCGCGCTGGACGCGGATGGCTACAGCCTCGGGGAGCCTGCCGCGCCCGCCTCCTCTGTCACCTACACATTTGATGGCACGGGCTACCCCCGGGTCGTCACGCTGACGGGCTACGATTCAGACGGGGTCGTGGTCGCCACCGATGTCGTGACTGTCACGGTCGAAGCGCCCGAGACCGACGGCGTGCTGTTGGACGTGCCCTATTTCTACCAGATGGAGAACGCCTACGAGCCGACGAGCACCTGCGGGCTTACGTCGGGCGCGATGCTCGTGGACTATTGGAACGCGGGGAGCGTGACCCCGGACGGGCTTTACCTCGACTATGGAAAGAGCCAGGGCCAATCTCCCTCTGGGCTGGCGGCGCTCTACGAGGCGGAGGGGCTGAACGCGCGGTACAGCTTGACCGCGACGCGCGCCGAATTGCGCACCCAGCTCGACGAGGGGCGCCCCGTGATCGTCCACGGATATTTCACCAGCGCCGGGCACATCGTGGTGTTGGTCGGCTACGACAGCGAGGGTTGGTATGCGAACGACTCCGCGGGGGACTGGGCGGAGGGCTATTTCAATGGGTACGGCGAAGGCGCCTACTACCCCTACGGTGGCGGTTGGGACGATGCGCTGGGGTCGGATGGGGACATCTGGTACAGCGTTGCGGATGAGGATGGGTTCTGAGTCCGCCCGTACGGCGTCAGAATCCCCCGCCGAGGAGCAAGTACACCTCGTTGACGCCCGGCGCGCCGATCAGGAGGTCGTCGAAGCCGTCGGTGTGGAGGTCGGCAGGTGCCGCCGGTAGACCGCTGCCCTCGCCGTCGCCCACACCGTCGCCGGTAATGGTGTAGTCCGCATCGGCCGTGGTCACGGTGCTCCCGACCAGGGTGCTCCGGTGGAACAGGAAGAGTCCGTCCCCGTCGCCGGTCACCGCGAGCACGTCCGTGCAGTCGCCAGCGAGGTCGCCGACGTTCTGGGCTCCGAGGTAGGTCGTGTCGGCCTGCCCTTCGACTTGGAGCGTGTTGGCCCCGGGCAGGTCGAATTCAGAACCCGTCGCCGTCTCGCTCAACGTGTCGCCGTCGATAAGATAGGCCACGCCGAATTCACCGTGGGCGCTGGCGAGCAGGAGGTCGTCCCGGCCGTCGTCGGTGAGGTCGTAGTGGGAGCCGCTGCCGGTGTAGTCCTCGGCTTCCTCGCCCTGCAACCAGTGGTCAGCGTCTTCGGTCGTCAGGTCGAAGCCTGGATTGGCGGGCCCGTTGAACACCCACACGCCGCCTGTGTGTGCGCCACCCCCGGAGTAACCCCACCCGCCGATCACGATGTCCAGGTAGCCATCGCCGTTGTAGTCGCCACCCATATGACCTCCGCCGAACCGGGCGGAGGCATCTATGGCGTCGTACCGGGACACGCTGGTGCTCGTCGTCAGGTCGATGGAAGGCCCGGCGAGGGGCCCAAAGACGACGTGCCCGCTCCCTGCATCGACGACGCCATTGGGATTATCCGCGTTGGCACAGATCAACAGGTCCAGCTCCCCATCCCCGCTGACATCCCCGAGCGCCACGCCGAATCCGGGGTCTCCGTCCGCTCCGCCATCGGTGATCACGACCGAAGCGACGGACGACGATGCGCCGCTGGTCAGCGAGCCGAAAATGTACACCCCAGTCCCGCCCCCGGTCCCGACGACAAGCTCGCCCACCCCGTCGCCGTCGAGATCGCCAGACGCCAGCCCGTAACCGAACTGCTCAGCCACCCCGGTGATCACCGCCGCCGGGCTGCCGGCGGTGTCCGTGTAGATGTAGACCGCCCCATCCCCGCCGTCCGCGCCGTAGGCCCCGACAGCGACCTCCATCTGCCCATCTCCATCCATGTCCGGGACGAACGAGACGAAGGCTCCGAAGCTGGCTGCGATCCCGGCGCTCCCCATATCGTCTGATGGGTCGAGGGGATCCGTGCCGTCCCCCACCTCGCGACCGTCGGCCGTGCCTCCTTCATCCGTGTCCTCGGCGAGCGGGTCGGTGGTGTGCGTGAGCACCTCCGAGCCGTCGGAGAGGTTGTCGTCGTCGGTGTCCGGGTCGTTCGGATCGGTCCCGTAGACGGCCGTCTCCTCGGCGTCAGAGAGCCCGTCCGCGTCTGTGTCGCTCACGTAGGGCGGCACGTCGTCGCTTGGGTCCAGCGGGTCGGTGCCGGAGAGGAGCACTTCGACACCGTCGTTGACGGAGCCGCCGTCGGTGTCGGCCAGCAGGGGATCGGTGCGGTGGATGCTCGCCTCGTCGCCGTCGGAGAGGCCGTCACCATCGGTGTCCGCGACATCGGGATCGGTGCCCCACGTCAGAACCTCCTCGACGCCCGATAAACCATCGCCATCGCCATCGCCGAGCAGGTCGGCGGCCACGCCCCCGTCAAACATCGCCGCCACCTCCGGCCCATCCAACGGGATCGCCGTCGCCGGATCCCCGTTCAAAAAACACTCGGCCCCGACCCCATCGCACTGCCCGGCGTCACAGTCGTTGAATTCGCCGTCGTCGCAGACCTCGATGGCACCTGGGTAGGTCGAGGCGTTGTCGTCGTTGCAGTCGGTTGCTTCCGCGACGGAGGAGAGTGGCGGCTCACACGCGACCTGCAGGAGCGCTGGATCCCCGAAGCCATCACCGTCCGCGTCCGCGTACCAGGTCGGGGCATCCGCGGAGCTGTCCGGATCGATGTCGCCGTTGCAGTCGTTGTCGATGTCGTCGCAGAGCTCGACGCCGTCGGGGTTCACCAGAAAATCGCCGTCGTCGCAGTCGTCGTCGTCGGGGAGGTAGCCGTCCGGTTGGGAGCACGCGGGGGTGGTGTTCCCGGGGTCGCCAAAGCCGTCCAAATCGGCGTCGGCAAACCAATCCGTCGCGTCGATGGCGTCGTCCTCGTCGATGGTGAGGTCGCAGTCGTTGTCGAAGCCATCGCAATATTCGTCGCCGCCGGGGTACGTCGTGTCGTTGGTGTCGTCGCAGTCGGTGTCGTCTCCGACCGAACCGTCGGGGGCGTCGCAGGCCAGGGTTGGGCTGTCGATGTCGCCGAACCCGTCCAGATCGACGTCGGCGTACCAGGTCAAGGCGTCGGTGGCGTCGTTGTCGATTTGGCTGTCGCAGTCGTTGTCGATGGTGTCACAAACCTCGGCGGCGACGGCGTTGACGGCGGGATCGGTGTCGTCACAGTCGGTGTCATCGATGACAAGGTCAGACGGTTGGTCGCAGGCGGAGGTGGCAGAGGCCGAATCACCGAAGGTGTCGAGGTCCAGGTCGGCGTGCCAGCTCGGGGCGTCCACTGCCCCTGAGTCGATGTCGCCATCGCAGTCGTTGTCGATGTCGTCGCAGATCTCGGCGGCGGTGGGGTAGGCCCGTGCGTCCGCGTCATCGCAGTCGTCGCCGGTCGCGACGTAACCGGACGGGGCCGTGCAATCGTCAACGGTCACGTCGGCATCGCCGTGGCCGTCGCCATCGTCGTCCGCGTACCAGGGGGTGGGATCGGCGGAGTCCGCGTTGGTGTCATCGCAGTCCTCGCACGCGGCGGTGCCGTCGCCATCGGCGTCGGCATAGTCCACCGAACCATCACAGTTGTAGTCGTTGGGCGAGCCGCAGTCCTCCGACGCCCCGGGGTGGTAGGTCGCGTCGGTGTCGTCGCAGTCTGTCGCGTCGGCAACGTAGCCCTCGGGTTGCTCACACGCATACACCTCGGCCGCGAGATCACCGAAGCTGTCCCCGTCCACATCGGCATACCAGGCGGATTCGCCGGGGGCGGCGGTCCCGTCGCAGTCGTTATCCACGGCGTCGCATACCTCAGTCACCCCGGGGTTGACGTCGGCGTCGGCGTCGTCGCAGTCGGTCGGCTCGGAGACGCTGTCGTCCGGCTGCTCGCACGCGTAGCGGGCATCCCCGGCGCCGTAGCCGTCCTGGTCGAGGTCGTCGTACCAGGCCGGGGCGTCGGTCGCGCCTTCGGTTGGGTCGCCGTCGCAGTTCCGATCGACTGCGTCACAATCCTCAAGGGCGTAGGGGTTCACGTCGGGGTCGCTGTCGTCGCACTCCTGGCACGCGACGAAGCCGTCGCCGTCTGCGTCCCCGGAGCCCGCCGAGCCGTCGCAGTTGTAGTCCGTGGGGTCGGTGCAGTCGGGCTCGTCGGCCCCGGGGTAGACCGCATCGTCCGTGTCATCACAATCGTCGCCGTTCGGGGAGGTCCCCTCGGGCGCCTCGCAGGCGGCCACGGCTTCCCCGACGTTTCCAAATCCGTCGGCGTCGGCGTCGGTGTACCAAGTGGTAGCGTCGGTGGCGCCTTCGGTCGGGTCGCCGTCACAGTTCCGATCGACGGCGTCGCAATCCTCGGGGGCGTCGGGGTAGACGGTCGCGTCGGAGTCGAGGCAGTCGCGGGAGCTCGAGACCCAACCTTCAGGTTGATCGCAAGCGGCCACGGCGTCGCCCTGCCCGTAGCCGTCGCCGTCGGCGTCCTCGTACCAGAAGGGGGCGTCCGATATGTCTTCGTCAATCTCGTCGTCACAATCCTGGTCCAAGCCGTCGCAGACCTCGGGGTTCCCGGGGAAAAGGGTGGGATCTTCGGGCGCGCAATCCTCGGGGTAGGGCACGCCGTCGCCGTCGATGTCCAAGCGCGCGTCCAGGGTCGCCTTGTCGATGAAGATGCAGGCGGGCGCGAGCAGGATGGCGAGGACCAGCGCGTTCATCGGGGGAGTGTATCCGGGTGGTTCGGGTGATCGAATCGTCCGGCGCCCTCATCCGGCCGCGAAGACGCGGCCACCTTCTCCCGCCGAGCGGGAGAAGGGTAGTCCCACCGTCCGGTGTGCCGCCTGCAAACCGCCGGATGCTCTGACTCTGTCCGGTGTGCCGCCTGCAAACCGCCGAATGCTCTGACTCTGTCTTACCCTTCTCCCTCCGGGAGAAGGTGCCGCCGTACGCGGCGGCGGATGAGGGCTCCCCGTAGGACCGGATTCTAGTCGTTCAGCACCCCAAACCTCTCAAACAATTCCACCTGACGATTCCCCACCCCCACGTCCACGCCTTGCACCACCACCCGCTTCACGCTCGTCCGCGGCTCCAACGGATCCCCGTCGGAGATCACGAAGCTCGCTTCGTTCCCCACGCGCAATCGACCTTGGGTCAGGTTGAAGAACCCCGGCGCGTTGCCGCCGATCGCAGCGATGGCCACCTCGCGCGGCAATCCCCACGCACAGGCGATCCCCGCCTCGGTGGTGAGATCAAACCCACGGTGAGGATCCCCGAGTCGTAGCGCAAATCGGACCCCTGCTCGGTGCAGGAGCGCGGCGTTGTCATACCGGGCGTGCAGCCGCTCAAAACTATCCGGTTGGGCCGTGACGGGGCCCAACAGCACCGGCAGGTTCGCCTCCCGGATGATGTCGGCCACCCGCCAGGCTTCGGCCCCGCCGAGCAGCACACCGTCCAGCGCGTACTCCTGACACAGGCCGCAAGCCACTTCGATGTCGCTCGCCCGCTCCACCAGGAAAATCGCCCGGAGCTTTCGCCCCCGAAGCGCGTGCCAGGCCTGTTCGGCCCGCGTCGGGGGCTTCTTGGGCTCCGGCGCCGGAACCCCCTTCTTGAGCTTGACCTCCGGAGACTCCACCGGGACAGGATTTGCGTCCAACGCGTCCCGCAGCCGGGCGGCTACGCCCATCCGCGAGGTCGGGCCCTTGTCGCTCTCGCCCGCTTGGCCAAAGCGGATCAACAAGCCCGATGGCGCCTGCATCGTCGCGGCGGCGACCGTCGCGCCGGTGGTCCGCATCCAGGCCGCCTGGCCGCTCACCACCCCGCCGCCCGGGATCACCAGCGCGCCCAAGACCCCGCGCGCACGGACCACGGGGAGCACCTGACTCGCGGGGTTGAACGCGTCAATGACACGCATCTGCGGCTGGAATGGGTCGGTGATCTCGACGTCGTCCTTCGTGCTCGCCTCCAGGTCGATATCGACGAGCCCGACCGTCGTGCCCGCGTCGTAGACCCCCGGCCAGATCGTCGCCCCGCCCAAATCGATGCCACCCGTCACGCTCGGACCGATGGCGACGATCTGACCGTCCGCGATCTGAACCCCGCCGGTCACCTCGGTTGGCCCGCCCGAAGGCATCGTCCCGAGCAGAATCTTGGCGTTCGAATAGACCAGCTCGGTGCCGGCCCGGGCCTCTCGGCTCAACGCCATCGCGGCGAGACCGCCCGCCAGGAAAGCACGACGCCTCATTGGGCACCCCCGCGGTCGAAAACTTTCTCGCCGTCGATCCAGGTGGTGGTCACCCGGGAGTACACGGAGAAGGGGTTTCCGTCGTACAGCGCCAGATCGGCGTCTTTGCCGACCTCGATACTGCCGACCTGATCGTGGATGCCGAGCATCATCGCCGGCCACAGCGTGATGGACTTGAGCGCGTCGTCCTCGGTCCAACCGTACCGAAGCATCTTGGCGGCCTCGAGGTTCAGCCGCTGCACGAAGCTGGAGCTGTCGGAGTGAATCGACACGGGGATACCGGCTTGGGTTGCCAACACTGCGTTCTGGGGGATCGCGTCCCACGCCTCATACTTAAAGCCCCACCAATCGGTGAACGTCGCGAGCATGGTGCCATGGGCCTTGACCACGTCGCGCACTTTGTAGGCCTCAAGCCCGTGCTGCAGGCTCTGGATGCGGAAGCCGTATTGATCGGCGATGCGGTAGAACCCGAGGATGTCGTTGGTTTCGTAGCAGTGCAGATGCACGAGGATCTTGTCGTCGATGACGTCCAAGAGCACGTCCAGGTCGAGATCGCGCGGCGGCGGGTTGGGTCGTTTTCGCGCTTCTCGGTAATCGAGCGCTGCTTGGAATTCCGCGCGAAGGGCGGCGAACTCCCCCATCCGGGTTTGGATCTGGTCGTCGTCCAGCACAGCTCCGTACACCCGTTTCGGGTTCTCGCCGATCGCCATCTTGATGCCGGGCGGCGCGCCTGCGAAGAGCATCTCGTCCAGGAGGCGCACGGGCCGTAGCTTGATCACGGCCGAGCGGCCGCCGATCAGGTTTCCGGAGCCGGGCAACACCTGCACCGTCGTGACACCGCCCGCGCGGGCCAGCGCAAACGCGGGATCTTCGAGGTCGATGCTGTCCCCCGCCCATACCCTCGGGGTGAACGGCTCGACCATTTCGTTGCCGTCGCCATGCGCGGCGCCGGCCGGCCAAGGGTAGTTCCCCATGTGCGAGTGCGGGTCGATGATGCCGGGCATCAGCGTTTTTCCGGTCGCGTCCAGGGTTACAGCACCGGCGGGGATCGCGACCTTGCCGACCCCGGCGATCTTGCCGTCGTGGATGACCACCGTGGCGTCGGTCAGCGCCGGGCCCGCGGCGGTGAGCACGGTGGCGTGCAGGATCGCGAGGTCGGCAGCGAGGGCGGGGAGAGCGAGGAGGAACATGGCCGGGCGCTTATCGTGGGGTGCGGCCGGTCGCGCCGGACCCCGTGGATGCCCACGGGCGGCGCACGGCGGGGGCGGACCCCGGGCGTGACAGGCGCCCTTGCAACCGTGGGCTTGCCCCCCACAAAGTTGATACGCCCCGCGCCATGATCCTGCTGCTCACCCTGCTCACCCCCTCCGCCTCGGCGGCGTCGTACTACTTCTTGGACTCGGGCACCCGCGCGATCGGCCGCGGTGGCGCGTTCGTCTGCGGTGCGGACGACATCTCCGCGATGTACTACAACCCCGCGGCGCTCGTGAACATCGACCGCCCGATCTTCAACTTGAACGGCTGGGGGGTGGGCCAGTACGTGCGTTTTGACCGGCTTGACGAGGCCGGCGACGACGGGGAGTTCGGCACGGACGACGACCTCTCGTTCGAGCCCGTCGAGAACGTCGGGTCGCCGCAGCTCGAGCCGCAAGGCGGGTTTGCCACGCACCTGGGCGGCATCGCTCCGATCTTGAAGGACACCCACCTCGCGCTCGGCTTGTACGTCCCGACGTCCCCGAACATGGCCTACGACCCCGATGGGGCGCAGCGCTACTCGCTGATCGACAGTCTCGTCTGGCAGGTGTACGCCGGGCCTTCGGTGGCACAGCGGATCACCCCGTGGCTCTCGATCGGCGCCGGGCTCGAGTACACGTTTCTGCGGGTGGACCAGCGGCTCAAGGTCTCGGCGCCGTTGTCGGGAGACAGCGAGGACCCTGCCGACGATGTCGAGCTCAACCTGGAGACGTGGGACCCTGCCAAGTTCAGTTGGAACGCGGGCCTGCTCGTTCAGCCTACCAAGTGGCTCGACGTCGGCGCGTCCGTGCAGCCTGCGATCCACTACGTCGCGCCGGGCACCCTGGACGTGGGGTTCAACCCCGACAGCTTCGTAGGCGGGCAGCTGGCGAACGAGGATACGTCGGGCGAAACCGGCCCGACATTCACGGACGATGACGTGAACCTGTACGTCACGACCCCCTGGATTGTGCGCGTGGGCGTCCAGGTGAAGCCGGTGCCCAAGCTCCGCGTGGAGGCCGATGGCACCTGGACGCACTGGTCCGAGTCTGAAGAGCTGCGGATCGAGCTCTGCACCGAAGACGACTGCTCGGACGGTGGCGTCACGCTCGCGCATGATCCAGACTCTGTGCTTTTGACCGAAGATATTGAGCTGGTTGACGACATCTCCATCCTGACCGGCTTTGTGGACTCCTATTCGGCGAGGCTCGGCGCCGACTACGACGTGACGGACTGGCTCCGGCTCGCCGCGGGGGTGCACTACGAGACGAGCTCTGTGCCGACGGCGCGCCAGGGTGTGGCGGTCGTGGATGGGAACAAGTGGGGGGTGGCGGCGGGCGCGACGGTGAGGGTGGGTCACCACCTTGCGTTGGACGTCTCGTTCGCCGAGCAGTTTCTCGCCAATCGGGCGATCACGGACTCGGAGCTGCGGCAGATCCAGCTGGAGGTGGACCTCAGCGACTTCTCGAACACTTCCGTGGGCGAGGGAACCATCGTCGGCAACGGTCAGTTCACCAGCCGCCTGACGTTTGTGGCGATCGGCGCGACGGTGTACCTGGGCCAACCGAAGGACGGTGGCACCCCGGCGCCAAAGGCGCCCAAGTCCCCGAAGGAGCCGAAGGCCCCCGAGGAGCCGGCCGCCCCCGCTGAACCGTCGGCAGCAGGCTGACCACGGCGGCGATGCGCCCTCCCCCGCCGAGCGCTGCGGCGGAGCTCGTCGCCCTGTGGCGGGCGAGGTCGCTCCTGGGGGCGTTCACCAAGAACGAGATCCGCGCCCGGTACGTCGGCTCGTCGATGGGCTTGTTCTGGACCATCCTCAACCCGATCCTCGAGCTGCTCACCTACACTTTCGTTTTTCACACGCTGCTCGCGGTCAGTTTTCACCCGGCCGGCAGCACCCAACATTACGTGCTGTTCCTGTTCTGCGGGATGTTGGCCTGGGCGGGCTTCGCAGATGGCATTGTCCGGTGTACGAGCTGCATCACGGATCATGCCCACCTGGTCCGAAAATTGAATTTTCCCGCGATTGTGTTGCCGGCGCACCTGGTGCTGTCCACGCTCGTGAACCAGGGGTTTCGCTTTGCGATCCTGCTGTTGGGCATGCTTCTGCTCGGTGAAGGCTGGTCGTGGCACATTTTCCTGGCGCTGCCCTTCTTCGCGATCCAGGCGGCGTTCACGCTGGGTGTGGGATTGTTCCTAGCAACGCTGAACGTGTATTTCCGCGACATGGGACATTGGGTCAACGCGGGCTTGATGATCGGGATGTTCGTGACCCCGGTGTTCTACCCCGCGAGCGCATACCCGCGTCAGTTCATCCTGCTGTTGTATCCAAATCCGATGGCGCAGCTGATCGGGGTGTATCAGTCGTTGTTGCTCAACCAGACGTTTCCGGCGAGCACGTCGATGTTGTATGCCGCGATCACGGCGGGGTTGGCGCTGCTGGTGGGGGCCAGCGTGTTTGCGCACAATCGGAAGGCGTTTCCGGATTTGGTGTAGGGGGGCTAGGTGTCATCCTCCCCGTCACAATTCGAATCCACCCCATCTCCCGGCGTCTCGACCGCGTCGGGGTTTCGGGTGGCGTCGCTGTCGTCGCAGTCGCCGGTCAGCTCCGAGAACCCATCGGAGTCCTCGTCCGCCTCCGACAAGCCGGTGTCGGTGACCGCGGCGCCGTAGAGGGCGACGGCTTTGCCATCGCAGCCGGCGAAGAGCCCGAGCGCGAGCATCGCGGCCGAGGGCCCGAAGCTCCGGCTCCCGCAGCTTGGACACACGCCGTCGTGGAACTGGCCGCAGGCCGCGCAGGTACGCATCAGGTGTCGTCCTCGCCGTCGCAGTTGGAGTCCACGCCATCGCCGGGGGTCTCCTCCGCGTCGGGGTGGATGTCCGCGTTCTCATCGTCGCAGTCCCCCTCGCCGTCCAGGTAGCCGTCGTTGTCGTCGTCCTCACCATCGCCGGTCTCAAAGTTGCCGGTGGAGGCCACGCCATATTTGGAGACCCCGACAAAGCAGGCGCTCAACGAGACGAGCGAAAGGCCCAATGCCACAGAGGATGCGCTGGGCATCCGCAGGCCAGGGGGTGCCTGGATCAGCACCGCCTTGCAGAACGGGCACCGCTCAGCGCCGACGCGAACATACTGGCCACAAATCGAACAAACAGGGAGCATCAGGTGTCGTCCTCGCCATCGCAGTTGGAGTCGGTGTCATCGCCGGGAACTTCCTCGGCTTCGGGGTTCACATCTTCGAAGAGGAAGGCCAGCCCGTAGATCGCGCCCGCTACGCTGGCGGTCGGCGCTTCCCTGGCGGGGCGTACCCCCGGCTGCGGCCCGGTCAGGATGCTCCGGCACCGCGGGCAACTCTCAGCGTTCGTCCTCAAGAACTCGCTGCACCAAGGGCAGACAGGGAGCATCAGGTGTCGTCCTCGCCATCGCAGTTGGAGTCGGTGCCATCGCCGGGCTCTTCCTCGGCTTCGGGGTTCACGGCTTCGTCTTGATCGTCGCAGTCGTCGCCGCCGTCGTTCTCGTCGATGAAGCCGTCGCCATCGTCGTCTTCGCCGCTGCCCTGCTGCGTGTCGTCACTGATGGCCACCCCATACTCCGCCACCGCCACGCCGACCCCGCAGGCGTTCAACGCGACCAGCGACAGGCCCAGCGCGACCGAGGCGGCGCTCGGGAGCCGAAGCCCCGGCGGGGCGCGGACAAGCTCGGCGTCGCAGAACGGGCAGCTCGCGGCGTTCACCTTCACGTATTGGCCACAGTCCGAACAAACGGGCAGCATCAGGTATCGTCCTCGCCATCGCAGTTGGAGTCGACGCCGTCGCCGGCTTCTTCGTCGGCGGCGGGGTTCACGTCCTCGTTCTGATCGTCGCAGTCCTCGCCGCCGTCGTTCTCGTCGATGAAGCCGTCCTCATCGTCATCGGCGCCGCCGCCGCCCGTCTCGTCGGAGGGGTCGCAGCAATCGCCCGGTCGGTCGGTGGCGACAAGCCCGTACATCGAGACGCAGCCGGCGAGCATCGGACCAAGGACCAACCCGAGGATCTTGGCCCCCGCGCTGGCCAAGCCCGCGCCCGGCTCGCACCCGCACGTCGGACACCGATCGAGCACGTGAACGCCGCAGGTGGAGCAGGTGAGCATCGCGCGCAGTTTACACCGGATCACAGATCGGCCCCCAGCTGATCTGTGATCCGGAGGGGTTTTGTGATCCCCTCATCCGGCCGGAGTACCGGCCACCTTCTCCCCAAGGGGGAGAAGGGAAATACCGCCGCTGCCACCCTATGCACTACAGCCTACAACCTACAGCCTACAGCCTGCGGCACGCCCCTTGCGTTACCGCGCCGCATGAAGCGTTTTTTCAAGCGGCTCGCCTGGGTGACCCTGGTGCTCTCGGTCATCGCCGGGATCGCCGGGTGGTACGCCTACTCCCAGCACGTGGTCAAGGATCCCGGCCCCGGATTCACGCGTGACGAGATCATGGCGATCATCGCGCAGGAGTCCCCGGTGACCTACCGGGATGGCAAGACCCCGCTCGGCGTTTTCTTCGATTCCGAACATCGGAGCTACGTTTCCTATACCGACTTGCCGAAAGACTGGATCAACGCGATCATCGCCGCGGAAGACGGGAACTTCTTCAAGCACCCAGGGCTCGACCCGAAGCACATCGCGCGGGCGGCCTGGCAGAACCTCCAGGCGGGTCATGTGGTCGCGGGGGGCAGCACGCTGTCCCAACAGACGGCGAAGAACCTCTTCTATCGGCCAGATCGCTCGTGGCGAGCCAAGGTCACCGAGGGGCTGAACACCCTTCGCCTCGAAGCCCATTTTTCCAAGGAAGATATCCTCGAGTTCTACGCGAACCAGTTCCATGTGAGCGCCAACGGCCGGGGCATCGGCATCGCGGCGCGGTACTTTTTCGACAAGACCCCAAAAGAGCTCACGACCAAAGAGTGCGCGTTCATCGCGGGCCTGGTCAAGGCGCCGAGCCGGTACAACCCGTTTGTGGGGGAGAGCGAAGAACGTAGGGAGAAGGCGCGTATCGCGGCTGAGGAGCGCACCTCCTACGTGCTGCGGCGCATGAACACCGAGGGCTACCTGAATGACCGGGAACTCGCGCAACTGTTGAAGGAGCCGCTCGCTTTTCGCCACGGCACGTTCCAGTATGACCGTTCGGTGGTCATCGACGAGGTGCAGCGGCAGCTCGACTCCCAGACCTTCGTGGACCTGTTCGCGCGGCTCGGGATCGACAACCCGAGCACCGCGGGGATCCGCATCACCACGACGTTGGACCCGATCACGCAGCGGGAAGCCGTCTACGGGCTGTGGCATCACCTGACCGAGCTTGGGCCCAAGCTGGAGAAGAGGTCGCCGGCGGATCTCCGGCTCCCGGACCGCACACAGATGGTGATGGAGCCCGGCGTGCCTTTGGCCCGGCACGGGTTTTACATGTCGCGGGTGAGCGAGGCGGGCGAGAAGAGCCTGACGCTGGATGTCGGCAGCCGGCCCTGCACCGTCGATGAGGAAGGCCTGGGGCGGATCGCAGCGGTGCTCAGTGCGAAGGCGGCGGACATTCCACCGGCGCTGCCTGTCGGGAGCTTCGTGCTGACCAGCGTGCGAATCCTGGAGGAAGGAAGCGCTCAGTGCGATCTCGAGATGCGACCTCTGCTCCAGGGGGCGGTGGTCGTGCTGGAGGAGGGCATGGTCCGGGCGATGGTGGGCGGGAACGACAACCGCAACTTCAACCGGGCGATGGAGGCCGAGCGGCAATTCGGCAGCACCTGGAAGCCCATCCTCTACATGGCCGGCCTTCAGCTCGGCTGGCTCTCCACCGACGTGCTCGACAACCGCCGGAACGTGTTCCCATTTCGCGACGTCTGGTACTACCCGCACGCGGACCACGCCTCCGACGCCTACATGCCGCTCACGCTGGTCGGCGCGCGCAGCGAGAACCTCGCCAGCATCTGGCTCCTGCACCATCTGACAGACCGGCTCAACCCGGAGCAGCTCCGCCAACTCGCAGAGCTGACGGGCTTCGGAGGGGCCGAGGGGGCCGCCCTGGCGCGAGAGAAGGAGGCGATCAAATCCTCGCCGGAGCGGTTCCCCGAATACGCGTTCACGCTCGCTCGGGAGGACGTGCTCTCGGGCCTCGCTTTCAGCGCACACCCCGAGGATGCGCTCGCGCTGCGCTCCTTGCAGTACGGACGGGGCTTCGCTGCCGAGCGGGCAAGGGTGCTCGGCACCGCGGGATCCAAGGAGCGTTCGGAGCGACTCGCGGCGCTGGGCGCGAACCTCGTCGGACTGGAGGAGCTCGCAGCGGGGTGCGCAAGCGGGGTGCAGCTCTACCAGGATGTGCTCACGGGCACGCTCGCATGTGGTGCGCCCCCCGTGGGCTTCGAGCTCGTGATCGGGACGGGCGCGGCCACGCTGCCCACCCTGACGGGGGACGTGGTGATCGATGGGCGCCTGCACCTCTCGACGTTGCAGGAGCTCCGGCGGGCGTTGGACACCCGCGCGGCCGAGCTGGTCGGAAAGGACCCCTGGGCGCCCGAAGTCCTCGCGCTCAACCCAGACTTCCGCATCCTCGTGGGGCTTCGGTACGTCACGAAGCTGGCCCAAGCGTTCGGGGTGAAGAGCGAGATCCCGACGGTCATGTCGTTGCCCTTGGGCGCGGCCGACATCACGCTGCTGGACGTTGCCAGCATGTACCAGGGCATGCTCCGGGGAGAGCGCTACAGCTTTCCGGGCCAGGCCTTCGAAGACTCGGCGGTGCCGGGCCTGCGGAACAGCTTTGAGGTCCCCGCGATGGAGGTGGGGTTGATCGCCGAGATCCGCGACTCGGGTGGCAACGTGCTCTACCGTGCGACAGGCAAGGCCGAGCCGGTGGCGGACCCGGTGTCGGGCGAGCTGACCGGGGACATCCTACGGAATGTCGTGAAGATCGGGACAGGGCGGAGGGCGGCGAGCGCTGTGCACACGGACGCCAAGGACGCGCCGGTGATCGCGGCCGCGGGGAAGACCGGCACGACCAACGAGTACAAGAACGTAGCGTTCGTGGGGATGGTGCCGCGGGCCGGGGGCCAGGGCCGATGGGGCCAGGGCTTCACGATCGCAGCCTATGTCGGGTACGACGACAACCGCCCGATGAAGCGGGGTAGTTTCAAGGTGCAAGGGGCGTCCGGGGCGCTGCCCGTGTGGATCGCGACAGCACGGGGGTTGGCGGAGGCCGGGCTGTTGGAGACGATCGCGGAGTACACGCCGAGCCCGGGGCTGATGCGCGTCGCGGTGCCGCCCACCACGGGGACCGAGGGCGTGGTCGAGGCGCTGGTGCCTGAGGGGGGCCAGCGGAGGTTCGCGCTCTTGACCCAGCCGGCCACGTTGACCGCTGGGGTCGTGGAGATCGCGCCGGTGGTGGCCGTCCCGGTCGTGGAGGGCGAGGTGCCGCCGGTGGTCGAGATCCCGGCGGATCTGGCGGTGCCGGAGCCGAGCGTTTGGGACGGGATGTAGCTACAGCCCGCCGCATGCTCCTCCTCGCCAGCGCCTCCCCCCGCCGCCGCGAGCTTCTGACCAGCGCAGGGATGAGCTTCACAGTCTCCCCCGGGCAGACCGACGAGACCTGGACCCCCGGCGAGCTGCCCCGCGCCTATGTCCTTCGCGTCGCGCGCGCGAAAGCACGGGAGTGCGCGCACCGCTGCAGGTCCTTTGCACCGTTCCTACCGGCGGAGAGCAGCGGCCCCGTCGAAGACGCCAAGCCCGCCGCTCTCCACCTGGAACGGTGCGGCCCGGGTCGAATCCTCGCCGCCGACACCACCGTGGCGCTCGGAGACCGCGTGCTCGGCAAACCCGTGGACGCGGCCCATGCCGCCGCGATGCTGGCCGATCTCGCGGGGCGTGACCACCACGTACACACCGCCGTCGTGCTGCTCGACGGAGCGCGCGAAACGCACCGCATGGTGACCACGCTCGTGCGCTTCCGGGCGCTCACCGCCTCCGAGATCGAGGCCTACATCGCGACAGGCGAACCCTTCGACAAGGCGGGCGGCTACGGCATCCAGGGGCGCGGCGGGGCCCTCGTAGACGTTGTGCGCGGCAGCTACACCAACGTCGTCGGGCTCCCGCTGGCCGAGACCCTCACGCTCTTGAACCGCTGATGCGGCGCGTCGATCTGGGGGGCGCGGATTGGGCCGCGGCGGTGGCCTCGGCGGACCCGAGCGCGTGGCTGGTCCTGCACGCGAGCTGGGCGGCTGTGGAGCCCGAACGCGGACAGTACGCGGAGCCGGTGCTGGAGGCTGGGCGAAAGGCGCTCATCGCGGCGCGTCGCCGGGGGGTGGACGTGCTGCTCGTGACGCACGCCGGCGGGCTGCCCGACTGGCAGATCGCGCGAGACGGCTGGCTGGACTCGGACGCCCTCGCCGGCTTCGGCTGCTACGTGGATCGGCTCGCGCACACCTGGGGCGAGCTGGTCAAACACTGGGTCGGCCTGTGGTGTCCGCTCGCCGAGGCGTCGTTGTACGAGCGGGATCGCGCCCGCGCCGCCCGCGTGCTGCTCGATGCACAAGCCAGCGCCTGGCTGCACCTCCGGAAGGCGCCCGGTCCCGGCGGGGGGGGTACGCTCGTGGGGGTCGCGGAGCGCTTTGACGTGCCTCGCCGACGACGTGATCAGCTCGTCGCGGGGCTGCTCGGCCAGGGGTCGGAGGCCCACCAGCTCGTGCAGATCCTCTCGACGGGTCAGCTCGCGGCGCCGTTCTCGGCGGTCGGCGAGCTGCCGAACGGCACGGCTGCGAGCGATTTTACCGTCGCGCTGGCGCCGAACCGCGAGGATCTGCACCGCATCTGGCGGACCGGTCGGGGGGTGTTTGTGTTGGACGCGCCGGGGGTGGCTGAGATCGCGGAGGAGGAGGGGGTGCGGGTGTTGGGGGCGGGGGCGGCGTAGCGATGGGAGCGAGCCGCCCCCCCCCATTCCTTGATACCAGCCCCCCATGCAATTCGCCCGTGTCCTTGGCACCGTCGTCGCCACCGTGAAGCATGAGAGCCTCGTCGGGGTCCGCCTGATGGCGATCCAACCGGAGGATGAGGCCGGAAACCCTGATGGGGACGTGATCGTAGCGGCGGATCCGCTGCAGTCGGGCCCGGGGGATCTCATCGAGTGGACGACGGGTCGCGAGGCTGCGCTCGCCCTGCCGGACACCTACAGCCCCGTAGACTGTGCCGTGGTGCGGATCGTCGATGCGGTGAGCACCGATCGCCGGCACGTTGGGGGTGCGCGATGATCCTGTGCCGGGTGATCGGGAACTCCGTGGCGACGGTCAAACATCCGTGCTTTGAGGGGCGGATCGTGCTGGTGGTCCAGCCGGTGGCCTTGGATGGTCGCACGGCGAAGGGGGCGGCGTTCCTCGCGGTGGACAGCGTCCAAGCGGGGCCGGGGGATCTGGTGCTGGCGGCGCGAGAGGGCAACACAGCGCGGCAGATCCTCGGATCGGACACCGACCCGCTGCACTCGGTGATCCTTGGGGTGGTGGACGAGCCGGGCGGGGTGCCTTCGTGAAAGAGGCGCTGGGGCGGGAACTGTCGGCGTTGTGCCAGCATCTACACGCGCGCGGCTGGGTCGCAAACCACGACGGCAACGTCTCGGCAAGGCTGGGCGACCGGTTCCTGGCGAGCCCGACCGCGGTGTCGAAGGGGGATGTGCGGTCCGACATGCTGGTCGAAGTGGCGGCGGACGGCGAGGGTTTTCGCGTGGTCGCCGGGGAACGGAAGGTGTTCAGCGAGTTTGCGCTTCACCTGGCCGCGTACCGGGCGCGGCCGGAAATCCAGTGGGTGTGTCACGCGCACCCGCCCTACGCTACGGCCTGGGCGGTGAACGGGCGGAGCTTCTGGGACGTGCCGTTCATGGCCGAGCCGGTGGTGTCCCTCGGGGCGGAGATCCCCGTGGTGGATGGCGCACAGTTCTCGGAAGCGGCGGCCCGGTGTGACGCTGTGCTGCTCCGAAACCACGGGGTGTTCACGTTCGGAAAGGATGCGGAGACCGCGCGACTGAGGATGGAGCTGGTCGAACACGTCGCCAAGATCGCGGCGTTGGCCGAGCCGCTCGGGGGGGTTCGGCCGCTGGGAGCGGACGAGATCGAGCGCTTGCTGGCAGCGAGGTCGAAGGCGGGGTTGGGGCCGGCGGGGGGGTCGAGTCGGGCGGCGGAGGTCAGCCCGAAGCCGGATGTGGGATCGCTGGTGGCGGAGGCGCTGCGGCGGCTGGGGTGAACAGGGGTCGGTTCACGCCCGAATCACGACCACGTCAAACCCGGCCGGGCTTGTGAGCGAGTTGGCGGTCGTACGATCCTCGATCTCGGCGAGCCCTGGCCGCTGGTCGAAGATCACGAGCCAGCCGGGCACCCTGGGGCCCGAGCCCGACAGCCTCGTCAGGTAGCGATCAAGCTGCTGGAGGCCGTCCTGCTGGGGATCCTTGCGCCCCTCGCGCCAGACCTTGAGCTCGATCCCGAGCGTCACTTCGCCGTGCCGGAGACACAGATCGATGCGCCCGGACAGCACCCGGAATTCCGGCGCGATCGACCCCCCGCCGTTCGACACACGGTGCAGCCAGGCGAGCATCACGAGCTGGGCGGCGATCTCGTGGTAGGGCGCCGCGCCCATCAGCGGGTGTCCGTACTGGCGCCAGAACTGCAGCAAGGCGTCGAGGAGGTAGATCCGGTCGAGTCGACCGGAGGGGTCGAGCCAGGCGATCTCTGGTGCGGGCATCGACATCTGGATGGTGCCCACAAGGGCACGGGGCATCGCGTCTGCGTAGATTGGGTTGGCCAACTGAAGCTGTCCTGTGTCGTCGTGACGCACGAGCCCGAGCTCTTGCACGTAGTCCCGGTCCTCCGCCCCGATGACCTCGAGGCCCTCCCCCGCCATGACCGCCTCGACGACCCGTCGAACCCGAGGATCCTCAAGTCGGCTCCCCAGGCTCTGCAGGTGCGTCGGCCTCGTCCGCACCAGCGTCTCCTTGGCCTCGTCGATGTGAACCGCCGTCACGGTCGTGTCCCGATCCCGCACAATCACGCCGGTGGCTTCGCGTGCGAGCGCGTTCACCAGCCAGGGTTGTCCCAAGGTCAGCTCCCAGGCGCGATCCACCGCATCCGTGTCAAACGCCTGCCCGGTGTCACCGGTGTGTTGGGCGTAAAGCTCTGCGATCTCGTCCCGCGTGAAGTTTCGCATCGTGAGGGAGCACGCCAGGATGTTGAACGGCGAGCCGGCACCTGAGCGCCCGTTACCACCCGCAGCGACGACGTAGTCCTTCACGTCGCGCATGCCGACGAGCGCGAGGGACGCCGGGAAGCTCTGCGGTCGGACGTTATAGCGGTCGCGGAGCTGTCGGAGGAGCGAGCCGAGCACATCCGGGGCGAGGCTGTCGACCTCATCGAGAAACAGCACGAGCGGACGAGGGCAGGCCCGCGCCCACTCCCGGAGGGCCGCTCCCAGCGCCGCGGATGGCTCAACCTGAGGCCAGGGGGGCGGGTGGAGCTCAGCCGGGAGGCAGTCCTGCGCGCGGTCCTGCCATGCCCTCAAGATCGCCGGCACGGCGCGGTCCAGGTCCTCAAACGACGCGCGCCAGGAGGGATGCGCCACATCGCCGATCGCGGCCAGGATCGTCGGGTAGACCATCGCGGTGCCGAGCCCGAGCAGCACTTGCCCCAGCACAAACGCGGGGATCGCGCTCCCCGAGGCCACCGTCGCGATCCCGAGCGCCTGCACGATCATGCCACCCGCGATCAACCACTTGCGGCCGACGCGATCCGAGAGCGCGCCGGTCACAAGCTGTGACGCGCCCCAGACCGCGGGGTACAGCGCCGCAAGCCAGCCGATCTCCGCGAGACCGAGCTTCGCGGCGGTGAAGATCAGCGGGAACAGGCCCCACGCCATGCCGTCGTTGAGGTTGTTCACGAGCCCCGCCTGCGTCACGGACGACAGCTCGCGGTCCGTCAGCGTCGTGCGCCAGAACACCTCGCGTTGGGTGGGGGCGGCCGCCGTGGGGTCGTCACCGGCGAGCTTCGCCTCGTGCTTCACGTGGGGATGGGTCTCCCGGACAAGCACCGCCGAGAGGCCGAGCCCGCACAGGACGTAGGCGATGCCGAGGTAGAACGGTTCAGGACGGAGCCCCCACCTCGCGGCGATGTACCCGGTGGCCAGCGCGGAGCCCGCCACTGCGAAGTAGCCGGCGAACTCGTTGAGCCCCATCGCGAGCCCGCGGTTCTTTGGCCCCGCCAGGTCGATCTTCATGATGACGGTGGTGGACCACGTCAGACCCTGGCTGATCCCAAGCAGCAGGTTGGCGAAGAGCACCCACCCCCACGACGGCGCCCACATCAGCAGGAACGGCACGGGCACGGCCACCAGCCACCCACCGATCAGCACACGCTTTCGCCCCACGACATCCGAGAGCCGCCCCGCCAGGTAGTTCGTGAGCGCCTTGCTCACGCCGAACACAACGATGAACGAGAGGATGGCGACCTTCGCCTGCAGCCCGAACTCCTTCTCGGCGATGGAGGGCAAAATGGTGCGCTCCATCCCCACCATCGCGCCGACGAAAGCGTTGACGACGACGAGCAGCGAGAACTGGGCGAGGTTGGCGCGAACGCCCAGGGACGGCGGGGTCAGGACGCCTCCACCGGCACACCGACCGCGCGCCAGTCGGGTGGGCCGGACTCCAGGCGCACGGCGACGAAGCCCGCAGCGCGCAGCACCTGCACCGCCTCGATGGCGAGCACACAGTAGGGGCCTCGGCAGTAGGCGACGACCTCTCGATCCTTCGGGAGCTCACCCAGCCGAGACCGCAGCTCCGACAGCGGGACAGAGCGCGCCTTGGGAAGGTGCCCCGCGCGG
>CANKNP010000043.1 GCA_947483545.1 Deltaproteobacteria bacterium | reverse complement strand
TCGTCCGTCCGATGACGGTCTGCCACGCCGGCGCGGTCACCTGGCCGCCACCCCGGCTGGCGCCCCAGCCGATCGCAGCGACGCCGGCCCCTTCCGCGGCGAAGGCGCCTGTGGCCGTGGCGGCCCCGAGGGCAAAGCCCCGGAAAAAGGCCTCCGCGCACGGCCACGGCGCGCCCGCCACGCCGCCGTCCAAAGCCACCAACCTCACGCTCGCCGCGGCGGGGGTTCTGCTCCTCGCGATGGGGCCGGTCGCCCCGCCGGCGTTCCTCTCCCACGTCCTCGTCTTTGTGCTCGCCTGCTTCATTGGCTGGCAGGTCGTCTGGAACGTGACCCCCGCGCTGCACACGCCGCTGATGAGCGTGACGAACGCCATTTCCGGCATCATCCTGGTCGGCGGCATGGCCGCGATGTCGGCGACCGGCGCAGAGCTTCTGAGCCCGACGACCGCCGTCGCCACGCTCGCCATCCTGCTCGCGATGATCAACGTCGGCGGCGGGTTTCTCGTGACACGTCGAATGCTCGGCATGTTCCGGAGGGAGGCCTAGATGGACGCCAACCTGGCCTCCGGGCTCTCGACCGCGGCGTACATCACCGCTTCCGCATTGTTCATCCGCAGCCTCGGCGGGCTCTCGAACCCCGAGACCGCCCGGTCGGGCAACACCCAGGGCATGATCGGCATGGCAGTGGCCATCGGGGCGACCGCGCTGCTGCTGCCCCCCCAAGCGCTCGCTGTGCTGGCAGTCGTTGTGTTGATCGGTCTGGCCATCGGTGGCACGCTGGCCCAGCGCGTCGCCATGACGTCCATGCCCCAACTGGTGGCGATTCTCCACAGTTTTGTGGGCCTCTCCGCCGCGTTGGTCGGGTACGCGAGCCAGCTTGGGGGTCACGTCCCCGATGGTGCCGAGGGCATCGTCCACAGCTTGGCGCTGTACATCGGCGTGTTCATCGGCGCAGTGACGTTCACCGGCTCGGTGGTGGCTTGGGGCAAGCTGGAGGGCAAGATCCGGTCGAGTCCGCTGACGCTCCCTGGCCGGCACGCGCTCAACCTCGTGCTGGTGCTGGCAGTGCTCGGCATGGCCGTGCCGTACGCGATGAACCCCGTGGACGGGCTCCCGCTCCTGCTGGCGATGACCGCGATCGGCGGGTTCCTGGGCTGGCACATGGTGATGGCGATCGGCGGCGCCGACATGCCGGTCGTTGTGTCGATGCTGAACAGCTACTCGGGCTGGGCCGCCGCCGCCGATGGTTTCTTGCTCCAGAACGACCTGCTGATCGTGACGGGCGCGCTCGTCGGCAGCTCGGGCGCCATCCTCTCGTACATCATGTGCAAGGCGATGGCACGGAGCTTCTGGAGCGTGATCCTGGGGGGTTTCGGGGTCGCGGAGGGCGTGGCGCCGGTCGCAGCGAGCGGACCCGTGGGAGAGCCGATCGCGACCGACATCGACGAGCTGGTGAAAGAGCTGATCGACGCCCAGAGCGTGGTGATCGTGCCCGGCTACGGCATGGCGGTGGCGCAGGCCCAACACCCCGTGTGTACGCTCACGAAGAACCTGCGCGCCCGGGGGGTGGAGGTCCGTTTTGCGATTCACCCGGTGGCCGGCCGACTACCGGGCCACATGAACGTGCTGCTCGCAGAGGCCAACCTACCCTACGACCTCGTGCTGGAGATGGACGAGATCAACGAGGATTTTCCGGAGACGGACGTGGTGCTCGTGATCGGGGCGAACGACATCGTGAACCCGGGGGCCCTGGATGATCCGTCGTCGCCGATCTACGGAATGCCCGTGCTGCACGCGTGGGAGGCGGCCCGGGTGGTCGTGTTCAAGCGGGGGAAGGGTGCTGGCTACGCAGGGGTCGAGAACCCGCTGTTCTTGAAGGATTGCACGCGGATGCTGTACGGGGACGCCAAGAAGAGCGTGGATGCGTTGTTGGCGGGGTTGGGGGGGTAGGATCCATTCCTTCCACGGAACGGTGTTCTGTGCGGGCCGGCGCGCTCTCTCCTCTCTCAGCAATGAAGGAACCCGAGCTGACGCCAACGCTACCAGCCGGATCGAAGCTGCTCTTTCAGCGCGGTGATCTCCGCAATCCGGGTCGCCTGTGTGTCCACCGTCGGGTCCGCCGGCGGCCGGGCGACGAGCGCCATTCGCACAAGGATGACCGGCGCCCAATCCTCCTCCGAGCGCAACACAAGCGGCATCAGGCCGAAGGTGCGGCGGGGCGCTGGCACGGACCCGCCACATGACATCATGGCTTTGGTCTTGGCAATCCCCTCCATCCGCGCATCGTGCGTCATCCGAAGCTCGATCGGCCCTTGATCCGCCATGTTGACACGAGTCAGCGGCACCGGCCGCCAATCGTCCGGGTGTCGAAGCGGCCGGGTGTCCACGAAGTCCAGCACCTCCGAGGCGCTGAGCGGCTGCGGGTCATCGGCGAGGGCCAGCGGGAGGAGCGCGAACCACATCGGGAGAGCATACCTCCTCCACGAGCGACGGGTGAACGAACCCGGGGTGGAGATCGGAGGGCTGCCGATTGCCGTCGACATCCTCATCGGGGAGCCCGACGTGGCCGCCCGGGCTGACGCTGTTGACCCGAAAGACCCGCCCCATCTGCCAACGTTGGAGGCGGGCGAACTCGGGCTCCAACGCCTCCAGTTGAGGATGGATCGGCCGATCCAGAACCCGGACGCGAGAGCCCGGTAGAACCGTGCCGGGAGCCCCGGACGGGGCCGACGGCGCAGAAGCGGGCTTGTTCGGGGTGGACATCGGGCAACCGCCTAACCGCCCGCGGACGACTCCTGACGCCCCAAAGAAGCAGGAGCGCCCGCGCCCGCGCCGACACCGGCGCCGATGGCCCCCCCAGGGGTGTCAACTGACAGACGTCCGTCACCCCTGACGGAGGTCCGTCACCCCTGACACCCTGGCGCAGGTACAACTTACCGTTTTCAGCACCATCCGCGCGGCACGGTCCTTGACATGGGTGCCCCGCGAGGTGTCGATGCTCGCTCTGTTGCTCGCCTGTGCCCCCGTGTCCACGCGCCCGATCTCGCTGACCCCGCCGCTCGTGTCGGTGGCCGCGGCCACCCCACCCCTCCACGCGGCGCCGTCAACCCCGCAGGCGCCTTCCGGCCTGACCTACGAGGTGTACGTCCGATCCTTCCAGGACTCCGATGGCGACGGCATCGGCGACCTCCCTGGGCTCCAAAGCCGCCTCCCCTACCTTCAGGACCTGGGCGTGCAGACCCTCTGGCTCATGCCGCTGTTCCCAGCGTTCGGGCCGGCCGGCTACGACGTCACCGACTTTTCGACGCTTCACGCCGCCTATGGTTCGCCGACAGACCTCGGCCTCCTGGTCGCCGACGCCCACGCGCGCGGCATGAAGGTGCTGATCGACCTGCCGCTCAACCACGTGCATCGGAGCCATCCGTGGTTTCAAGCTGCCGAGTCTGGTGACTCGGTCTGGGCGGTGCATCGGACCGACGCGGCGGACGGCGTCACCTGGTTCACCTCAGCGCGAGGAGGCTCCTACTACGCGAAGTTCGGCGCGGAGATGCCGGATCTCGACTGGGAGCGCACCGAGGTCGTGGACGCGATGGTCGAGGTGATGGGGGAATGGCTCGAAGCCGGGGCAGACGGATACCGCCTCGATGCGGTGCTGATGCTGGTGGAGGAGGGGGAGGTGACCGAGGGGACCGCGTCGTCGCACGTGCTCTTGGCGGGCTTGCGGGCCCGGCTCCAAGCGGCGCACCCGGGCGTTCGCTTCCTTGCGGAGGCGAGCGAACACGACGTGGCGCGGTCGATCTCCTGGCTCGGAACCTCGGATATCCCGGAAGCGGACGACGTCCTCGATTTTCCGCGGAACGACCTGTGGGAGGACATCTACGCGGATCCGGACCGCGCGGTCCCAGAGCTGCGCGCTGTGATCCAGGCGCAGGTGGACGTGGGGGTGGACCTGCAGATGGCGAGTTTCCTGGGATCTCACGACCAGGATCGGCTCGCCACGCGCATCCCCGACCCAGCGGCCCGACGCGCGCTGATGGTCGCGCACCTGCTGCTACCCGGCTCCCCGGTGCTCTACTACGGCGAGGAGCTGGACCTCGCCGACGCCACCAGCGGCACCGGCCAGGACCTCGCGAACCGGGCGCCGATGCCCTGGGACACCTCGAACGAAGCCGGGTTCTCCAACGGCCCGGCATGGTTCACGGCCGACCCAGGCTACCTTCAGGGCCTGAACGTCCAAGCGGAGCTCGCTATGGCCGGGAGCATGCTCCAGCTGGTGCGGGACCTGGGATGCGTGCGATCGAGGCTGGATCTGGCCACGACGGAGGGCTGGGAGCCCCGCCGCTCAGCCCCCGCCGTGCTCGATTTTGTGCGCGAAACCCCCGCTGGCGCCCTGCGCGTGACCATCAACCTCTCCGGCGAGCCCCAGCGCGTCGGGCGGGAGACCCTGGGTCCTTGGGCCTACACCCTCGACGTCCCCCGGGAGGCGAGCGCGTGCGGCGGTGGCCTTGTGTCCCTGCCCTGAGGTTCTCGCCAGACGAAGCAGATGCCAAAGCGTCCGGCCCGGGGGGCGTGGGGGGCCTAAAGCCCCCAACAGAGTGTGATAAGCCCGCGCCATGCCGTTCTCCTGGGCCCACCCCAACGACTCCCTGGAGGTCCGCATGGCCGGGGATCGACCGGTGACGATCGTGTCGGACCTGCACCTGGGGGATGGCGGCCGCAGCGATGCGTTCATGGGCAAGGATCGGCTCCTCATGGAGCTGCTCGCGGAGGTTCAGGCCGAGAACGGCGTGCTCGTGATCAACGGGGACGCGATCGATCTCCTGCAGGCGCACGACCTGACCCCCGTGCTCAAGGCGCACGGCCCGCTGCTGCGTGTGATCGCGGATCTCGCCCAGAAGTGCCGGGTGATCTATCTGACCGGAAACCACGACCACGACATTCGCGTCTATCGCGATTTCCTACGTTGGGAGGTGGCCGAGCGGCTCTGGATCGGCGACGAGATCTCGATCCAGCACGGTCACCAATTCGACCCGTTCATCGGGGAGGATGTAAAGAACGCCGGCGTGATGACCCGCGTGCATCACGGCGTCGAAAAACAATTCGGCGTTTGGCTCCGCATCCCCTTGCATGATTTCTACACCCTGCCCAATCGGTTCACGTTCTGGCTCGGCTACCGACTCTGGCAGATCACCGCGGCGCGCAACCGGCTGCTGCGGCTGTGCGGTCTCGGGGCGCTGACCGACCGCTCGCAGCGCTACATGGACTACTGGGTGCGGGGCGAGGCCGGCGATCCCATGACGCTGACATTCCCTTCGTTGGCGTTCGGCAAGGCGTCCGGGGCCAAGGCTGTGGTCTGCGGGCACTCGCACATGCCCGGGAACTTCGAAGAGGACGGCGTGCGCTACGTCAACACCGGCTCGTGGACCTTCGCGCAGGCGCAGGTCACCCGCTTGGTGGACGGCGCCTTCGAGGTCAAGGACCGGGTCACAGGCCACGAATACCGCGGCGAGCTGTACCGCGCGGTGCTGGGAGGAGAGCTGAAGGAGCTTCACTTCGAGCGGTGGTGGCGAAACCAATACCTTGGTTGGCTCCGGTTCCGAAAGGGGGAGATGAAGCTCAAGAGGGACAAGGCGTCGTGAGGCTCTCCGGCTGCATCATCGCGCGCGACGAGATCGACCGGATCGAGCGTGCGATTCAGTCGCTCGGGTTCTGCGATGAGGTGGTCGTGCTGGACTCTGGAAGCACCGACGGGACCGCGGAGCGCGCGGAGGCGTTGGGCGCGCGGGTCCTCCGCGTGGACTGGCCGGGGCATGTGGCGCAGAAGAACCGGGGGCTCGCGGCCAGCCGGGGCGAATGGGTCCTCTCGATCGACGCGGATGAGTGGGTCCCCGAGGCGCTTGCCGCGGAGATCCTCGCCTTCTTGGACGCGCCCCCCACCACAGGCGCTTCCATGCCCCGGCGCAACTTCTGGCTCGGCACGCCCCTGCGGCACGGCCGCTGGTATCCGGATCGTCGGGTACGGCTGGCCCGGCGCGAGGGCGCCCGCTGGACCGGGCTCAACCCCCACGATCAGCTCGACGCTGGCACGATCACCGCGCTCCAACAGGACCTCCAGCACGCGCCCTACCGAACCCTCGGCGAGCACCTCGCGACGATCGACCGATACACCGCCATCGCGGCCCGCACCGCTCGCGTTGGGCTGGCCCCCTTCGACCTGGGCGTGCGGCCGCTCTGGCACTTCTTCCGCGGCTATGTGCTCGGCCAGGGTTTTCGCGACGGGCTCCCGGGCTTTGTCGTCGCGGTGCTCGGCGCCCTCTATGTGATCTTGAAGTACGCCCGGGCCAGGGGCCTCGGCCCGGCGGCGGGATGACCTCGGCGCACCGCACCGGCCCTGCGCAACCGCGCAAGCGCTCAAGCGCACCCGAGCCGAGGGCCGGTTTCGGAGGGTACTCCCGACGAAACCGGCCACGCGCTCGTAGTCGCGCGCATCTCGGCTCGCGGGGGGCGTGGGGGGCCCCGCCCCCCACAAAGCAGGGCGGGACGAAAGCCAGCACTGGCCAAGAACGTCACGGCGGGGACACTATATGAAAATTGCCCTGGTCCACCGACGGTTCACCACGAACGGCGGGACCGAGCGCTACCTCGTGGGCTTCGCCCGTTGGCTCGTCGCCCATGGCCACACCCCCGTAGTGCTGGCCAACGAGGTCCGACCGGACCTGCTGGCCGAGCCGGGCGTGCGCTTCGTCCACCTGCCGATGTCCCGCCCGACCCCATTCCTGAAGCTCCCTTCTCTCTGGCGCGCGGCTCGGATCGCCCTCGCTTCCGAGCCTTGGGACGCGATCATGGGCTTCGGGCGGACGGGGGGGCATCACCTGTTTCGCGCGGGCGGCGGGTCCCACGTCGCCGCCCTGCGCCGGGAACATCCGGTGCGCCGGTGGATCTCGCCCGCCGATTGGCTGGAGATGTGCGTAGACCGCCGGGCGGTCAGGACGGCGCGGATCTGCATGGCCAACTCGGAGCTTGGGGCCAGGGGTTTGCGCGAGGACTACGGGCCGGCCCGGGTGGAGGTGGTCTACAACGGCGTGGACCTGGAGCGGTTCCGCCCGAGCGCGGAGGTTCGGCGCGGCGTTCGCGCCGAGCAGCGTGTGCAAGGCCCAGTCGCGCTGTTCGCTGGGAACGGCTTCCGACGGAAGGGGCTGGACCTCGCGATCCGGGCGCTCCCGGCTGGCTGGAAGCTCTGGGTGGTCGGTGGCGATCCGGCCGTGGCCGCGCCGCCTGAGGTCACGTTCCTCGGAACCCAGCGAGAGCCCGAGCGGTTCATGCAGGCCGCGGATCTGCTGATCCTACCGACCCGCTACGACCCGTTCGCGAACGTGTGTTTGGAGGCGCTTGCTTGTGGCATCCCCGTGCTCACCACCCCCCACAATGGCGCCAGCGAGGTGTTGCCCGAACCCTGGATGATCGCGGATAGCGCCGAGGGCTTCCAGACCGCGTGGACCCGAGTCGAGCCTGGCGGCGCGGCCACCACCCTCGGGGCCCGCTGCCGCGCTGTCGCCGAGCCGTTCACCCCCGACCGGAGCTTTGCCCGCGCGTTTGACCTGCTCCGGGAGGCGAGCGCGTGATCCGGATCGGCCCACCTGTCCTCGCCGGCGATCGCCCTGCGGCGCGTGCGACGCTGCTGGTGTTCGCGCTCGTCGCGGCGGCCAACGTGACGGCCATGAGCGGCGCGAAGGCGGCCACCATCGTCGTGCTGCGCAGCGACGCGCTCCCGTGGATGTACCTGCTCTCCTCCGCGTTCACCGCGGCGCTGGCGCTCGGTTGGGCCCGGGTGGTGCGCCCCCGCAGGGCCACGTTCCAGCTCATCGGGCTGGCCCTGAGCGGCGCGGTGGCGATGCTCCTGCTCGCGGTCGGCCAGCGGCAGGGCAACCCGTTCGCGGCGATGATCGGCTTCCCGTGGACCGCAGCGGTCAGCCAACTGCTGGTCATCCAGAGCGCATCCTGGTGTGGATCCCTGCTCGAACCCCGGCAGTTCGCACGACTCTTCCCCGCGCTGTCTGTCGCGTCCACGACGGGCGCGGTAGTCGGCGGTGCGTTGACCCGCGTGAGCCTCGCCGCCGGCGGGTTGGCCCAAGCGCCGTTCCTCGTGGCGACCGTTGCCCTCGTGGGGGCGGCGATCGCGGCAGCGTGGGGCGTCCGACAGCTCCCCGCGCGCGAAGAAGCCCGTCCCGGCGCCGCTCCTCGGGTCGAGCTTGGCCGGATCTTCACCTCTTTCCGTCGCGTCCCCCTGCTTCGGCACCTGCTGTTCCTGACCCTCGCCGGGCAGGCGGCCAACCTGTTGCTGGACTTCCAGCTCTCGACTGCGCTCAAGAGCGAGCTTGCGAGCGTGGAGATCGCGCAGCTGCTGGGGCTCTACTACGCGGTCGCGAACATGGGGATCCTGCTGTTCTGGGGCCTCGCGGGGGGACAGCTCGATCGGCGCCTGGGGATCGGCACGGCGGTGGCGGCGCCGGCGTGGGTGCTGGGGGCCACCGCTCTCGCGACCGTCGTCGTGACGGCAGTCACCGGCCGCGCCGGGCTGTACGTGCTGCTGCTGGGCTCGCTGCTCGAGCGAATCGTGGACTTCTCGATCGCCCGGGGGGCCGTCCAGGCGGCCCTCTCGCCCGTCGAGCCCGCCCTGGCGGAGCCTGCCAGGTTCTTCCTGGGAGGTTTCGCGGGTCGCCTCGCCGTGTTCGTCGTGAGCGGGGCGCTGCTCCTCCTCCCGAGCGAGAGCCACGGGGCGGCCTTGCCTGCCGTCCTCGCTTGCGTCGCGCTGCTCGCCATCGTGCCCGGCATCCTTCTGACGCGGAGCCACCAAGCCGCGATTGAACAAGCTGTGGGCAGCCGCTTCTCGGCGGGCGACGCGGTCCCCGGGTGGATGCGACACCATTGGACGCGCGTGCTCGTTCGGCAGTTGGGGCACCCGGATCCGGCGAAAGTGAAGGGCGCCCTGGCGTTGTTTGGCACGCTTGGCGCGGAGGTGCCGCCGAGCGCTTGGCGGGGCCTGCTCGACAACAAGCGGCCCGCGTCGGTGTTGATCGCAGCGATGGGGGCTGGGCCTGTCGCGCTGCCGGAGCTGAGGGCGATGGTCCAGATCTTGGCCGACAACACCGATCCGGTGGTGTCTGGGGCGGCCCGCGCCTGGCTTGCACGCGCCGATACGGGGCGGACCCGGGCCACAGCACCACAGGGGGACTCGATCGACGCCCTGCTGCTCGCGCTGGAGCACCGGGATGCCCGGAGCGACGCGATCACCGCGCTGGCGCTGCTCCCGGAGGCCACGCTGCTTCCTGCGGTCGGGCGGCGCCTCGACGGAGGCGCCCTCAGTTGGGCCCAGGCGTCCAGCGTCCTGCGCCTCTTGGAGCTCTCCAGCGGGGCTCAGGCCACCTCGCTCTTGATCCAGGCATGCGCCCAAGGGGACACCGTGCGCACCCGCGCGATCCTCGCGCTGTGGCGACGTGCCCTCAAGCGTCCCGACGACCTGCCGCCTGCCACGTTCATCACGGCCGAGGCGGCCCGCGAGACCCAGCACCTCCTCGTGCTGTCGCTCGCGGAGAGCATGCTGGAGCGGAAGCTGGGCCGGGCGGGTACACCCATGCGGACCGAGCTTGCGCTTCGGCGGCGGCTCGCGGAGTCGCTTGGCATCAAGCTCATCGGCCTTCACGCGGGCGCGCGGCACACGGAGCCTGCGCTCGTCGCCTTCGCGAACGGGGACGCCTGGCAGCGGGCCCACGCGATCGAGCTGCTGGAGGGTGTGGCGGGCAAGTCCGCGCTTCGATCCCTGATCCTCGTGATCGAGGCATCCGATGTCCGCGGGGATCACATGGTGACTGTGGGCACGCGGGTGTTCGGCGTCGCGGAATACGTGGAGCTCGGCACGCGCGTTGGCCCTGGCGCGCCTCCTGAGGCCGTTCGGACCGAGCTCACCACCCTCGACCCGCTGCTCGGCGAGTTGTGGTCTTGGACCTTTCGCAAGGAGACCTGCGTGGAACCTACCGATCGCGACCGTCTGCTCGATCACGTGTTGGCGCTCGGGGCCGTCCCGCTCTTCGCCAACGTCACCGCCGCGCAGCTCCTGCCGCTCGCGACCGTCGCCCGAGAGCGCACGTTCGCCGCCGGGGAGGTGATGTTTCGCCAGGGCGACACGAGCAACGCGCTGTACGTCATCCTGAAGGGCGAGGTCCAGGTGGATCGCGACGGCCGGATGCTCGACGTGTTGGGTGAGAACGAGTGTGTTGGCGAGATGGGCGTGCTGGACAATCAGCCCAGGGCGGCGACGGCCCGCGCGGTGGGGGAGGTCAAGACCCTGGAGATCGCGGCATCCGACTTTGAAGATCTCCGCGAGATCGCGCCGGGGTTGGCGGAGGGCATCATCCGGGTCCTGGTCGGGCGCGTGCGGGACATGTTGGCGCAGATGCCGAGGGTGGCCACTTCGGCCGCGGGCAGGTTTCGATCGTTTGGGGGGTGAGGCTCACCCCAACACCCACACCGCCCCCAACGCCACGATCGCCGGCACCGCCTGTACGAAGAAAATGCTCCGCGAAACGGTCATTGCGCCGTAAGCACCGGCGACGATCACACAAGCCAGGAAAAACGTCTCGACGCTTCGGGCCTCGGGGGCGCCCTGTGCCGCGAGCGCAATCCCCCAGACCAGCCCGGCGACGAGAAAGCCATTGTAAAGCCCCTGGTTCTTCGCCAGGACCGCGGTGAGCGCTGCCTTCTCCGGGGTGTTGCGGAAGGTCTTGAGCCCGAGCGGCTTCTCCCAGAGGAACATCTCGAGGACCAGGAACCAGGCGTGGGCGAGGGCGACGAGCGCGACGAGGAAGCTGGCGACGAATTGCATCGCCGCCGGCTATCGCGCTCTGCTTCGTGGGGGGCAAGCCCCCCGTCTCAACGGTGCGCTCGTAGGTCCACTACCGGCGTGCCGGCGGGACCAGGAAAGAAAGCGCGGGGCGGAACGACACCTTGGGGGTGGGGGACGGTGCCACTCAACACCCCGCGCGAAGCATAGATAGCACGCCGCGCCAAGCGTGCAAGTCACTCTGCCCGAAAGACCTGGAGCGGGGACATCGGCATCGCGGCCTCGCCGACCTTGACCCAAGAGGGATTCACTGACTCCCTGCTTAGGACCAGCGTTTTTGGCTCAGCGGCCGCCCCTATGAGCTTCTGGCACCGGCTGCTGGACCGACCGTTGCGGGAGCCCTCATCTACGGCGCGGGGGTAGAGCCGCAGGTGGAGCGAGAGCCCGGCGCAGTCGAGGATCCGGGCGTCGGGAGCGGCGTTGGCGCGAAGCCAGCCGCGGGTGGTGGCCACGGGGTTGCGAGGATCGAGCTGGGTGACCGGCGCGCGGCGGCCATTCGTCGGCGGGCCCGAACGCGCGCGGAGGCTCAACGTCTCCGTGCCCGTACGCCAGGCGGTGGCGAAGCCGGCCAGGGTGAACGCGAGAAGGACGGGTCGGGCGAAGCCGCGGGAACGCTCGACGATCCTGGGTAGCTCCGCGACACGGCTCACGCCCGCGAGAATCAAAACCACCACGGGTCCGGCCAGCGGGAGCACATACCGGTGCTCCAGGCCGACGAGGAACGCCGCGGGAAGGAGCGTGAGCGGGAGGATGGTGAGGGCAAAGGTGCGCCTGCGAACGCCCAAGAGAGCGAAGGGGGCGACCAGCCAGATCGGAAACGGCGCGACCTGGACCACCCGTTGGAGGTTCTGCATCGCCGTGGTGCGCCCGCACGCGCTCCAGAGCTCCGACACGGCGACAGGGGCGCCGCGGTGGTCGGTGCAGACGCGGAGGCCACCCTCGCGGGCGTGAAGGTCCCGCTGGAGGGCGATCTGGTCGGCGAGCGGGAAGATCTCGACGGGGAGCTGGCCGACGATGAGGCCGCGGGTCAACGCCGCGACCCCGAGGATCCCAACGAGCGCGAGGCCGAACCTCGGGCCACCCCGGAGCCAGAATTGAAGGCGGCACGAAGTGCGCGCCTTCAAAGCTGGCTCCCGTGTTCGCGTCCCGGGCGGGAACGGCGCGGTAGCGCCGGACCCGACCGAAAGGGCGCGAACACAAGCCCGCGGATGCGGGCGTTCTTGGCCAACACTGGCCGATTCTCCAGGCGCGCGCCCTCGCGCGCCGGGGGAATCGGCGAACAGGGCCTGCCCACGGGCCCCGGCGACCGCCAGGAGCGCGGCGCCGGCGAACACCAGGCCACGGGCGTCGGTCGCGCCGGCGAGGCCGAAGAGCACGGCGGCGAGGAGCGACGGACCGGGGCGAACCCGACCGTCGGTCGCGCGAAGCCCGAGGTCCAAGGCCCATAGTCCCCCGCAGATCAAGCCGGCCAACAGTGGGTAGGGGGTGGACATCCGCGCTTGTAGGGCAAGATCCGGCCATCCCGCGAGCAGGAGCGCCGTACACACGCCGCCGCCCAGCCCCATCATCCGCCTTCCGAGCGCCGCCGACGTCGCGATCAGCGCACCGACCGACATGACGCTCACCGCCTGGCTCGCCTCCAACAGGTGGCCAGCGAGGGGCGTGACCAGCAGGCACAGGAGCGCATGAAAAGGCCCCCGCCAACGCTGGTAGTCGGCCCATTCGCCGGTCTGGATGGCGACCGCGTTCTCGAGATAACGCTGCCAGTCGGTGCCGATCGGCACGTCGCGTACGGGGAGCGCAATGGCCTCGGCGAGGACCCACCCGATCACGCCCAGCACCGCGACGGGCTCGATCCAGCGGTGCTTGTCGGCCATCGCGCGCACCTATCGCGGTGAGCGTTAGATCCCGAACGAGGCTGCCCTTGCCCGTCATCGACGTTGACCAACTCCGCCGGGTCTGGCCGGTCGCCAAGGGGGATCCCGTGATCGCGGTGGACAGCATCTCGTTCACCGTGGAGCCGGGCGAGGTGTTCGGCCTGCTGGGCCCCAACGGTGCGGGCAAGACCACGACGATCCGCATGCTGGCTACCTTGACCCCCCCCACCTCCGGCACGGCCCGAATCGCTGGCCACGATGTGCTCACCTCTCCCGACGGCGCCCGCCGATCCATCGGGTACGTCAGCGTCACGTCGGGGTTGCCCACGCTGCTCACCACCCGCGAGACCATCGAGACCTTCGCCGCTCTCCAGGGCGTGGACGATTCCGCCGCGCCGATGGCCGCGCTCGCCCGTTTCAGCCTCGAAGCGTTCGCCGATCGCTCGGTGGACGCCCTCTCGACGGGTCTCCGCCAACGCCTCCGGCTCGCCTGCGCCACGGTTCACCAGCCCCCCGCCTGGATCCTCGACGAGCCCACCTCTGGCCTGGACGTCATGGCCGCCGAGGAGCTGCTCACCGCCATCCGCAAGGCCCGGGACGAAGGCGCCGCCGTGCTCTTCTCGACGCACGACATGGGCATCGCCGAGGAGATCTGCGACCGCATCGCGATCATGCATGCCGGGCGGATCCACGCGGTGGACACCGCCGACGGGCTGCGCGCCCGAACGGGGTGTGCGGACCTGCGGCGGGCGTTCGTCGCGCTGGTGAAGCAGGCGACGGCGTGATCGGAAACGCCGATTCTCCCGGCCCGCGAGGGCGCGGCCCGGGCGCATCGGCCAGTGTTCTCGAAGAACGCCCGCATTCGCGGGCTGGTGTTCGCGTCCGGCCGGTCGGGTCCGGCGCTTCGCGCCAGTCCCGCCCCGGACGCAAACGCCGGAGCCAGCTTTGACCGCTCGGACTTCGTCCGGCGCTCGAAGCTGGCTCCGGCCCTTCGCCGCGCTCACCGGGATGGAGCTGCGTCGGCTGGTTCGGTCGCCCTGGGTGGTGGCCGCGCTTGGGTTCGTGCCGATGGTCGTCGTGCCCCTCACGGTCGTCGGGATGCTGGTTCTGCTCAAGCCGACGCCGGCCAAGACCATCGCGATTCCGAAAGATCTCCCGGAGCAGTTCCCGCTGGAGGAAAAGCTGCGCGCGCAGGATCTCACCGTCCTGACCTCCGCCACCCCCCAGGCCGAGCTGGACGCTGGGCGGGTGGACGGTGCGATCTTCGGCGTGGTCGCGGCGCCAGGAGGGCGCTGGGAAGCCCAGGTCGCGGGCGCGGGGGGTGAACGTGTGGAAGAGGCCCTTCAGGATGCCGGGGATCACGCGCTCGGCCTCGCGGTCGGGCCTCGTGGACCGTCCGTCCGCCTCCCGAAGTTGAGCGCGCGGCCAGAGGTGCCAAAGGAGGGCTTGGACCTGCCGAAGGGGTCGGTCGCCGCCTACCTGGCCTTCGCGCCGATCTGGGCGCTGCTCTATGCCCTGGTGCCCTTGGCCGCTGCGGACCGGGCGTCGGGGCTGTACGAGACGCTCGCCGTGCTTCGACTTCGGCGCTGGGAGCCCGTGCTGGCGCGGGTGGTCGCCGCGACGGTGGTCGCGTTCGGCGGCGCGGCGCTGTTCTTCGCGGCCGTCGTCGCGCTCATCGGAGGGACGACGCTGCTGGAGCCCCACCCCAGCGACATCCTGCGGGTGGTGCTCGCCCAGGCGTTGATGACGGCATCGCTGCTCTGGACCGGCGAGGTCGCGCCCACGCCGGTGCTGGCGATGCAGTCGGCGGGTTCGGTGCTGATGGTTCAGATGGCGCTGTTGGGACTGGGCATCGCGATGGGCCAGGCCTGGATCCCGCTCGGCGGGATCTTCGTCGCTGAGGGTGTGCTGGGCTGGCTCGCGGGGGTCGCCAGCACGGTCGGGGCCACCGCGGCGATTGTCGCCCTCTGCGTGCGAGCCCGGGGCGCGGCCCGATGAGGGTGCTCTGGGCGTTGTCGCGGCTGATCGGCGCGCCCGTGCTCCGCAAGCCAGGCGCGGTCGTCCTGACGCTCGTGCTCGCCGCGGTTTTCGGCTACTTCGGGGCCCAGCCGCGGTCGGAGTGGTTCACGGCGTTCGTCGAGGGCTTGAACCCCCCCGATCCGCCCGCCTGCGAAGACCTGCCCACGACGATGATCGAGGGGGACGGCGCGTTCACCTGGCCCGATCCCCTCGACCCCAACGGCGTTGTCCGCATCGTGGTCACCGTTCCCGGGGCCTGCATCGACACTCTGAGCAGCCCATGCGTCGAGGCCACGCGGATCGACCTGACCGGCGACGACAACACCGAGGTGGACAAGGTCCGCAAGTGCGTCAAGGAGCGGATCCGCGAGGCCCGCGCGGCAAGGCTGACCGCCGCAGGGTTCGACGCGCGGCCCGGCGAGACCGTGACGGTCACCACCGCGGATCCCACGGACTGGGGGGGGCTCTCGACCTCACGGGTCGCCTTGTACTTCTCGATGGTGTTCGCGTGTACGGGCATGGTTGTGGCCGCGCTGCCGGCCATGAAGCTCTCCGGAACCTTGGAGGCCATCCTCGCTACGGGTGTTCGGCGCCGGGATCTGACGCTTTCGCTGCTCTTCGTGACCACCGCGGCGGGGCTCCTGACCGTGCTCCCCACGCTGCTGGGCTCGGGCGTGGCGGTGGCCGCAGGAGTCGCCCAATCCTCCCCCTTTGACGTGCATCTTCTGCTCCTGCCCCTGGCCGTGCTCCTGCTGGCCGCGACGAGCATCGCGAGCATCGCCAACGCTGCGGGGGCGACGGACGCAAACGTGCGGATCGCGGTCCCGATGCTTGGGCTGCCCCTGCTCGCCGGGATCTCCCGGGCGCTGGACGCCGCAGGCTGGCCGGTCGGCGCTTTCGTGCCCATCGGAGGCTTGATTTCGCTCTTTTTCGAGTCCGAGCCGCTCCGTTTGGGCCCAACCGTCGCCGCCGTTTTGGGCGCGGTGGCGGTGATCGCCGCCTGCACCCACTACGTCACCCGCCAGTACGCAACCGGGATGGCCGTAGACCCAGAGTCTGGTGGGAGCCTCCGCCGGCACGCGGCGGGAGATTACCGCGCCGAAGCCATCTTGTTGGGGATCGCCGCGTTGCCAGCCATGCTCTTCTTGCTCAGTGCTCTCAGTCCGGACGGCGCCTGGGGCTTCGCCGCGGTGCAGATCGGCGCGTTCGCGCTGCCGGCGCTGATGATGCCGGTGGTCCTCGGGCTGCCCGTTCAGCGTGCGCTGGGCCTCTACCTACCGCCGCCTCGCGTCTGGGTGCTCATCCCGGGTTTGGTGGCAGCCTCCGCGACGGTCGCAGATCTCGCGCTGATCCTGCTCCCGCCAACCTTGTTCCTGAGCCCAGCGGAGCTGGAGGCCTTCGCGAGCGTGGCGCTTCCTTTCTGGGTTCTGACGCTGTGCGCGGGCATCCCCGAGGAGCTGTTGTTCCGCGGGGCGGTCCAGGGACTGCTCCTGCGCGGGTCGAAGCCTGCGGTGGCTATCGTGGTGCAAGCGGTCTTGTTCGCGCTGGTCCACGGATCCGCGGTGAAGTTGGCCCCGGTGTTCGTCATCGGGCTGTTGTTCGGCTGGATCGCATGGCGGTGCCGGTCCGTTCTCCCGGGGATGGTCGCGCACATGCTGCACAACGCCTGGGCGGTCACCCGGAGCCCCGCAGCGGACGAGACGGCGGGGTGGGTGAGCCTTGGGGCGTTGGGAATTGCGGGGGCGGCGAGCGTTTGGTTGTTGGGGCGGGCGGGGGGGGAGGAGCGGGGGGCTTGATCCCAACAGACTTGTTGCTGACGGATGTGTTGGTCTCGGGACCGGCGACGGTGTTCGACGCGTTGGGGCGGCTCAACGCGATTTTCGGCGCCGTCCACGACCGCTACAGGACGCCGCTGCACATCGGCGCGGTCTCCCTGGCATCGCTCAGCACCGCTTCGCGCCGCGCTCTACGGCGCCGCAACAGAGCCAAAGCGATCCCCACGCCGGCCCACCCCCAAGCCCCGCTCCCGCTCGCGCAGCCGCAACGCTCCGGCTCCGGCGCCGGTTCGGAGGACTCCGGGTAGCCTTGGTTGTACCCAATCAGCGGGGTCCGACTGTCCTTGGTGTGCATCGGATCGTGTCCCAGCTGCGACCACGCCACCGAGGCACCGGCCGGGCTCGCTGTCGTCCACGCGAAGAGGTAGCCGTCCCGCGTTCCGAGCACCACGTCCAGGAAGCCGTCGCCGTCGATGTCCCCAATGGCCGGAGACGCGATCACCCAGCCGCCGACGAGCTTCGGCCACCCGGAGGGCTCCTCGCCGTCCGCGTTCCACGCGTGCGCCGTTCCACCCCCTGTTCCGGCGATGACCTCCATCGCGCGGTCACCGTCGATGTCGCCGATGGCCGGGTTCAAAAAGAACGGAAGGTCATCGACCAGGCGGGGCCATCCAGCGAGAAACGAGCCGTCCACCCCGCTCCACGCCGCGACCATCTGGTCGAAGTCCGTCCGCTCGCCGCGGGTCACGCCCCCGAGCATGTACCCGATGCCCGTCGCGCCGGTCACGACGTCCAGCACGCCGTCCCCGTCCACGTCTCCGACGGAGGGCGAGTTGATGAGCGGGAGGACGGCGTTGTCGCCCACGTTCGACTGTGCTCCGTAGGTCGAACGGCTGGTGTTGGTCTCGATGATCGTGCTGCCATCGGGGGCGAACACCGACACCGCGCCGCCGATCGAGTGGGCGATGATCTCCGGGACGCCGTCCCCGTCCAGGTCGCCAATCGCAGCCGACTCGGGCATCCCCTCCCCCACGACGGGCAGCACGTCTGTGGAGTAGCCCCACATCCGCACCGGCCAGCCGTCGAGCGGCGTGCCGTCCCCGTGGTAGGCAAAGAGGGGGGCGTGTTCGTCGTCAATCGCTTCGTTGGTGCCGAATACGACCTCGGGGAGCCCGTCGCCGTCGAGATCACCCACGGCCGGGGAGGACACGATGTGTTCACGGCCCTCGATCCCGGCGTCCCAGCGCGGGACGATGGGCCACCCCGGAAGGAGCGCACCGTCGGGCGTCCAAGCGTACACCTTGCCGTCGAAGCCCGCGGCGATGATGTCGAGTCGCCCGTCCCCGTCGAGGTCGGACAGCACGGGAGCGCCGAGGATGCCGTCGTCGATCTGGTAGGCCGGATCGGTCGAGAGGATCGGGTCGAGCAGGACGGGGAACCCCATCCGCGTCGCGCCATCGGCCCCGAACACGTGGACCGCTCCGCGCATCGTCGCGACCACGATCTCCATCTGCCCGTCTCCGTCGAGGTCGCCCGCGGCCGGCGTAGCGGCGATCGGCGCGTACATCGCGAGCCCGACCTCCGCGTAGGCCGGCGCCCCAGAGTGCGACCCCGGCAGCGCATCGTCGATCTCCTCCAACGTCTCGACATGTGCGCTCCAGATCAAGGAGCCATCGCCATGCAGCGCTGTCACCCAACCACCGCCGCTCGCCTGGATCACGTCGAGCACGCCGTCCGCATCGACATCGACGAGCAGCGGCGACGCCTCCAGCGAGCTGCCGTCTCCGAGCCGCTGCGGAAACCCAGGCAAGGCATCGGGGTCGTGTTGAACATAAACCGTGCGCCGCACAACGGCCTCGGCTCCCGCGGCATCGAGGGCGGAGAGCCGCAGGGTCCACGTGCAGGCGTTCATCGCCTCTTCCCGCTCCACCGTCGTGGTGCCGACGGCGTAGTCCTCCAGCGCACAGTCCTGTTGGGGGAGCGTCCAATCCGCGAGCGCCTCCGTGGCTGCCGATCCCGATCCCAGGGTCTCCCAAACGTCCGGCTCAAGGCCCGGGCCCACTTCCAGAGTCCAGCTCAAGAGAGAGCCGCGCGGCGCTGCCACGCTCCCCCCGACCGTCACGGTGGGCGTCGCGACCGGGTCGAGGTAGGCGAGCCACGTGGGGGTCGTGATCTCGACGGAGGGTGGGATGCGGGCGTAGCGAGCGGCCTCGACCGATGCCTCGGCGTTCAAGCGCCCCTCTCCGAAGTACCGGTCCCACCCCGGCTGCGAGGGATACCACCGCGGATCGGGGTCGGCGGAGAGGTCGATGTCCTCGACTTGGCGAACAAGCAGCTGTGTGAGCTCGGCAGGCGTGAGCGTGAGCCCGGCGTCGCGGGCCGCCGAGAGGACCAGGCCGGCCACGCCCGCGGTGAGACCAGTGGCGTAGGACGAGCAATCGTCGCTCGAAACCGAAAAATCGAGGCGTGGGCCATGATTGGTGCAGTTTTCATAGGCCAGGAACGAGCTGGCCTCTGCCTCGGAGTCTCCCGCGTAGGTGATCCCATGCACGTAGACCGCCCTCGCTTGGTTGGCGGGCGGGTTGGAGTGCCACGCCGTCTCGTCGCCGGCGCTCGATACCACCAGCACATCGTGCTCCCAGGCGTAGTCAATCGCCACCTGGGCATACGCGGGGCGCGTGATCGCTCCGATGGCGACCTGCACAATGTCCACCCCGTTGTCGGTCGCGTACAGCACCGCTGAGGCAAACGCAGCGGCGTCTGCGACGAAGGTGTCGCCCACCCGCAGATGCATCACCATGCAGTTGGGGCACGCCCCGATCTCGCCGCCGTCCCCGCCCTCTTCGGACGACCACTCGGCCTCGCCGGTGCCATGGCCGAAGTCCGTGTCATCGTAGGGGTCGTTGTCGTTCCAAAGAAAGTCCCAACCGGCGATATCGTCCACGAAACCGTTCCCGTCGGCGTCCGTACCGTCGGAATACGTGGCGATGAGATCCGAGGGATCGAGGATGTCGTCCGCAGCCGCCACCCCCGCCTCCGGATCAACCGTGCCCACGTAGTCGCTCACGTTGACGACCCCGTTCCCGTCTGCGTCGTAGACGTCGTACCCGCTCGGCATCGGCAGCTCCGCGATGTTCAACGCGGTTTTCCGAACGATGCCATCCGCCCCCCAGTCGATCCCGCTGTCCATCACGGAGATCACCACGTCCGTCCGCCCGGTCGTCGTTCTCCAGGCGCGGTCGATGCTCGCGCCGGTCGCAGTCTCCTCGGACCGGACGCTCTCCTGCCATGCGACGGGGATGTACGACAGGTAGGTCCAACGCTCGTTCAAGTCGGCGGGACACAAATCGCCGCGGTCGGGCTCCCCGCATTCGGGGTGGGTAGGAAGGGGGAGCACGGCATGGGCGGCGAGGACGAGGAGCAGCATGGCGCGCAGTCTATATGCGGTCCATCGGTACCGCTGCGGCTGGCGCGGCCGGGGCCACAAGCTACTTGCGTCGGGCTCCGGAATCCAATGCTCCTCCTGATCCTGTCCTCCTGTTCGGCGCCGACCTCCGACTCGGGGCCACCCGAAAGCGACAGCGATACGGCTGGCGAGACCGACAGCGACACGGACACCTACGGTGACGGCGACGGGCCCTTCGGCGTGATCGAGGAGACGGTCGAGGTGGCGGGTCAGGAGGTGACGCTCTACACCCCCGACGCGCCCGGGGCCCTGCCGGGGGTGGTGTGGTCCCACGGCTTCGCGCGCGGCCCGCAGTTCCATGTCACGGGAGCGCGTCGGGCCGCGAGCTGGGGGTTCCTCGTCGCGACCCCCGTGCTCCCAGAATTCTCCGACCACGCCGCAAACGGAGCGTTCATCGCGGATTCCATGGTTCCAGCGGTGGATCAGGGCGCGGGCGTCATGCTCGTCGGTCACAGCGCGGGGGGGCTGGCCAGCCTCCTCGCGGCCACGCAGGCGCCCGTCGATGCCTACGTTGGCCTTGACCCCGTGGATTCGTCGGAGCTGGGGTTGGAGGCGGCGGCGGACGTCCTCAACGCGCTCGTTCTGCACGGCGAGCCCACAGCCTGCAACTCCGACGCGAACTCCACGGCGTGGGACATCCCCCTGGCGTGGCATGTCACCGTGATCGGCGCCAGCCACTGTGACTTCGAGTCGGACACGGAGACGGGCTGTACGCTGGTCTGCGGCGACAGCGATTCGGCGCGACAGGCGCTCATCCAGGAATATGCCGTCGCCTGGCTGCTGAACACCGTGGGCCGGGGCGCGGAGGCGTGGTTGGCGGGCGGCAGCGAGGCCGAGGCGGATCGCGACGGCGGCCGAATCTCCTGGTGACCATCGGCTGGGCGTAGGGAGCCGCTCGGTTCGCCCGCATACACT
>CANKNP010000042.1 GCA_947483545.1 Deltaproteobacteria bacterium | reverse complement strand
GTCAAAGAACTGGGCTGTGAAGCCCGCCTTTCGGCTTGACCGTTCGGCTTTCGCCGGTGTCGTGAGGGACCTAAGCAAAAGGCGTGCCAACCCTTGGGAACGGGCGAAGGCGGGTTTTGGGGCGAGGTGATGGGAAAGCGGATTCCCAGGGGGTGAGCGCGGCGTTGCTTGTGGAGAAGTTGTAGAGGTTGGAGGGGTCAAGATCGTGGGCAAGGGCGTGCCCAGGGGGGGGGCATCGGGGAGGGCTACGGGCTACGGGCTACGGGCTACGGGCTACGGGCTACGGGCTACGGGCTACGGGCTACGGGCTACGGGCTACGGGCTACGGGTGACGGGAAATGGCGGGGCCTTGAACCGGGCGGCCACGGGGGCCGCCCCTACGTAGGTTCAAGGCCTGGAGTTCAAGGCGAGCGATGAGGATGCTGGGGCGCGCCGGATCCCACGGCCGCTTCATGGCCGGGTCGGGCGCCGCCGGGGAGACCTGGAGGCCGCCAACCGCAGGAAGGCCCCCACCCCGCTGCTCACCCTGATTCGTGCCTTCCAGTTGACGCGTCAATCCAATCGCGCTAAGATGCTTGCTCTACATGGGGTTCTCCATGCTCGCAGTCCTTTCCCTCTTCCACATCGCCCCCGCCCTCGCCGGCCCGTACGCGGACATGAACGCCGACGTGACAGCCAGCGCGACCATTCAGGCCACGCCCGAGGCGATCTTCTCGTACCTGCTCGACTTCGAGCACCTGCAGCAAATCGTGCCGTGCATCGGGGACTGGGAGATGAGCCAACGCACGTTCGGCGAAGGCGCGAGCGCGATGGTCCGGTACGACATCGAGGCGCTGCACCGTCGGCTCCCGGTGAGCCTGTCCCGCGCCGATGCGCCATACCGGATTGACCTCGAGCACCTCGGAAACCTGGGTTTCACCACGGTGATCACGCTGCGTGCGGAGCCGGAGACCGAGGATGGCCCTTCGACCCTCGTCACGCTCCTGACCCCGCTGAACCCGCCGCCATGGCCGCTCCGGCCCTACTACGCGAACGCCGTGCAGGTCGCCTGGGAGCAGTGCTACGCTGAGACGCTCTCGAACCTCGCAGAGGAGATGGCGGGCCCAACGCGCATCGCGCCGCAGACTGTCGCGAGCGGCGAGAGCCCCTGATCGCCTGGGTAGCCCTGGCTTTGGCGGGCGATGCCGAGTCCGTCGCGAGGGGGTTCGAGCAGGCCGGCCGCTACCCCGAGGCGCTGATCGCCTATCGAAAGTGTGAACTGGAGGCGGACGACGCCCGATATTGCTCGGCACGCCTCCGGGTCCTGGCCCCGCAGGAGGCGGACGGCTTCGCGGGCTGGGGCGTGCTCGCGACGACGCGCGCCACCTACCGGGAGTTGGGCCCAGCGGCGGCGATGCAGGCTGTTCGCACGGCGTTGGAGGCGAGCCCCCAGGGGCCGGCCGCTCCGGAGATGCGCGCGTGGATCGCCGCGGAATTGGCGAGCACGGATGGTCCAGAAGGGGACGAAGCACGGGCTGCGCTGCTCGTCGATCCGGCCGGGACGGCGAGGGCGAAGGCGGTCGCCATAGGCGACGTCGAGCGGCTTCGACGTCACGCTCGTCAAGCATGGATCGCTGCGGGAATGGGGGCCTTAGCTGGGTTCTATCTGCTGTACGGTGGATGGAAGGCCAGGGGCCGGAGCGCGTCCTGGGCGGCGGCGGGCGGCGGGCTCCTCCTGCTCGGCGTCCTTCCGGCGGGGATGGCGTACGCCTGGGGGGCGTCCGATTGGCAGTGGTTTTTCGCGACCGGAGCGGCGGCGGTCGCGGGACCGCAGGCGGCGAAAGGCGTGCCGCTCTGGCTTGCGGTGCCCGGGAGCGTCGCGCTGGTGCTGAGCGTGAGCTGGGCGGCCGGCTGGTTCGATGCGATGGGCGTCGGATGAGCCGCGCCATCACTGAGATCCGGCTCGGTCACGCGGCCAACTGCTCGGCGTTGGGCAACGTCTTGAATGTGCTGGTGTGGAGCCAGGTTGCGGCAGCGGGCGTGTGGGCGGCGGCAGAGGCCTGGCAAACGCGTCGTCGCCGGCCGGAGCCCGGGGGCGGGGAGACCCGGCTGACGCAGGATCCATCGGCGTTGGTGCGGACCGGGGAGGCGGAGGGTGGGCCGAGAGAGGCGCATTTGCAGATCACCGAGGCGTGCGGGCTGCCGTGCAAGAGCTGCTACATGGAGACGTCTGCGGCAGGGGCGCATGTCCCGTTGGAGGTCGTGGAGGAGCGCCTGCGCGTGCTCGCGAGGGAGGGGGTGATGCGGGTGGCGTTGGGGGGAGGGGAGCCGTTGCGGCACCCCGATCTGGCGTCCATCGCGGCCGCCGCGCGATCGCTCGGGCTCGCGGTGGGGGTGACGACGTCGGGAGTGGGCACGACCACGGATCTGTTTGGCTTTGACCAGGTGAACGTCTCCCTCGATGGGCTCGGCTCGACCTTTACGGCGTCGCGCGGCTACGACGGCAGCGCGGTGGCGTTGGCCACCATCCGACGCCTCGCCCTCCAGCGGGTCCGTGTTGGCGTGAACGTGGTGTTGGAGCAAGACAATTTCGACGAAGTGGAGGAGACCGTCGCCGCAGCGGTGCAAGCGGGTGCGCGGGATGTTCAGCTGCTTCGGCTCAAGCCGGTCGGAAAAGCGCTCGCCGGCTACGATACGAGAAGGTTGACCCTGCCACAGCGCCTGGCGATCTGGCCGCTGGCCCAGCGGTTGATGGCCCGCTTTCCGGGGGTGACCGTCCGCCTCGACTGCGCCAGCGTGCCCTTCCTCGCCGCCCACGATGTCGATATCGAGCGGTTGAAGGCGTTCGGTTTTCGGGGCTGCGCGGGGAGCGTCGAGCTCGTCTCGATGAACACCGCGGGCGCGCGACACGCCTGCAGTTTTGTGCCTGGGGAAGCCAATGCTGCGGCCTGGAAGCGTGGCGTGACCGAGGGCCCCTGCGCCGATTGCGCCTACCAGCCGATCTGCAAGGGCGGTTGCCACGCCGTGGCCGGGGCGGTCACCGGCGAACGGTTCGCGCCGGATCCCGAGTGCCCGCGGGTGATCGCGGCGGGCGCATCGGCGTGACGTCTCAGGGCCGGGTGGCGGGCTGGCTCGGGTTCGTGCACGGGAGCGTGCTCGGGTACGCGGCGCATCGGCTCGTCAGCGTGGCGCTCGGGGAGCCGGATCCGCGGGTGGTCATCGCCAGCGAGCACGTCGGGTTCTACTGGCGTGCCGGTACGGCGATGTGGTGGGGGTTGCTGCTTGGGGCGTTCTGCCTGCGGTTCAGTGGGAGCGAGCCAGTCCTGCGTCGAACGCTGGTGCCAGTGGTGATCGTCGCCGTGGGGGCGGTGGTGTGGGCGCGGTGAGGGGCGGGGGCCAGGCCGGGCGCTGGACAAACAACACCGTCCGAAGTCCCAGGAAGGACTTGACTTGGAGCCGGGCTGGCCCATTCCCGCACCGTTCCAGGTGGAAGCGGCGGGCCCGGCGTCTTCGACGGACCGTCGCATTCCACCGGTAGGAACGGTGCAAAGAGACCGCCGAGCCGAGCGAGGTTCGCCGAGCGCGCGGATCGGGGGCCAGGCCGGGCGCTGCGAGCTGGCGGGCACCCCGCCCCCCTCCGACATAGACCCGTCGCGTGTCCATCCGCGGCCGCTTGCTCCTGTTTTTCGTCGCGTTCGCGTTGGTGGCGATCGGGCTGACCTCGGTGGTGAGCGTGGTGATTGTCCGGGATCGCGCTCACGCTTATGCGTTGCAGGCCTTCGTCGCGGCGCGGGAACAGCTCGCCCTGTCGGTGCGCTTACGCTACCGCACCTTTGAGACGACCAGCGATTTTTCCGCCGTTCTCGACGTCGTTCGGCGGGTCGCGACGCACAAGGACAAGGCGGACAGCGGGTTTGCGAGCCCGGCGCAGGATCTGGAGCGCCGCACGACCCTGCACGCGGACCTGGCCGACGCCTCCTGGGACTGGACCGGCATGACCACCGGCGGCTTCTTTGCGCTCACCGACTACAAGGGCCGCGTCGTCTACGCGAGCACTTCCGGCTCGGCCTGGGGCAGCGACGCGATGCTCATGGCGCCGGTCGCCCAAGCCTACGACGCCGCGCGGGGTTTTCGCGCGGCCGGTGTCGTGCGCGCGGACCATCCGGCCCTGGTCGCGCTTGCCCCGCTGCCGCCTTCGCCGTCGGGATGTTTCGTCGTCTTCGCCCGAGCGACCGCACCGAGCGGCGTGCCCGGGGCCGCGTTCGTGCAAGGCGTTGCGGCGGACGAGCTGCTCTCCGACGTCGCCCTGGTGGACAAGGGCACGCTCCTCGCGCTGGTCGGACCCGACGGTGCGACGGCCGGCAACCTGCCCGGGGAGGTGCGGACAGCCGGCCTCGCGCTCGCCGACGACGCGCCGCCTGTCGAGGTGATCGCGGGCGACGCTCGCTGGCTGGTGCAGCGGTTTTCGCTCACCGGACTGGACGAGCGTACGCCCATCGCGACGGTGCTCGTCGCTCGAAACCTGGACGTGGGCCTCGCGCTCTTGGATGAAGCCGCGATCCTGCTTTTCATCGCGGCGCTCCTCCCGCTCGGCCTCGCGGTGGCGCTGGCGGCGGTCATCGCCGAACGCTTGACGCGCCCCATCGTCGAGCTGGAGGATGGTGCACGCCGGGTGGCTGCCGGGGATCTGGGGGTGACCGTCCCCGTCCGGTCCAAGGATGAGATCGGTCGGTTGGCCGAGGCGTTCAACCACATGACCGAGGGCCTTCGCGAGCGGGACCGGATCAAGAATACGTTCCAGAAGTATCTGGCCCCCGAAGTCGTGAACTACCTGCTCGATCACCCCGAGGCGCAAGCTCTGGGCGGCACACGCCGTGAGTTGACGGTTCTGTTCTCCGATCTGGTCGGGTTCACGCCGCTCGCCGAGACCCTGGAGCCCGAAGAGGTCGTCGGGTTGCTCAACGAGTATTTTACCGAGGTCGGCCGCCGGATCGTTCATCGGGGCGGCACCATCGACAAGTACCTCGGGGATGCCGTGATGGCGTTCTTCGGGGCGCCCATCCCGCGGCCTGAGCACGCCGCTGCGGCCTGCTTGTCCGCGCTCGACCACATCGAGGCGTTGGACCTGCTCCGGGTTCGTTGGGGGCGCGAGATCCTGTCGGTGCGCATTGGCGTGAACACCGGCGAGATGGTGCTCGGCAACATCGGCGGCGAGCAGGGGCAGGACTACACGGTCATCGGGGATGCCGTGAATCTGGCTTCACGACTGGAGGGGGTCAACAAAGAGTACGGCACGCGGATCTTGATCACCGAGGCCACCTGGGCGCTCGCGAAGGCAGTGGTGGAGGCGCGGGAGGTGGATCTCGTCCGGGTGAAGGGCAAGAATCGCCCGGTTCGCATCTACGAGCTGCTCGGACAGCGGGGCGCGGTGGACCCCGTGCGCCTCGCGGCGGCGGCGCACTACGATCGTGGATTGCAGGTCTATCGAAATCGCCAGTTTGCCGATGCGATCGCCTATTTTGACCAGGCCCTGGCGATCCAACCGGAGGATGGCCCCGCCCGCACGCTTCGGGCGCGGGCCGAGGGTTTTCTGCGCACGCCCCCAGGGTTGGACTGGGTCGGGGTGTTTGAGCTGTTGGTGAAGTAGCGCCGCCGGTTACCCTGCGGCGTGCTGCTCGCCGTCCTCCTCGCCTGCACCGGCCCGGCCGGTGACTCTCCCCCCGACGATGCCTGTGCGGACGTGCCCGTCGTCACGTGGAACAGCTTTGGCGCCAGCTTTGTGCTGCATAACTGCCAGGGCTGCCACGCCTCCACCGCAGCGGACCGTCACGACGCGCCCGAGTCGATCACCTTCGACACGGTGGAGCAGACCTGGGAGTTTGCCCAACTGATCCTGATCGTCGCGAGCGGCGACGCGCCGACGATGCCCCCCCGCGGGGGCGTCACCGACGACGATCGGCAGCGCCTGACCTGGTGGCTGGAATGTGCGGCGCCGGGCACCTGAGCGCGTGCGGGCGTGGTAGAATGGGCCCGTCCGGAGCCTCGTGATGCCCTACCCGAGATCGATCGCCGCCGCCCTCCTGTTCGCCGCTGGCGGCTGTGCCCCAGAGAACACGCTCTCCCCACAGAAGGCGCCTGAGGAGGAGGCGCTCCCGAGCCCCTATCTGGCCGAGGAGACCGACACGACCGACGTCGTCGTGCTCTCGCCGGACCAAGTGCAGGTCGGCATCGAGTCGGTGCTGTCCGAGATGCTCGGGCTCGACCCCAGCCTCATCTTCGACGCGCAGGATGAAGCCTTCGCGGCCGGCGATGGCGAGTGTCCGCTGGTCTACGACACCTATGTGACACTCTACGGTTACTACTATTGGTACGCGACGTGTGAAGCGAGCAATGGCGCGAGCTTCGACGGATATGCCTACTACAACCGGATGTACGAGGTGGACTACGGCACCTACACGTACAAAGACTACGGCTACTTCTACGGGCTGACCGACATCCGCACGGCCGATGGCCAGCGCTACGAGCAGACCGGCTCGGCCTACTTCTACGACATCGACTACTACGCCTCCGCCAATCGGTACCTCGCTTGGACGGTCGCCGGGGACTTCATCTGGACGGGCGAGGATCACGAGGACGATTGGCTGGGCGCCGACGTTTCGATGCAAATGAACGGCTACACCTACCAGTACGACTCGGGCGCCACGCTCATGTACGTGAACGGTACGCTCGGCGGGTTGGATGGGGAATTCGACTCGGCGTCGTTCAACAAAGTGTTCGCGATGGACGCCGCGATGGGCAACACATGCCCCGAGCCCGGCGGCACCATCTCTATCCGCGATGGTTCGACCGGCGAGTGGTACGATGTGGACTTCCAAGGCCCCAAGTACTGGGGCGCCGGGACCTTCCCGCCCGATTGTGACGGCTGCGGGTCGGTCTACCACCGGGGCGAGTACCTGGGGCAGGCCTGTCCGAACCTCGATGGCATGTTGACCTGGGAGGGCCGCCCATGGCGTTGATCCTGCTTTACCTGCTGTCTTGTGCGACGGAGCCGAACCCCGTCGAGGCCATGAGCGCGTATGACGTGAGCGCCGTCGCCCTGTTGGAGCGCGCGAGCCTGGACCTTCGTGGCGTACGCCCGAGCATCGCCGAGGTCGAAGCCGTCGAGGCCGATCCCGCCTCCGTGAACCTCCGCATCGAGGAGTTCTTGCAGGATCCGCGCTTCGGCGAGCGGGTACGCAGCTTCTTCGCGGATATCTACCTGACCCGTCAGGACGCCTTCCCGGTGACCGCCTCCGACTACGGGTCCGACGACGAGGCGACCTTCGCCGCCTCTGTGGGCGACGAGCCCTTGCAAATCCTCTCGGCCATCGCCGAGCAGGACCTGCCCTACTCCCAGATCGTGACCGCAGATTGGACCATGTCGAACGAGCTTTTGGCGACCACGTGGCCTATCGCCTATCCCGAGGGCGCAGAAGGCTGGCAGCGTTCGACCTACACCGACGGGCGGCCGCACTCGGGCATCCTCACCACCAACGGCATGTGGTGGCGCTACCAATCGAACGGCAGCAATTCCAACCGTGGCAGGGCGAACGCCCTCAGTCGCATCCTCCTGTGCACCGACTACCTGTCGAAGCCCATCGACTTTGACCGAAACGTCAACCTGCTCGATGACGCCGCCGTCAACGACGCGCTCAAGACCAACGAGGGCTGCGTCGCGTGTCACTACAGCCTCGACCCGCTCGGCAGCTACCTCTGGGGCTTCTACTTCGTGGACTACAACAGCAAGTCCGACACCAGCTCCTACCACCCCGAGCGTGAGGAGACCTGGCAGACCACGACAGAGGTCGCGCCCGGCTACTACGGGCAGCCCGGCTACACGCTCGATGACTTGGGCGGTCAGATCGCCGCCGATCCCAAGCTCGCCGAGTGCATCACCCAGCAGGTCTTCGAGAAGATGACCCAGCGCACCGTGACGCTCGACGACACCGAGCGGTTGACGACGCTGCGCGAGACCTTCCTGGCCAACGGTCAGACGTTGCGCTCGTTGTTCCTCGCGACGGCCGGCACGCCCGAGTACCAGGAGGCGCTCTCCCTCTCGGCACCCTCCCGCAAACTGGTCTCTCCCGACCAGCTCGCTTCGATGATCGAAGACATCACGGGCTTCCGGTTCACCTACCAGGGCTTCGACATGATGCAGACGGACGCGTACGGCGTTCGGACCCTCGCAGGCGGTGTGGACGGGGTGTTCTCCACCCGGCCGGCTTCCGAGGCCACTGCGACGATGGTGCTCGTTCACGAGCGGCTCGCCCAGGCGGCGGCCTGGTACGTTGTGAACGAAGATCGGACCAACCCAAGCGAAGCGCGATTGTTCACCGAGGTGGGCGTCACCACCACCCCGACCAGCGACCCCGAAGCGATGGCGGCCCAGGTGCAGCTCCTCCACCTTCGGCTGTTCGGCAAGCGGATCGCTGCCGATGGCGAGGAGGTCGCCGCCAACCTCGCGCTGTGGTCGGACCTGTACGACGTGGACGGCGACCCTGCCGCGGCTTGGGCCGGCGTCCTGAGCGTGCTGTTGCGCGACCCCGAATTCCTGCTCTACTGATGGCCACCCACCCCGCTCGTCCTACGGAGAGCCTATGAAGCGCCGCGATTTTCTCTGCCGCTCCGCTGGCACCCTCGCAGTGACCGCGCTGCCTGTCCATCGCGCGCTGGCAGCCGCGTCTGGGACCGGCAACCGCCGCAAGTTCATCTTTGTGGTGAACTACGGGGGTTGGGATCCCACCCGCGTTTTCGCCACCGAATTTGGCAACGTCGCGGTGGACATGGAGCGGTCCTCGCAGATCGCGTCGGTGGGCGATCTCACCTATGTGGACAACGCGCTTCGGCCCGCCGTCTCGACGTTTTTTGAGCGCTATGCCTCTCGCTCCCTCATTTTCAACGGCATTCTTTCGCCCAGCGTCGCGCATGAAAATTGTCTGCGATGGATGATGACTGGCTCGACCCGCCAGGATGGCTCTGACTGGGGTGCTATCGCTGCCGGGGTTGTCGGGACCTCGTACCCGTTGCCCCAGGTGATCGCGGCGGGCCCCTCGTTCCCGGGCAATTTCGGCGCGTACGTCACGCGCACGGGCACGTCGGGTCAGCTCGCGGCGATGCTCGACCGGTCGATCATCGGGTGGAGCGACCAGACCACGCGGGCCCCCAGCGTGCGCGGCGAGGCCCTGATGGACGCGTACATGCAGCGTCGCGTGGATGCCTACGCTGCGGCCGCCAATGCGGGGAGTCAGGCGGCCCAGTCGATCGCCTACCAGGGCGCTTTGGACCGCGCCGCCACCCTCAAGGGCCTTGGCAGCGTCGTGGATTGGAGCGCCAGCGCCAGCTTCCAGGAGCAGGCCAATTTCGCCGTGGATTTGCTCTCCTTGGGCGTCACGCGCTGCGTCACCACCCAGTTTGACTACCTGGGGTGGGACTCCCACATCAACAACGATGTGACCCAATCGACCAACTTCGAGATGTTGTTCCAAGGCTTGCTCGACCTGTTCGACGCGCTCAAGGCCCTGCCCGGCGAGACCGAAGAGACGCTGCTGGACGAGACCGTGGTGGTCGTGCTCTCCGAGATGGGCCGCACGCCACAGCTCAACGCGGGGGCGGGGAAAGACCATTGGCCGTACACCTCAGCGATGGTCGTCGGGCCCGGGGTGACCGGGGGGCGGGTCATCGGCGGTTTGGACTCCTATTATTATGGGAAAAATATCGACTTGGAGACCGGGGAGATCGACGAAGAGAACGGCGAGAGCTTGAGCGCGGATGTGTTCGGCGCCACGCTGCTCACGGTCGCGGGGGTGGATTCCGAGGAGTATCTGGCGGGGGTTGGGGTGGTGACGGGGGCGTTGAGCGAGGGGTAGGAGCCGGGCGGGCCCCTAACCGCACCGTTCCAGGTGGAAGGCGGCGGCCCTACGGCGCCGCAAACGAATACGTCCGCGTCACCACCGTCGCCACCGAGATCGTCTTGAACGGCCACTTCTCGGCCTTTCCCATCACGCAGCCTTCGAACACGGCGTCTGGGGCGTCGAGCGCTTTGACGGTCACGCCGGTCGCGATCCCTTGAGGCAGCACCGTGAGCGTGAGCTCCCAGCGCCCGCTCCACTGGGGGTTGGATTCCCGCCGCCTCTCCGCGCAGGCTCCGACCTGCGGCAACGTCCGGCCGAGCACGCTCGCTGCCATCTGTTGGATCGCCGTCGGATCCGTCAACGCGCTCGGGTCGATCGGCACCTCTGCCAAGACGGCGACTACCACCGGCTCGGGGGGGCGGATCACCCGCGTCTTCGTCTTCGGCTTTGGGTCCTCGATCTCCACCACCACGTCGACCTTTGGCGGCACGATGGGCACGTCCGGTATCGGCGCGACGGAGGTCTCGGGCTCTGGAGCTTCGACCTTGGCCGGAACGTCGATTTTGGCCACCGTCACGGGCGGCGGGACCGGGACCTCGCCGGTCGAGAGGTTGCTCAGGCCGAGGATGCAGAGGATCACCAGCGCGGCGCCGATCCCGCCCCACAGCCGCAGAGAGGTCCAGCCACCCTCCGGGTCGGCCGGCTTCTGGCCAGGCAACGTGCCCTGGAGCCCGTTGGGCACGGAAGCGAGCTTCGGAAATCGTCCGCTCTCCTCGGTCCTGTCGGGCTCCGGGACGCCAAACGCGGGCGGGCCGGTCCGCGCGACAGCGAACGTGTGCGAGGAGAGCTCCAGCTCCCGACCCGGCCCGGCCTGCGGCGCCGAGGCGCCAGACTTGGGTGGTACAAGTTGCTCTCTCGCTGCGCGCACGGCCGCCATCATCGCGTCGGCGTCCGGGTAACGATCGTCTGGCCGACGGCGCAACGCGCCCTTCAACAGCCGGACGATGGGGCTCGGGAGCCCGGCGAACAGCTCGTCCTGGTGGTCGGCCGCGTGTAGCTCGAACGGCTCCCGGCTCTTGAGCAGCGCGTACATCGTCGCTGCGACGGAGTACAAATCGGCCCGTCCATCCACCATCTTCGCGTTCGTCTGTTGCTCCGGCGCCATGTACCCGAGCGTGCCCATCGCCATGCCGGTGCCGGTCACCGCACGGTCCGCCTCCGTGACGTGGGCGATCCCGAAGTCTGCGAGCTTGAACTGACCTTCTGGCCCGATCAACACGTTGTGCGGCTTGATGTCGCGATGCACGATGCCACGGCTGTGCGCGAGCTTCAACGCCGAGAGGATCTGGAGCACACCATCGCAAGCATCAAGGACATCGAGCGGACCATCCTCTCTCAGGACATCCACGAGGCTGCCGGCCTCCAGCAGCTCCATGACGATGAACACGCGGTCCCCGTCGTGCCCGACATCGTGAACACCCAGGATGTGCGGGTGGTGGAGCTTCGCCATGGTGCGCGCCTCCGCCTCGAACCGCGCCCGGATCTCCGGTCGGGCCGCAAACCGCGGCGCCAGCACCTTGATCGCCCTCTCCACGTCCAGCCGCGTGTCATGCGCGCGGTACACGATGGCCATGCCCCCCTCGCCGAGGATGGCGCGGAGCTTGTATCGACCTTCAGCGAGCGGCGGCGCAGCGTCCAGGGGAGATCTCTCGCGTTGCAACGTAGCACCCGCGCGTTCGGCGTGGCAAGCCGAGCGGCATAAGCGCGCCCGATGGCTGATCCTCGCGCGTTCTCGTTCTTCGTGGCCTCGGTCCGGGCCCCCGGTCACCTCGGGAACACCGAGTGGCTCGCGAGGCGCGCGGCGGCCGCCCTGCCAACCTCCGTACCCCAGGCCTGGCACCATTTAGCCAGCTTGAACCTTCCTCCCTTCGTGGACCAGCGTCACACCATCGGCAGCTATCCGGCGCCGGAGGGAGACCTCGCGCTGCTCCTCGACGCCACGCTGTCCGCGACGGACCTCGTTTTTGTGGCCCCGGTCTACTGGTACAGCCTACCCGCCTCGCTCAAGACCTACCTGGAGCACTGGAGCGCGTGGATGCGGGTGCCGGATGTGCCCTTCCGCGCGTCGATGGCGGAAAAAACGCTGTGGCTGGTCACGACCAGCGGGGATCGCGAGCGCGCTCAGCCGCTCATCGACACCGTGCGACTGTGCGCGGAATTCCTGAACATGCGCTGGGGCGGGGCGCTGCACGGGCGGGGCGGTGCGCCCGGGGTCGTCGAAGGGGACGCCGAGGCGGTCGTGGCAGCGGCGGGGTTCTTTGGGGAGCGAGCGGCCTCGGGGCCATCGTGAGTCGGTCGCGCTGGCCGTGAGACGGCCGTGGAAATCGGGGGGGTCAGAGCTCGATCCCCCAGGCGATCCGCACCGAGGCGTCGTACGCCCGGCCGCTTCCCACGCCGATGAGCGTACCGGCCGTGATCCAGAAGGCCCCGACCGTCAGGCTCGCGTCAGGGCCGACCCCGAGCGTCGCCCCGGTCCCTGTTGGGAGCACTGGCAGGTCGCCGAACACCTCCCCCCCGATCCGCAGCGCGGGCGTGACGTTCCCGGTGATGCCGAGCCCGCCGTGCAGGTTGGCCGCCGAGCCGTTGCTCACCACCGTGCCGCCCGCCATCACGGAGCTGTGAAGCGCCTTCGACAGGTCGGTCCCCACGATGATGTCCCCGCCCCCCTTCAGCGTATTGCCGAGAATGCTGCGCTCCACCGACAGGCGGACCAGCGGCACCGGGTGACCCGGGCCGGGGGGTGGACCCGGGGGCGCGATCCGCCATCGCAGCTCGGCCGCGAACCACTTGAATCGCGTCGTGCCGTCCACGTGGGACACCCCGATCTCAGCGGGCAGCACCAGCTCGACGGTGGGGGACAGGCCGAACGAGGCCCCCCACCACCACATCGTCTCGCCGACCGGCCCGAGCCGGTCGGTGATCCGGCTCTGAAGCTCAGTGGCGCGAGCAGGGAGGACCTCGTTGTCGAGCACCTCGTTGAAGGGTTCCCGCGCGGCCCAAGCCACTGTCGGGGAGAGGATCAGGAGCAGGGCAGTCAGCAGCATGGAAATCCCGAGCCGGGGTATCACGCATCAGAACTCAATCACCATCCCGATCTTCGATGGCGTGGAGGGTGACTCCCCGGCGTCGAGCTTGTAGGGCGGATCGGCGAGCACCCCGAGGACACACGCGCGCTGGGTGCGGTTCAAATCGTCGCTTTGGAGCGTGGGCTCGAGCACCTGGTCGGACACCAGCCCGTGGACCGGCTCCACCGCCGCGGTCCACTTGAGCGCGCCGGGGCGGGTGACCCCCGTGAAGCACTCGGCCAGGCGGGGGCTGCGCGCGGCGACCTGCAGACGGAACGAGGCGAGCCAGGGCAAGGGCTCCGGTGCTGTGATCTTGAAGCGCGGACGATCCCGACGCGGGACCCGACTGGGTGGGGGCTCGGGCGGGGCCGGGGCAGGGGTGGCTATCGACGCCTCCGGCAACGTCGGCAAGGCCAACGGCGCTGGCTGCACGCATCCGCATCGCAGGCAGAGGAGGAGGAGCAGCAGGAGCAGCAGAAGGAGCAGGAGCCACTTCCGGCGAGGTCGCTCGTCCTTGCCCGGGCGCTGGCGTCTCCGGGCGACCTGCGCTGAAAGCGCCTTCCGTCTGGCAGCGATCGCCTGGGCACGCGTGGGATTCACCCGCGGATGCTCCAGCCGAACACCAGCTCGGCGGAGGCATCGCGCCATTCCTCGGGTCGAAGCTCCAGCGGCGTAAACACCGACGGGGCGGAGGGGTCCGAGGCGTGGAAGGGCCAGGGAAGGGGATCCGCAGGTGCGAGGCGGATACTGCCCGCGTAGACCTCTCCATCAGGCGCCAGCGACCGAGCCCGATCCCGTTCGCTCGTCTCGGACAGGCCACCCAGACCCTCCGCGATCGCCTGGGTTCGCGCCATCAGGAGCGCGGCCGTCCTGCCTTGGCGGCCCGTGTCTTGCGCGGCAGCAGCGAAGGGTGTGAGGAGCTTGCGCAGGCTGCCAAGCGTGCCGAGCTGCGCCGTGCGCACGCCTGCGTCCTCCAGCTCCAGGCGCTGGACCATCTGGTCGAGGAAACGCAGGGTCTCATCTGGAGAATCGACGAGACCGGCTTGGATCCCGGCGGCGAACCGGGCGACGTCACCCGCCGCGAGCGGGGCCAGGAGTACAAGCCGCCGCTCCAGCGCGCCGCGCCGCACCTGGTGGGCAAAGCCATCGTCGAACGAGCGCTTGTCCGCATGGAACGCCGCGCTCCACATCAGATCTTCCAGGATGATCGCGTAGTCCTGGCGCGGGACCAGCTCCTGCAGGGTCACGAGCAGCCCCGGGCTGATGGAAAACTGGGCGGCGACGTACGATAGCCACCGCAGGCTCAGGCCTTCCAGCTCGCCTGCGGTCGCGGATGCGTGGGCGTGCTGCCTCGCGAAGGCGATGGACCGGAGTGCGTCCATCAGCTGGCCACGCTCAAGCTGGTCAATCCCGCGGTGAAGCGCGATGACGGAGCGCTCGTTGAATCCAGCATCCTCGTCGAGGGCCAACAGCGCCTGCCCCCGGCTCCCCTCCCAGGTAGCCCTGCGGGTCTCCGGTCCTCCGGCGGCGGCGAGCTGTCCGATCCAGGCCTCCGCCTCTGCACCTTGCCCGCTCGCGAGGAGCTGATCGACGATGCCGAAGCCCACCGCCTCGAACGCGACCGGATCCTCACCATAGGCCCGCGCCTGGGAGAAGAGGTAGAGGCGGCGGTCGGGCGAGAGGGCCATCCACTCGGCCGTTGGCCAGGACACGCAAGCGCGCAGCACGCGGGCGGCCACGGAGCCAGGGTCCAGCGTGGTGGTCGGCGCCTCATCCCGCATCGCCGTGACCGATGGACGGGTCAGGCCGACCTCGCGTCCCCGCCGAGCCTCTGCCTGGGCTTCCTTTCGAGCCTCTTTGGCGGCCAGCGCGGTGAGCTGCAGGTCGATGTCGAAGAGCCGCGCGTCGATGGCTGCCAGGCCGTGGACCCGCCCCTCGGCCAAGGTGGACCGCGCCCGCTCCAGCAGGAACCGGAGTAGTCGGGCCGCGACCTGGCGATCCGTGAGCTTGGCGGTCAGGGACTCGCCGGCGGCCAGGAGCGCGAGACGCGGGCGCGCGCACCGGCCGCGCGAGAGCTTCAGCGTCGCCAACTCCCGGGAGCCGAGCACATCCGTGATCGAGACGTATCGCTGCTGGCGATTCACCTCAAAAGCAGCGAACGGTCGATGGCGCTTTGCCGGCTTTCTCCGGCCCAAGTTACGCACCACCTGGTTGTGCAGCGCGAGGGGCCACAACCCGGCGCCGTCCAAGTCCTTCGCGTACCCGTCCTGGCAGATCCCGAGCTCCCCAAGGGCGGCCCAGGTGACGGAGCGGAAGTCGGCGTCGTGTGGGGACACCCGGCCGTCCTGGTTCTCCATTGCGTTGCGGAGGAGCCAGAGTTGGACCGCCTCAAGGGGGCGCCCCTCGCGCAGGGCCATGCGCGCGTTGTAGTACACGACGGTAGCGTCCGACGGCTCGCGCTCGGGCCCGGCGAGGGCCAGGGCGACGAGCAGCAGCCAGGGTGTGAGCACTATCGGGCCAACCCGATGGCGAGGGAGAAGTCGCCCCAAAGGAGCAAGTCGGTGTCGTTGACGGGCGCGAGGAGCGGCACAGCGAACATGACGCGGGGAGAGAGGAAGAACCCTTGCTTGAAGTACAGGTCGTTCCCGATGTCGACCAGGAGCCCGTAGCGCCCAGAGTCCACCTTCATCGCATCGAGTCGGCGGTCGTCGAGGTTGTCGATCTCGTCCTGGCTGAGCGCAGGTGCAAAGATGGAGCTGACCACCTTGCCGGCCTTCATACCCGCGAAGCCGTCGGGGTACAACAGATAGCGGAGGCCCACGTAGCCGTTGAGGACGAGTTGGAGGGCGGGCAGGAAGCGTGGCGCCAGGGTCACGACGCCCTCGGCCAGTGGGAGCCCGACGTTGAAGTCGATCTCCATACGGTCCGGGCGCCCGGGTTGCCGATACGGCGTGAGGGCGAGGAGCTCGCTGCTGGGGGTGTCCCAGGTCCAGACGTAGCTCGCGCCGAGCTCGACCATCAGGTTTCCGCTCGGGAATCGGCCCAGAAGGCCGACGCGGAGGCTGTTGAAGTTGTTGAGCTCGTACAGTTGGTCCCCGGTGATCGCCACTTGGGCCGTCGAACGCCGCCAGTTGAACTCCACGGGCTGCGAAGCGGTGCCGATCGTCCGCTCAGCGAGCTCCGGGAACGGCGTACGATGCTTCGCCAATGGATCGTCGACGGGCGCGTCTTCGGTCGGGACGGGCTCCGCGGCGAAGGCGGGGGTCAGGGCGAGGAGGAGGAGGGTTGCGGGGGTCACCGAGCCTCGCCAGTGCCAAGCGAGGCAGAGGACCACCACAGAGGACGCGGAGGACACGGAGGGGAGAGTTGATGTTCCGCGGGGATGTTCACGAACCCCCCTCCGCCCTTCGGGCACCTCCCCCCGGTGGGGGGAGGGAAGATGCGAAGTCGCCCCCTTGTTGGGAGCGTGGGCAACCCAGAGTCGCGAACGCTACGGATCAAGGGGGAACCCCGAGTCTCCGAGCTCTGGAAACTCGGGAAGGTAGCAGGAGTTGGGGTAGGTGAACCGGAACGTGGCGGTCACCTGGTACACCCCCGCGGAGTCGAAGGTGGGGTGGTCGCAGAACCGCGTGCACTGGGTGAGCGCCTCCTCCAGGGAGAAGGTCTCCGTCGTCCACATCGAGGTGGCGAGGTAGGACTCGCCGTTGGTGGCGATGCCGAACGGGACGGAGAGCCCGAAGGCGGTCACCGACCCGGCCGCGGAGGTCTCGTACTCCATGTGCAGCAGGAACGGGAAGTCCCAACCGAGCCCGAGCTCGTAGCTCGTTTCGCCGAAGATCTGGTGCCACTGTGGCAGGAGCTCAATCGGCAGGATCCCGAGTCCGGCATAGGCGCAGAAATCCGCAGAGATCGAACCGTCTCTGCAACCCCGCCAGACCAGCCGCTCGAACTGTTCGGTCTGCATGAACTCCGAACGGAACACGAAGACGTAGGGCTCCTCGGTGATGCAATAGGAGAAGGCGTCGTCCGCGTCCGGCGTGATCAGCTCGTCGTTCAGGAAGGTGGCAACGCCATAGTCGCCCACCTGGATGTGATCGGCCGTGGTGGAGAACTCGGGGGTGCGAAAGCTGAGCGACGTGACCTCGCCCGCCTGGGCATCGGAGTAGGTGTCGATGAAGTCGAGGTACTGAGCTCGCGACGGCAGGATCGGCAGCACGCCGAAGCTGATCGGGCCGAGCACGAGATCGGGGTTGTCCGGCGCGATCGCGCAGGTGAGGTTCGCGTTGCTGGGGAGCTCCTCGTCGTCCTCGAACACGGTGGTCGGGCACCACAGCGTCGATGGCTCGATCTCGGGCAGCGTCAGCCCGGCGCCATCGCTGTCGAACACGAACGCGCCTGCCAAGCGGGGGGAGGCCTGGAGACGCTCCTCGGGCACGACCTCGGCCAGGGCGTCTTCCACGAGCTCGGCCATCCCCTCCTCGTCCTGGTGGATGCCAACGACCAGGAGCATGTCCTCGCCGTCGGGGCGCGCGGCCTCGACCGCGTCGCTGAAGGCGGTCACCAGCTCGTCGCGGAACCCGGGGGACTCCCAGTCGTCGGTGCAGATAGAGGCGAGGTTTCCCAGCTGCAAGCGCTGCCTCTGCATCGCCTCATGCTCGGCGGAGATGACGCGGTCGCAGGGCTCCAGGAAGAACTGCAGCGGTGTCGCCTCGCGGATCGGGCTCCGAAGCTCTGGAAAAGCCGCGCGCACCTCGGGGTTCTTCCGCGCGATGGCGGCCGTGGTGAAGGTGCCGGTGGCGTCCGTCACCGTGGCCTGCGCGCAGATCGTCGAGGCGTCCGAGGCCTCGATCGGCAGATCCTCGGCGTCAAACACGGCGCGCTCGTTCGTCTCCACTTGGGGCAGGCCGGTGGCCTCGAAATCGGTGGGGCAGTCCACCCCGTATCCGTACGGGTTGTCGGGGGTGGCAAACGTGGCTGTGCCGTACGCCTCGTCCGCGATGCGGAGGTCGCGCCTCAGGCCAAGCTCCGATGCGTCTTCATTTCGGAGCGTGGGGAACTGGTGCCTGCCACGCCACTGCACCCGTTCGTTCAACGCATCGAGCACGCCGTAGACGATGTAGCTGCGGTTGGACCAGGGATCCCCGACGCCGACCACGTTGAACACCGTGTCCGCGTCCAGCGCCAGCTCCCCGTCGCGGTGGTACCGCAGCCGGAGTTGCACCTGGCGCGGCTCTTTCGGTACGTGCAGGCTCATGCTGCCACACATGCTCGTCGCGCCGCAGTCCACCGGCAGGTGGGTGTGTACGGGTGCGAGGTCGGTGAGCGGCGTCCAGTCCACCCACTCGTCATCGGTGTTGTAGGTGATGTCGATGACGCTTGGATCTCCGAGGCCCTGCGCAGCTTCAACACGGTAGAAGATGAACAGCGTCTCTTCCTCGGCGAACCAGGAGACATCGGCCTGAGTGAACCCCGCAGCCACGTCGTAGATGCCGACCTTGGAGCACGACGCGGCCAAGAGCGCAAGGGCAAGGCGCGGAACAAGGCGGGCGCACCTGAGGCGCGAAACAAGGCGGGCGCACCTGAGGCGCGGAACAAGGCGGGCGCACCTGAGGCGCAGAACAAGGGCGCGCGGCATCACGCTTCCGCTGGGTCGTCGATGGGGGCGACCGCGTCGCTGCCAACCGCACGTTCGAAGGGGATCCGGGCCCGGGCGAGCTGCCCCTGAAGGCCCCGGGCCAGCTCCCGTCGGCCTCGGCCTGCCAGGCTGAGTTGGCGGGTCCGCGACGGGAACACCGATGCCGCCTGGATCGAGACGCGCAGCGAGTCGGGTAGCCCCTCCAGCAGGCGTGCTCGGGCGTCCGAATCGACGAGGGAGAGCCAGGCCGCGAGAGGTTCGGTGTCGAGCTCCAACAGCAGGTCTGCCCGCGCCTCGCGAGACAGCGTGAAGAGCATGTCGGCCGTGAGGATGCCGCGGGTCCATGCGGGGAGGCTGCCATGGGTGCGGCGGAGGGCGTCGTCGAAAAGCTCCACGCGATCCTGGGCGGGCAGGCTCGAGAGCAGCACGGACACGGCACCCGCCGCATCGAAGGTCACGCCGCGATCGGTGATCTCGCTGGCGGGCCCGGTGGGCGCAACCGGCGCGCCGACCCCTTCGCCCCGGGTACCGCGGAGCACCTCGAAGAGGGCCCGGGTCTCGCTGGGATCCATCCGGTTGGAGCGGAGCAGTTGGTGGCAGAGCCCCGCTGCTTGCGGCACGGCGAGCAGACGGACCATCTCGTGCTGCTCCGAGGGCGGACTCAAGGCGAACAGGAGCGCGCCGATCCGGGCAGGCAGCTGGTTGATGAGCTCCACAAGCCCCGCCGCGCCGAAGTCTTCGCGAAGGCTGCGTACGATGCGGGCGTCGGGCTGCGAGGTCAGGGTCGCCGCGAGCGCGTGCCGTTGGAGCGCCGTGAAGAACGCGACATCGCCGGGCAGGGTCGCGGCGTCCACGTTCTGGAGGAGCTCGGCGAGCTCCAGCTTGGCGGTGGCGGTCTCGCCGTCGTTGGGGAAGATCGCGGGGAAGTGGTCGGGGAACCGGAGCACGGCCTTGGCCAGGAGCGGGAGGTCCCCCGCGCGGAGCCGCTCGCGGACGAGGGCCTGAAGCTGGGGGTCGGGGCGTGCGGGATCCATGGCCTGCAGCGTGGCCTTCCAGTTGGCCTCTTGCGCTGCCACGAACGCACGGTCCTCCTCCTCGACGGTGGTTTCGGCGCTGACCGGCGTTGGAGCGGGCGGAGGGGGTTCGGGTTGCTGCAGCTCAGCCAGCAGCGCCTGTTCTTCGACCGAGGCCCGACCGACCCGACGCCATGCCCAGATCAGCAGGGTCGCGGCGAAGGTGACGAGCCCCAGGCCGATCATCCAGAAGAAGTCTGGCAGCAGCGTGTTCCACAGTTCGTGGACGGCGTCCGCGGCGGTCCACGCCACAGGCGCGGGGGGTGGCGGCGGAGGCTCCGGTTCGGCCTCTGGCTCGACCTCTACGGGGACCTCGGCGACCAGGGGTGGGAGCACCTCGTGGTCCACCGTCACCACCGTCCACCCGCGCGTGAGTCGGGTCTGGAGGCGTCGCACCAGCGCTTGGGCGGTGGCGTTGGGCAGCGCCCTCTCGTTCGCGAAGGAACACTGCACCTGGGTCAGGTACTGCTGCGCGTCGCCGGCGCTGGGCCCCGGTTCCGCGCCGAGCCCCGGCATCGAGCTTGCGCGTGGCCGGTCCGCGACGGCGTGATCGAGCCACACGCAGCCCTTCGAGTAGCACAGGCCCGAATCGCAGTCGGTGGCCAGCGCCACCTCAAAGCGGTTCTCCAGGAGCTGCAGCTCCACGAGCACCTCAGGGGGGATCTGCCGCGTGGGGACGGCGGGGGCCGCGTACGCCAGACCGACGAGGAGAACAAGAGCTTTCATCAGTAGATCCTCACGACCACGCGCCGGTGACGGGCGAGGCGCTCCTCGGGGGTGAGCCCGGTCAGGCTCTCTTCTTTCAAGGGTACGGTGTCCGCGTAGCCCTCGACGCGGATGTTCTTCTGCTCTACGCCCACCCCTTCGAGGTGCGAGCGCACCGCGTTGGCGCGATCGGCGGAGAGCTCCCAGTTCGACGCGTAGGCCCCGCCGCTGACCACCGGGGTGCTGTCCGTGTGGCCCTCGACCGCGAAGCCGTACTGGCCCGCGTAGGGCACCAGCGTCTGCAGCATACGGTCTACGGTGGGCTCCTGTTCTGCGCGGATGGTGCCGCTGCCCGAGTCGAAGACGAGGCCGGAGTTCAGCGAGAGGCGCAGGCCGTCATCGTTCAAGTCCGTGCGGATCAGCTCTTGGAGGCCCTCGCGCTCGATCTGCGCGTCGATCTCCGCTTGGATCGCTGAGAGGCTCGCGGGCTGCTCGACCCCTGAGATCGTCTCCGCGATCTGCTGCATCCGCGTCCGGCTGATC
>CANKNP010000041.1 GCA_947483545.1 Deltaproteobacteria bacterium | reverse complement strand
TCACCAGGCCTTCGGGAGACACCGTCATCGTTTCGCCTGGATCAAGCTGGACGGGCCCGCCTTCAGTCAGCACCGGGGTACCCTCGGCTGTGACAAGCTGCCCCTCAGTGTCGAACCTGAACCCACCATCCCGCGTGGCCGTGCCGTCCGCGAGCGCAAAGAAGCCCTCCCCCCGCAGCGCGAGGTGGGTTGCCACGCCGTCGGTTGCAAGCGCCCCATCCTCCCGGTTGTACGTCGCGCCCGACGCCTTCACCGACGTCTCCCCAACGAGCTCGAAGCGCTGACGCTGCTCGCGGTAGCCCTGGGTGTGCGTGTTCGCCACGTTGTTGGCGATCAGTTCGAGCTGGCGCCAAGCCGCCGATGCGCCGGTGAAGGACGTGTAGAGATCACGCACGGGAGTTCGCCGGAGGCTCGACCAACATGCCCTCCATGTCCGCGCTGTAGTCGACCCCCACCTCGATCCCGATGGCCTTGCGCAGCTTCACCCGCGCGCTCGCCATGATCTGCGACACGCGGGAGGGGGTCACATCCAGCACCGCCCCGATCTCCGCCAGGGAGCAGTCCCGCGAGTAGTAGAGCAGCACGACCTGGCGCTCCTTGGGCAGGAGCGCCAGGATCGACGTGCGCAACGCGGCGCGGGCATCGGCCTCCATCATGCGGCGCGGGCCCACGGCCTCTTCCACGCCGAGCCTCGGGTCTGCGTTCAAGGCGGAGGACGACTCGCGGGTCGCGGGAAGGGCGAGGGCGCGAAGGCGCCAGTACGTATCCATGTCGACACCAAGGTGAGCGGCCATCTCTGCGTGACCCGGCTCTCGGCCGAGCACCTCGCGCGACTTGGCGGTGGCCACCGCCAGTTCACGTGAAACCTGTCGTTGCCGGCGCGTGACGCCGGACGCGCGACGCTCAGCATCGAGCATCTGCCCCAGGATGCGGTAGGAGGCGTAGCTGGAGAAGTCGACGTCAAGGCTCGGTTCGAACCGGTCGAAGGCCTCCAGCAGCCCCAGCGCGCCATAGCCGACGAGATCCTCGGCGGGAACGTCACCGCTCTGCCCGGCCCTGTCCGCGACCCTTCGCGCCAACTGCACGATTCGGCGGGAAAATCGCTCGTAGACATCCTCCCGGGTCATGCCTTCAACGAGTCGATCGCCATCACAGCGATTGTAGCCACGCGGGATCACTCTCGGTCCAACCTCACGACGGCTCTTCGGTCACTGCCCCTCGTTCTTGAGGCCCTCGGCAAAAGACTTCAAAACAGGGACTCGCGAGCCCGAGGGGGGGGCCACGCCCGACCAGCGCTGCGGAGTCGCTAAAGATTACGGGGGGACGTCCGATAGGCGAGCATCGTACCCCTCTCCCCGGAGTTCATGTGCAGGAAGCCGCCAGATGAGCCCGCCAGCCATCGGAGTCAAGATCGAAGAAACCCCGGCCGCCGCAACCCGACCCCGCTCCGGGTTCTCGGCCCGCAGCCTGATCATCCCGGTGGTGACGCTGCTGTTGGGCCTGGGGGCCGGCTTCGGTGGCGCCCTTTTCTCCGGGGGCCTCGGCGGAGAAGCCGCCGAGGAGCCCGTCGAGGAGGCTGCGGCGGCGCCGGAGGCGCATGGGGCGGCAGCCGTCAGCACCGGCCCGGATGGAGCGGTCACGCTGAACGAGGCGGCCGGAACCGCCGTGACGAACCTGGGCGCGCTCACGGTGAACCTGCGCGGCGGCGCCGGCGGGCGCGTGCTGCGGCTGGAAGTCCAGATCGAAACCGACGCGGACGACGCCCCGGGCTTGGCCTTGCGCTCTGCCCAGCTGCGGGACTCGATCATCACCGCAGTCAGCGACTACACCTGGTCCGAGCTTGAGGGGGCCGAGGGCAAGACGCGGTTGCGTGACGAGCTCATCAGTCGCGTGAACGGTGTGGTCGCACCCGCTGCGATCGGCCGCCTCTACTTCACGCAGTTCGTGATTCAATGAGCCCTGGGCCCTCTCAGCCAGGCCCGACCGCCCAGGCCCTCCTCGCAGAGCCGCTGCTCCATGAGGTGTTCGGCGGCGTCGCCCGGCGACTCCGAGGCCAGCTCACGACGCGAACAGGCGTCGATTCGCCCACCAGCGTCGCGGCGGTCACCCTCACGACGCTCGGGGACCTGTGTACAGGGGCTCGGTACGCCGACGCCGCGCTTTGGTGCGCCAGCTCGATCGTCGGGGCTGCAAATCCGGCATACATCATCTTTGAACGCCGACTTCTTAGCCATCTCATGGGAAGACTGTTCGGTGAGGGCGAGCAGCAGACGTCGAAGCCCCGGGCGGGCGTGGTCACAGAGGTCGAGCAGACCATCGGCGCTCGCATCTCCCGCGAGGTCGCGGACGCCATCAGCGGATCCTGGTCGGGGGCGAACCCGCTGGCGACGCGCCCCGCGGCCGTCGCCTGCTCGCGGCGCATCTGCGCCGATGTCGCCCCCGAGACCGCGTACGCCATCGTCGAGCTCGAGATCAGCGGCAACGACGCACAGGGGAGGATCTTCGTGGCGCTCCCGAGTGCGGTGGTCGAGACCCTGGCGCCGCCGCAACAGCCCAGAAAACCGGCCCTCGGCCGCCGGGTCCCCAAGTTCGACCGGGTGCTGGATGTACGCTTGGAGCTAACCATCGAGCTCGCTCGACTCGAAGTCCCCGTTCGACGGCTTCAAGCGCTCAAGGTCGGCGACGAACTGCCGCTCGGGGCGCTGGCTGAGACCTGCGGCTGCGTTTCGGATCGGCGCGTCTTTTTCGGTGAGCCGGGGACCAGCGGCGGCCTGCGCTCGTTCCGCGTGAAGCACCGCCTCGATTCCCCCTCAAGTCCTGAAGAGGGCGACCGATAGCGGCTGGTGTACAGGAGTCTTATCATGTCATTCGGCAAGGGCGTGGGCTTTCTCCAGGACTTTCCAGTCGAGGTCGTGGTTGTTCTCGGCAGGGCGCGTATGACGATCCGGGAGCTCGCATCCCTGGACCACGACGACGTCGTCGAGCTCGATCGAGGCATTGGCGATCTGGTGGAGCTGGTGGTCGGAGGTCGGGTGCTGGCGCGAGGCGAGATGGTGGTGGTCAAGGACCGCGTCGCGCTGAAGATCGTCGAGCTGGATGGTGAGACGCTCGAGCGCGACGCCGGATGATCGGCCTGCTGCTTGTCGCGTCCCTTGGGTTGGCCGACGAGCCCGGGGAGCCGGAGACCTATACTCGCCTGTTTGGCGCAGCCCCTGCCGTGGCCCTCCACGAGACCGAGGTGTCGGACCCGTCCCCGTGGAAGATGGTGGCCGCGCTGGCGATGGGCGTGGCTGGGCTCTGGGGCGCGTGGCGCCTGCGCTCCTCGGCATCCCGGGACGCGCCGGGCAAGCCGCTGCATGTGCTCTGCCGTCATCCCCTCGGGGACCGCACCGCGCTCGTCCTGCTCGAGGTGGTCGACGCCGATGGTGAGCGCCGGAGGCTGTTGATCGGCACGGGTGCGGGCGCCCCGACGCTCGTCGCCGATCTCGGGCAGGTTCCTGACATTGTGGCAGCGCAACCCATCGCGCGCGCCCAACCCGGCGCCACGCTCGTGGACGAGGTGCTGGCCGAGCGGCACGGCGAGCCGTTCTCCGCTCACGCCGCACGGCATGGGGTGTTGGCATGACGCTCTGGCTGATGGCGACGGCGCATGCTGCCGGGCTGGGGGAGCTCTCGGAGCCTGCGGGCCAGCTGATCGGGCAGGCCATCGGGGAAGGCCCCGTCGCTACGAGCACGGCCGTGCGCATGCTGCTGTTCCTGACCGGGTTGAGCTTCCTGCCGGCAATGCTGTTGGGAATGACGCCGTTTGTCCGGTTCGTCATGGTGTTCTCCCTCATGCGCCAGGCGCTGGGCCTCAACCAGAGCCCGCCGAATCAGGTCATCGTCGGCCTGTCCCTGTTCCTGACCCTCCTGGTCATGCAGCCGGTGTTCGAGGCCTCCTGGCAGCAGGGGCTCGTCCCCTTTCTGGACGGCGCCACCACACCCGCGGAGGCGCTGGATTCGACCGTCGCCCCCCTTCGGACATTCATGCTCGCGAACACCCGACGCGACGACATGGCCACCGTGCTCGAAGCCGCCAGAATCGAGCGCCCCGATTCGCTCGCCGCGCTGCCCACGGCCGCTGTCGCGAGCGCGTTCATGCTCTCCGAGCTGAAGACCTCCCTCATCATCGGCATCTACACCTTGTTGCCGTTTCTGGTGATCGATCTGGTGGTCAGCAGCATCCTGCTCGGGATGGGCATGATGATGTTGCCGCCCGTGCTCGTATCCCTGCCCTTCAAGCTGATGATCTTCGTGCTCATGGACGGCTGGAGCCTGCTGGTGCGCGATGTCGTCTCCGGGATCTCGCGATGAGCTTCGCGGAGGCCACGCGCGCGGGTCGTGAGGCGCTCTGGATGGTGCTCATGCTTGGGGGACCCGCCTTGTTCGTCACGCTGATCGTGGGAACGGCCGTGTCCGTGTTCCAGGCGGTCACCCAGGTCCACGAGATGACCCTGACCTTTCTCCCCAAGTTGTTCGCCATCGCGCTCCTGCTCGCTGTCTCGGCGGGCTGGATGTGCGAACAGGCGACGACCTACGGCACGAGCAGCTTCGGGCGCATCTCCACGGTCGGGCGGTGATCGAGACCACCACGGCGGGCGTCCTGATCTTTGCGCGGCTCGCGGGGCTGCTCATGCTCCTGCCCGGTCTCTCGTCGCGCGCCGTGCCCTCCTACGCGCGGCTGCTTGTGGCGGTGCCGTTGACCCTGCTCCTGCTCCCCGCGGCGGGCCCCATGCAACCCCCCGCCGGGCTCGCCTCGCTGTTCGGTCAGGTCGCCGCTGAGGCCGTGCTCGGCGTCGCCATGGGACTCTCGGTGTCGCTCGTCTTCGGCGCCCTGTCCACCGCCGCGGAGGTCATCTCGGCGCAGAGCGGGCTGCAGATCGCCTCGATGATCGACCCCGTGACCATGACGCAGCCTGGCGCCGCCGGCGTTCTCGTCACCTGGCTCGGAACGGGCGTCTTCTTTGGCGCCAACCTTCACCTGCGCTGCATCGCCGCGCTCGGCGCATCCCTGCAGGCGCTCCCACCGGGTCACGCATCCTCCGCATTCCTGGCTGGGGAGCTGCTCGTCCCCCTTGGCGGCGTGGCCCTGAGCACGGGTATCCAGCTCGCCGGCCCCCTCACCGCCTTCGTCTTCTGTGTGAACCTCGGCCTCTCCCTGCTTGGTCGCATGGCGCCGGGGCTGCAGCTCTTCTTCGCGATCGGCCCCACGATCACGGTGGCAGCGTCATTTGTGCTGATGGCGATCTCGTTGCCGGCCATCCTCGACACCTGGTACGACACGCTCCCCCGCGGCTTCGAGGTGCTCGCTACCCTCCTCGGCCGCGGGAGCTGAGGGCGTGGCCGATGACGACAAGACCCATGAAGCGACGGACCGGCAGATTCAGAAGTTCCGGGAGGAGGGCAAGGTCGCCACCTCGAGGGAGCTGCTCGCGGCGGTCAGCCTGTCGGTCGGTGCGCTTGCGCTCTACTGGAACCTGCCCTCTCTCGGCGGCGGGATCATTCGCCTGACGCGGGATAGCTTCGCGCGTGGAGTAGCGCGCGAGTTCGTTCGAGCCGATGTCGGTACGCTCGCCGGCCGCACGCTCGATGCGATCGCGCCCGGGCTCTTCGGGGCGCTCGCGCCCGGGGCGCTCGCCGCGCTCGGGGTCGGGCTCGTGCTGACAGGCTTCAACGTGAGCGGGACGGCGATCTCACCGAACCCCGAACGGCTGAACCCCTTCGCCGCGGCGAAGAACATGTTCTTCTCGATGTCGCCCTGGGTGAACCTGGCCAAGGCGATGGTCATCGGCGCGTTGATCACCTGGTCGGTGTACTCGGCGTTGACCGGTCACGCGCGTTCGCTGCCGGTGGTCGGAGCCTGGCCCGTGGGCGCTCAGCTGCGTTTTCTCGGCGAGCTGACACAGAGCGTGTTGACGCGGGCGCTGCCGATGGCGCTGGCAGTGGGAGGCGCCGACTTTGTATGGCAGCGCTACCACCTCTCGGAACAGATGATGATGAGCCACCAGGACGTGCGGCAGGAGCACAAGGAGGCAGAGGGAGACCCACAGATCCGGGCCCGTCGCAAGCTCATCGCCCGCCAGATCGCGAACATGCGGCAGCTGGCGGATGTTCCGAAGGCCGACGTCATCGTCACGAACCCCACTCACTACGCGGTGGCGCTCCGCTACCGGAAGGCGGAGAATGCTGCGCCCGTCGTGATCGCGCGCGGCCTGGACCACATCGCGCTCAAGATCCGCCTCGAGGGCGGTCGCCATGACGTGCCCATCGTCGAAAACCGCAATCTCGCTCGCGCCCTCCACGCGCGCTCGAAGGTCGGGGCGCCCATCCCCGCTGAGTTCTTCGGGCCGGTGGCGCAGATCCTCGCCCTCATCTACAAGCGTCGCAAGCGCAATTGACGCGCTCCAGTGAAACCCCTCAATTCGTTGGACGAGCAGCCGATAAGGGCACATGCTCCTGACCGTGACGTTTGCATGGGCGACCACCAACGCCGCGTCGTTCACCACGGATTCCGGGGATTGGGTCGGGGGCTCCACCGGCGATGGCGTGCTGACGGTGACGGATGGCAGCACGTCGCTCACGACAACCGGGCTGGAGTCGTTCACGCTCGACGCGCGGATCCGGCTCACGACCGGCACTTCGATCACGGCGAGGACCGGCGATGCAGCGCTGATCGCCACCTGGGGCGACGGCGGCACCCTCGCGCTGGGGGAGTCCAGCACCGCCCTGCCCGCCGTCGATCAGGCGTGGAACGCGATCTCCACCGGACTTACCGGAGCGGAGCCGGAGCTCGCCCTCCTCGACGGCACCTGGCTCCTGTACAGAACGGTCGACGAGTTCGTCGAGGCCGCGACCTCCGCCGATGGGATCACCTGGACAGACCAGGGGCCCGTGGCGACCGGCACCGCGCCTGACGCCGTCGTCGACAGCGACCGGGTGGTGCTCTACAGCAGCTGCGGCACGTCGATCTGCCGCGTCGAGTCCTCGGACGGCCTCGCGTTCACCGCGCCCGTGGCGATCCTGGAGGGCGCCCTGTCCGCGGTCGTGCAAGGCTCAGACGGCGTGTGGTGGATGTGGTACACCGATTCGGCCGGGGCGGAGTTGGCGAGCTCCTCGGATGGCGTGACCTTCGACCTCTACTCCCCCCTCCTGGACGATGGACGCCTCCACGCGCTCGACGTGCGAGGCGGCTACGACGGGGCCTGGGACGCGTTCGACGGGCTGCACCTGTCGCACGACTCCGATCCGCTGTTCGCCGACACGTCCAGCGACACGGGCCCGTTGGCCTTCGGCTGCGACGTGCCCACCGACCCATCGATCGCCCTCGATGGGACGACCTGGTATCTGGCGGCGGACTGCGACGGTGAGCCCAGCGTGGCGATGGGCACCCCCACTGCCGGGTCGTGGGTGGACCTCCACCTGGAGTGGGACGGGGCGACGCTGACCGCCAGTTGGGGGACCGCCAATCCTCTGTCCATCGACCTTTCCGCGGCGGACGGCTTCGCCTTCGAGGCAAACGGCACCCTCGAGCTGGACGAGGTGGTTGTGGTCTATACGTCGTCGGGCGACGACACCGCGGGGGATTCGGACACGGACAGCGGGCAGGACACCGCGGGGGAGACCGCCGGGGACACGGCGGGGGACTCCAACCCCGACGAGGACAGCGCGGACTCCGCCGGCCCGTTCTACTCCGGGGCCGACCTCACCGGTGAGCCGGGCGGGTGCGGCTGTACGGCGGGGGGGGCAAACCCCGCCCTCCTCCTCATCGCCCTCGGCGGCCTGGCTTTTCTACACCGGCGGGAAGGGGGGGGGGCCCCGACTTGACTCCGCTGTGGTTCGTGATGTCCGCCCGGGCGACGACGCTGTTCGTCGGCCCGTCCGAAACGCACATCACCATCGGGTCGGCCGTGGCGGCGGCGAGGTCTGGCGACACCATCGAGGTGGCGGCCGGGGTCTATGCCGAGTCCCTCGACCTGGGCGGCCGGGACCTGCACATCCTCGGGACGGGGGGCTCCGGCGTGACCACCCTCGCCCCGCCGGGCTCCGAGGATGCGCTCGTGCTCACGACCGCGGAGATCGCCATGGTGGAGGGCTTCACGATCACGCCTTCGGGCGGCCGGGGGATCGTCGTGGCCGGCGGTGCGCTGACGGGCTCGGACCTCGTGATCGTCGCGGCAGGCGCAGCTGGCGCCTACGGCGGAGCGCTCTCCGTGGATGGGGCGCTGGTCACGATGACGAACGTCCAGATGACGGGTGGCATGGCCGCGCTTGGCGGGCACATCTACCTGACCGGTGGGGCGGGGCTGACGGGCTCGAACCTGACGCTGGGCGACAGCGTGTCGGACGAGGGTGGGGCGATCTGGGCCGACGCGTTCTCCACGATCTCACTCGAGAACGTCGTGAGCACCGGCTCCACGGCCAGCGGGGACGGCGGCTTCGCGTGGCTCGACTCAGCGACCCTGCACCTGACCGCAGCGGAGGTCTCGGGCGCCTCCGCAGGGGGCGACGGAGGGGCGGTGTGGGCCGGCACGGGCGCGGTCGTGAGCGACGTCGAGAGCACCTTCGACGGGAACCGCGCGGGCGGCGACGGCGGGGCCTTCTACGCCGACGACGCGAGCTCGCTCACGCTGTCGGGTACCGTGATCTCCTCCAACACGGCGGCGGCGGCGGGCGGGGGCGCCTACGCAGAGGCCGACTGCACGTTGAGCCTCGTGAGCGTCGAGGGAAACGTCGCAGAGGGGGACGGGGGCGCCGTGTGGGTAGGCGGGAGCCTCACCGTTGCTGACAGCAGCTTCACCGACAACCTCTCTGCCAGTGGGAGCGGCGGAGCCATCGCCGTCGGCGGTGACCTCTGGGCGGAGCACGCGGAGTTCTCGGGCAACGTCGCGATGCTGGATGGCGGAGCGGTCCGCGCGACGGGCAGCGTGGTGACCCTCCTGGACCTCGATGCGACCCGGAACGAAGCCGGAGCCGGCGGCGGGGCTCTCTGCTTCGACGGCAACGACGACGTCTCGTTCGTGGCCGGGTACCTGCACGGCAACGCCGCCGGACAGGGTGGCGCGATCGCGCTGCGCACCCCGGCATCAGCGGCCGAGCTGAAGAACCTGCGGGTGACGGACAACCGCGCCGAGTATGGCGCCGGCGTGTGGATCGACGGCCTCGCCCAGGTGTCGCTGGTGAACAACACGTTCGCGGGAAATGACGCGAGCAGCGCCGGAGGGCACCTTTACACAGAGGCACCCGTGAGCTTCATCGACAACATCATGCTGGACGCGCTCGACGGCGGCGGGGCGCACGGGCCCGACGCGGGATCCGACCGGTACTACAACCTCTCCTGGCAGAACGCGGGCGGGGACTGGAGCGGCTGGTCGGACGTCACGGGAACGAGCGGCAACGTGGTCGCGGATCCGGTGCTCCTCGCCTACAGCGCGGACGGGGATGAGACAGATGACAACCTGAGCCTGCAGCCGTCGAGCCCTGCGATCGACGCAGGCTCCCCCGCGATCTTCGACATCGACGGGTCGCGGGCGGACATCGGCTGCTTCGGTGGGCCCGACGCGGAGGAGCAGGACGTCGACGGGGATTCCTGGCCCGCCTCGGAGGACTGTGACGACGACGACGCGGGCGTTCACCCGGACGCGGGGGACATCCCCTACGACGGCATCGATCAGGACTGCGACGGCTTCGATCTCGAAGATGCCGACGGGGACGGCCACGTGGCCACCGCCGTCGGCGGCGACGATTGCGACGACACCAGCGACGCCGCCTATCCCGGTGCCCCTGAGGCCTGGTACGACGGCATCGACGCGGACTGCGACGGCCACAGCGACTACGACGCCGACAGCGATGGCGTCGACGCATCCGGCTTCGGAGGGGATGACTGCGATGACGCCGACAGCGCCGTGTACCCAGGCGCAGCGGAGACCTGGTACGACGGCGTCGACAGCGACTGCACCGGCGGCTCGGACGGGGATGCGGACGCAGACGGGTACGACGCGACGCTCGCTGGCGGCGACGACTGCGATGACACCAACGCCAGTATCAACCCTGGTATTCCCGAGACCTGGTACGATGGAGTCGACGCGGACTGCAGCGGTGGCTCGGACTCGGACGCGGACGGCGACGGGTACGACGGTGCTGTGGGCGTCGGCGACGACTGCGACGACACCGACAGCGCCGTCTACCCGGGTGCCCCCGACGCCTGGTACGACGGCATCGACAGCGACTGCGATGGCCGCAGCGAGTATGACTACGACGAGGACGGCCACGACGCCTCGGAGTCCGGTGGCGACGACTGCGACGACGCCTCCGCCACGCGCTACCCGGGCAACATCGAGATCCCGTACGACGGCATCGATCAGGACTGCTCAGGGTCCGATCTCGTCGACGTGGACGGCGACGGCTGGGCGGGCACCACGGCCGGCGGAACCGACTGCAACGATGGCAACGCCGCGATCTACCCCGGCGCCAGCGAAGACCCCATCGACGGCCTGGACAGCGACTGCGACGGCTTCTACGAGTGGGATCGCGATGGCGACGGCTACCAGAACGAGCTGGCGGACGGATCGGACTGCGACGACGACGACGCGAGCGTGAACCCCGGGTGCACCGAGTCCTGGTACGACGGGATCGATCAGGACTGTGACGGCCGGGACGACGACCAGGACGCCGACGGGTACCCGATCGCCACCGACTGTAACGACACCGACCCCGCGGTCAACCCAGGCGCGACCGAGCAGGCGAACGGCCTGGACGACGATTGCGACGGCTGGGCTGAGACGGAGGACCGCGACGGCGATGGCCTCTCGGAGGTCGACGAGCAGGCGATGGGCACCGACCCCGCGGATCCCGACACCGACGGGGACTCGCTCACGGACGGCGTCGAGCAGGCCGCGGGGCCCGACCGCGACGCCGATGGCCAGCTCGACGCTCTCGACGCGGACGACGACAACGACAGCATCCCGACGTTGAACGAGCTCGGGTACGACGTCGACCTGGACGGCACCCTCGACACCGACGCAGACTTCGACGGCGCCATCAACGCCTGGGACGACGACAGTGACGACGACGGCGCCCTCGATGTGATCGAGGGCGAGCGCGACGACGATCGGGACGGCGTGCCGGACTTTCTCGACTACAACGGACCGCTCGTGGGCAGCGGGTGTGGTGGCGGAGAGTGGGCCGGGGGGCTCTTCCTGGCGGCGCTCCTCCGTCGGAGTCGGAGGAGCCCATGCTCCTCCTGATCTCCGCAGCGCTGGCGCTGGACGCCGACGTGTTCTCGATGGATGCGACGACCTGGGATCCTGCAGCGTTCAGCCGCCTGGGGACTCCCGACGCCGGAGAACCGGGCGACTGGGATGCGGGCATGGTGCTGGACTACGCCGACGCCCCCGTGAGCGAGGTGCTCCCCACGGGCCGCGCGCCGGTGCTGGACGCGCTCGCCACCGCCCAGCTCGGAGTGGCCTACAGCTTCGGCGGGCTCCGCCTTGATGGGGCCTTTCCCGTCCACGCGGGAGTCGATGGGAGCGGAGCGTTCGCTGCCGCCGGGGATGCCCGGATCGGGGCGCAGATCGGCGTACCCGGGGCCCCGCCCCTCGCGCTGAGCACCACCCTGTTCTTCCCCACAGGCGCCGACGCGCTCCTCGTCGGTGGGCCACCCCGGCTCCTCGCGGTGGCCCGATTCGGTCACGAGCTCGGGCGCGTGGGCCTCATCGCGGTGGCGGGCGCTCTGTGCTCCCTCCCGGAGGATGTGGGCGGGACGAGCGCGGCCGTGGGTCCGGCCCTCGGCCTCGGGGCCGCCTACCGACTGAGCTCCGCGTGGTCCACGATGGTCGAAGTCGAAGCCGAAGGGGCGTGGGGCTTCAGCTCGCTCCCCGTCGAGGTCACGATGTCGACCCGCATGAAGCTCGCCTCCGGCGTAGCGGCGACGGTCGGCGCGGCGGCGGGGGTGGGAAATGGGGTCGGGGCAAGCCGCTGGCGTGCGATCGTGGGGATTGGGTTCTCCGCACGAGCGACCGAGCAGCTCCAGGGTGTGCCCTCAGGGGACGGGTTGGCCCTGACAGGCGACCGGGATGGCGACAGCGTCCCAGACGGGGTCGACGGCTGCCCCGATCAGGTGGAGACCCTCGATGGCTTCACGGACGCGGATGGTTGCCCGGAGATCGACGGAGACGGAGACGGGGTCGCGTTCGAGCAGGACGCCTGTCCAAACGAGGCGATCCGCCCAGAGCAGGATCCCAGCTACTCGAACGGCTGCCCGAGCACGGTGGAGTTGGCCGGAGGTCGCCTCGCCATCACAGAAGCCATCTTCTTCAGAGAGGGGCGCGCCGAGCTGCTGCCCAGCGCCGACCGCGTCCTCCGCTCCGTCAGCGACGTGATCCAGTCGCATCCGGAGATCGAGATGTTCCTGATCGAGGGGCATGCGAACACCGACGGCCCCGAGGCCTACAACCAGCGCCTCTCCGACGCCCGGGCCTACTCAGTCCTGGAATGGCTCGTGCGAAACGGCGTCGACCCCCACCGGCTCGTGTCACGCGGCTATGGAGAGGCCAGGCCCCTCCTCCAGCCCGAAGCCCCCGACGCTCTCGCGCTGAACAGGCGGGTTGAGTTCCGGGTTGTCGCGATCGAGGATCTCCCGGCCGGGGGCCGCCAGCTCGTCCTGCCCCCGGACGTCCAGTGATTCCGGCCCCGCGCGCCCGCGACAAGGCGGCTTGCTGATGGCAGCGTTCGCGCCAGTCAACAACCCCATGCTCACCCTTGTGCGGGCGAACGGTGACGTGGCGCTGGCCGTGGGCGTGTTCGGCATGCTCGCGCTGCTGATGGCGCCGCTGCCGGCGATGCTGCTCGATGTCTTCCTCGCGCTGTCCATCACCCTCTCGCTGCTCATCTTCCTGGTCTCGCTCTACGTCAAGCGCCCGGTCGATTTTTCGGCGTTCCCGATCATCCTGCTGATCTCGACGCTGTTCCGACTGTCTCTGAACGTCGCATCCACCCGTCTGATCCTGCTGCACGGCCATGAGGGCCCAGGCGCGGCCGGACATGTGATCGAAGCGTTCGGGAACTTCGTGGTCGGTGGCAACTACGTCGTCGGTTTCATCCTCTTCTGCATCCTGCTCGTGATCAACTTCATCGTCATCACGAAGGGGGCGGGGCGCGTGGCGGAGGTGGCCGCCCGATTCACGCTGGACGCCCTGCCGGGCAAGCAGATGGCGGTGGACGCGGAGCTCAACGCAGGGGTGATCGACGAGAAGATGGCCAAGCGCCGCCGCGCCGAGGTGGCCCGGGAGGCCGACTTCTACGGCGCCATGGACGGCGCCAGCAAGTTCATCAAGGGCGACGCGATCGCCGCGATCGTGATCATGCTCATCAACCTGCTGGCGGGCATCGTGATCGGGGTGGGCATGAAGGGCCTCGACGTAGCCACCGCCGCGTCGAACTACACGCTGCTGACCATCGGAGAGGGGCTGGCAAGCCAGGTGCCCGCGCTGATCGTGTCTGCGGCCGCCGGCCTCCTGGTCACCCGCGTGTCCTCGATCGAGGGCGAGAGCCTGGACGCTCAGTTCGGTACCCAGATGCTGGGCAGCCCGCGCGCCCTCGCCGTGCTGGCCGGCCTCGCCGGTACGTTCATCCTGGTGCCTGGTCTCCGGGGGCCGTTCGCCGTGATCTCGGTCCTGCTGGGCTGGCTCGCCTACTCCCTCCGCGAACCGCCGGTACCAGCGATTGGGCCCGCCGCCGAGACGAACGCGCTGACCGCGGAACAGAAGATCGAGGATCTGCTGCGAATCGAGCCCCTGGTGGTGGAGGTCGGGCTCGACCTCGTCTACCTCGTCGATGAAAAGCGTGGGGGTACGCTCGTGGATCGGATCCAGAAGATCCGGAAGCAGGTCGCCCAGAACCTCGGCGTGGTCCTCCCCACGGTCCGTCTCCGGGACAACGTCCGCCTGGGCGTCGGCCAATATCGGGTGTTGCTCCGTGGGGAAGTCGTGGGGACCGGCAAGATCGTCGCCCGGCAGTTCCTCGCCCTGGACCCCGGCACGGCCTCAGGCACGCTGTCTGGGACGCGCGGCATCGACCCCGTCTATGGGTTGAAGGGGTTCTGGATTCCTGAGACGGGGAAGCTTCGGGCTCAGGCGCAAGGCTTCACGGTCGTGGACGCGCCGACGGTGCTCACGACCCATCTGGACGACCTCATGCGTCGGCACGCCCACGAGCTCTACGGCCGGCAGCAGCTCGCAGAAGCGCTCGAGCGGATCTCGTCAGAAAACCCGCGGCTCGTGGAGGAGCTGATCCCCGACCCGCTGCCGAGGGCGGCCGTGCTGCGGGTGTTCCGAAACCTGATCCAGGAGGGCGTGGGGGTGCGCGACAGCCAGGCCGTGCTCGAGGCGCTCGCCGAGTACGCTCCGCGGACCCGCGATCCGGAAGTGCTCACCGAGTTCGTCCGCCAGCGCCTGAGCCGCGCGGTCACCGCCCGATTCGTCAGCGATGACGGCACCCTCTGCTACCTGGGGCTCGCGTCCGACGCCGAGGATGCCGTGATCAAGGGGCTTCAGGGCGGAGACGGCGGGGTGATGACCCTGCTGCTCGACCCCGACACGACCCGGCGCCTCATTGGCGCAGTGCGGGCTCAAGCCGAGAGCTGGGCTGGCAGCGGCGATCTGGTGCTCCTTGTGCCCCCGCTCGCGCGCGCCCCGATGCGCCGCCTGCTCGAAAAGGTGCTGCCCCGCGTGCCCGTGCTCAGCCCGGGCGAGATCGTTCCAGGCACGCCGCTATCCCGATCCGCGGAAATACGTCTGCGGTAGTGGGTCTCATTCGGGCCGGGCGCAGAAGACCCTCAAAGGATCGCTCAGGCGACCGATAGAGCTTCGCAGTGACACTCATCGAACAGATTCGGTCCTTCTACTCCGGCCTGGAGCCGGCGAGACGCCGTGTACTTCAGGTCGCGGCCGCGGTCAGTATCGCCACCATCGTCGCGGTGGCGGTATGGTCCGTTCAACCCGACTACGTCATCCTCACCCATGCCGTGGACCCCGACGAGGCCCAAACGGTGGTGCGTGCGCTCGCCCAGGCGGAAGTCCCCTACTCCATCGACGCGGACGGCGTCACGGTGCGGGTGCCCCGGACCTCCCAGATGGAGGCACGCCGAACAGCCAGCGGCGATGGGGGCATCGTCGGCCTGGAAGGCCTCGCGCAGATCGACCCATGGGTGACCCCCTTTCAGGAGCAGCTCCACCGCGTGCGGATGATCCAAGGGGAGCTGGTGCGAACGCTCGACGCGATCACCGGCATCTCCACGAGCACGGTCCACATCACCTTTCCTGAACGAACCGCCTTCATCGGCGACACGGACCGCCCCACTGCGGCGGTCACCCTCCGCCCGGACGCTGGAACCACCATCGATCGCAGGACGGCGCAGAGCGTGGCTGAGCTCGTGAGCCATGCGGTCAACGGCATGACGGCCGACGACGTGACCGTGGTTGACGCCAGTACAGGCCGACTGCTCTGGACCGCTGGCAACAAGGACCCCGACGCCCCGGGCAACGAGAGCGAGCTGGCAGTGCTCGCAGCCAGACAGGAGGCGCAGCTGACCGAGGGCGTCCGCGCGGCCCTCGCTCACCTGCTCGGACGGGACGACGCGGCCACCGTGACGGTCAAGGTCGATCTCGAACGCTCGGCGGTCCAGTCCACCGTGAACGCGGTCGACCCCGACAGCGCCGTCACCAGCTCCGAGAAGATCGAGAGCGAGACGAACGGCAGCGCCGCCGGCGCCGCCTCGGGCGTTCCAGGCACCGACTCGAACCTGCCCGAGCGCGTGGCGGTCGGCAGCGGCGGGACCTCCAATACACGGGCGCGTGAGACCCAGCAGTCTACCTACCAATTCACCACCACGACCACCGTCAAGAGCACGCCCCCAGGGGACGTGCGTCGGTTGAGCGCGTCGGTCATGATCGACCAGGCAGCGGTCACGGCAGCGGCGGCAGGCGGCGACGAGGCGGCCTTGCGCACCCAACTCGAAGCGGGTGTGCGCGCGGCTCTCGGGGCTTCTGACAAGCGCGGAGACTCCGTGATCGTGAGCTTCCTGCCGTTCGCCCCCGACACATCGGAGATCGCCGCGGCCGAGGCGGCGGCCACCGAAGCGGCTGCTTGGGAGCGCGCGCTCCCCCCGGCCCTGGTCGCAGCCGTGATCATCGCCATCCTCGCCCTGGTGGTGCGGCCGGTCATCAACGCCGCACGGGCGCAAGCCCCCTTCCGGCCGGCCCTGGTGCCCGAGGTGCTGCCCGAGGGCCAGATCCCGGTGCATCTGGACGAGCGGCTCCGCGCCCGCATCGCCCGACTCGACTCTCACCAACCCAGCCACGTGAGCGATCTGGTTCGCCAAGAGTCCGCTCACTCCGCCGAAGTCCTTCGACGCTGGATCCGAACCTAAGGAGCCCTGGTGGCTGCAAGCCGTCCCCCTCTCGCCAGCGAACTCACGCCCCTTCAAAAGGCGGCGGTCTTCGTGATGTACCTCGAGCGCGACGCGGCAAAGGCGGTGCTACGCAACCTCACGGACGAGGAGGTCAAGCACATCGGCGCCGCCATCACCTCGCTCGGCGAGGTGGACGAGGCGCTCATCGAGGGCGTTGTGGGCGACTTCATCGACGAGCTGTCGGCCGTGAGCATCTTGCCCTCCACGGGGCCGGATTTTGCCCGGAATGTGCTGCCGGAGCTCGTCGATGAGGAGCGCCGGCCCCGCATCTCGGCCGCCCTCCGCCGACAGGGCGTCAACGAGTTCGAGGTGTTCATCCAGGCCCGTCCACCCCACTCCGTGGCGAGTGCGCTGCGCGACGAGCACCCACAGATCAGCGCCATCGCACTGCTCCGCATGGGGACGGAGAACGCGGCGCGGGTCCTGGCGTGCTTTCCCGAGGATGAGCGGGCGGATGTGACTATCCGGATGGCTCGCGTCGACCGGGTCGACGCGGAGATGGTGGACGACGTCGAGTCGGCGCTTCGGACAGCGCTCGGCCCCCTGGCCGGTCCCGCGCAGATCGGCGGGGTCGAGAACACGGCGCGGATCCTCGGCCGGATGCCCCGGGACGCGAACATCGCGCTGCTCGACCAGGTACGCAACGTCCAGATCGACCTGGCCGAGGACCTACAGCGGCGCATGGTGGTGTTCGAGGATCTCGGCAACCTCGACGGGCGCGCGATCCAGGCGCTGCTGCGAGCGGTCGATCGCCCCGACCTCCTGCTGGCATTGAAAGGTGCGTCCCAGGCGCTTCGCGACCGATTCCTCTCCAACCTGTCGAGCCGGGCTGCGGCGGACCTGGTCGAAGAGATGGAGCTCAGCGGCCGGGCACGGCGGTCGCAGGTCCGGGAGGCCCAGGACCGGGTGGTCGCCGTGGCGCGCAAGCTCGCCGATGATGGGGTGATTGAGCTCGACGTCGGCGGAACTGACGAGGGGGTCGGGTAAAGCGTGTCCTCGTTCATCTCATTGAGCAAGCACCTGCTTGGGGTCCCCCAGAACCGGACGGTTGAGCCGTGCCCTCCGGCGCCCACGCAGGAGGAGCCGGAGGAGATCGAGCGGGAGCGGGAGCACCGTGCGGCGATGAACGCGCTCGCGGAGGCCCAGGCCGAGGCGCGAGCGGCCACGCTGTTGCTCCGACAATCGGCGCAGGCGCTCACCGATCTGCGGAAGGTGCTCCTGGCGGAGGTGCGCACAGCGACCGCCGCCGTGATCTTCGAAGCGGCCAAGCGGATCGCTGGAGAGGCCCTCCACACGGACCCTCGCCTGCTCGAAGCAATCGTGGAGGACGCGGTGCGCACGCTCGGCAAGGACGGGCTGGTCGTCCGCATCAACCCGATCGACGGCCACATCCTGAGGGACGTTCTTCAGCCGGCAGGCGTCGAGGTCGTCGAAGACTTCTCCATCGCGGGGGGGTGCGTGTGCGAGGGGCCCTCTGGCACGATCGATGCCTCCGTAGAACGGGCGGTGGCCGCCGTGGGCGCGGTCCTTGACCAATGGAAATAGGATCCTTGAACTTCTCGGGCCTCAAGGCCGCCATCGGCGCCGCCCCTGTCCGTCGTCGATGTGGGCGGGTCGTGAGGGTGGTGGGCACACTCCTGGAGGCCGAGCTGCCCGGCGCCCGAGTCGGCGAGGTGTGCACCATCGAGGGAACGGGAGTGGCCGAGACCGTGGGTTTCCGGGAGCAGAGAGCGCTGCTCATGCCGTTCAACTCCGTCGAGGGCGTTCGCTTTGGAGCCCGGGTCGAGACCGTGGGAGAGATGCCCTCCGTTCCGGTGGGGAGCGCCCTCCGAGGCAGAGTGCTCGATGGGTTCGGCGAGCCGATGGACGGCAAGGGCCCGCTGGGCACCCTGGTCCGCCGGCCGCTTCACGCCTCCTGCCCCGATCCGCTGCGCCGCGGCCTCATCCGCAAGCCCCTCCAGACGGGCGTGCGGGTGCTCGACGGACTCCTGACCCTCGGCCATGGCCAGCGCGTGGGGCTGATGGCCGGCTCCGGGGTGGGCAAGTCCACCCTTCTGGGGATGATCGCCAGACGGGCCTCGACCGGCATCAATGTGATCGCCCTGATCGGAGAGCGAGGTCGCGAGGTCCGAGAATTCCTCGAAGACGTCCTGGGGGCCGAGGGGCTCGCTCGGTCCGTGGTCGTCGTGGTCACCTCCGACCGGGCCCCCGTGCTTCAAGTGCGCGGCGCGTTCGTCGCGGCCACCATCGCCGACTGGTTCCGCGACGAGGGCCTCGACGTCATGTTCTTCATGGACAGTGCGACGCGCCTTGCGATGGCGCAGCGCCAGATCGGGCTCGCTGCGGGCGAGCCGCCGACCACGAAAGGCTACACGCCATCCGTGTTCGGCCTGCTCCCGCGGCTGATGGAACGGGCGGGGCACGGCGTGTCGGCGGGCAGCGTGACAGCGCTCTACACGGTCCTTGTCGACGGCGATGATCTCCAGGACCCCATCGGAGATGCCGTCCGCGGCATCGTGGACGGCCACATCGTGCTGTCCCGGCGCATTGCCTCCCACGGGCAGTTTCCAGCAGTGGACGTGCTGCAGAGCCTGAGCCGCGTCATGCCACTGGTCACCACTCCGGCGCACCGCGCCGTTGCCAGCAAAGTGCGCAGCCTCCTGGCCACGTGGGCGGAAAACGAGGAGCTCATCCGACTCGGGGCCTATCGGGCTGGGTCGAACGCGGGCGTGGACGCTGCCGTCGCACGGATCGACGGGATCCGGAAGTTCTGCACGCAGGGCATCTCGGAGGCCACCTCTTTGGCAGACACAACCGCGATGATGGGAATCATTGCGGGTGATGTCTCAACTCCTGGCCCGAACGCCCGATAGCTCCTGTGGAGTCAACCATGTCCAACGTCTTGGCCTCGCTGCACCGCCTGCGATCCCACGCCCGACAGGAGGCGGAGGCCGCCCTCAGAGTCGCGGAGACGGCTCGAGACCAGCAGGAGGAGCGACTCGCCGATGTCGGCACGTCGATCCGCGCCGCCCAGGCCGCCGTGGACCACGGTGATCCCGCGGCGCTCACGGGGTATCAGTCGTTTCGCCTCCGCCAGGAGTTCGCCGAGCGCCGGGAGCGCGCCCGGCTTCAGCAGAAGGAGCGCGATGTCATGCTCAGCGGGGACAAACACATCAAGTGCGTTCGCGATGAGCTCACCATCGAGGCGGTGATTGAGGAGCGGCTCAACGAGTTCCTGGACAACGCCCGGCGGGTCGAGGCGCGTGGCATGGACGAGATCGCCTCGCGCGATCGACGGGCCGCGGGATGACCGGGGTGCGGGCCTGGACTCCTCTGGCGCTCCTCGCCGCGGTCGTGGTCAGTGGGGTGGCTGTGGCCGCCACCACGAGCTCCCCGGACATCGCCGAGACACTTCAGTGGTGCAGTACGGAGCAGCAGGGCAACCGGGCGCTCGCGGACCAGCTGCGGCACCGTCAGCGAGAGCTGGATGAGCGGGACCATTCGTATGCCGCGCGGAAAGCCGAGCTCGCCGAGACTGAGAAGCGCCTGGACACGCGCATGGCCGAGCTCAAGATGCTGCGGGCGGAGGTCAGCGCCAGCCTGGATCGCTCCGATGCGGCGCAGGATCAGCGCGTCAAGGGGCTGGTCAAGATGGTGGAGAGCAACCGAGCCGCGTCGATTGCCCCGATGTTCGCCGAGTTGGAGGAGCCCCTGGCCGTCGAGGTGCTGGACCTCATGAACCGACAGAAGGCAGGGAAGCTGCTCGCCGAGCTCCCGCCGGCCAAAGCCGCCTCCCTGGCCGACAAGCTCACCCGATCGCTCCAGCCGAAGATCCAGTGATGAACCGGATCCCGGGGATCAACGATGGGGTGAACGCCTCGCAGCCTGCTCGTGGAAGGGGAGAGCCTCACTTTGAGGCAGTCCTGACGCGAGTGTGCGCACCCCCACCCAGAAGCGCGACGGCCCCTCCGGCGCGCTCGCTGCCGGGCCTCCCGGCGGCGTCGGTTCCGATCGGTGCGCTGCCCCCGCCCTCCGCGCAAGTTCCCGATCCACTGCCCACGGACGGCCCAACCAGACCTGTCCCGGGGCAGAGCGACGGTGCGTCCGATGAATCGGGCCTGGGCGAGGGCCCGGCGGCTTTGCCCCGCCGGGCCCCGCCAAGCCCCGGTGACCCGGACCCCGCGTCCCTCCTGGACCCCGGGCCGGCGCCTGCCCCGTGGGCCTGGCACCCCCGCGAGTCGGAGGCCAGCGAGTCGGACCCGGGGAGCGCCGGGTTTGATCCCAGCTCCCGCGAGCCAGGAACCTGCCCGCCGCTGGCCTTGGACATCGCAACCCTTCACGGGCCGTCGCCGTGGACCGCCCCCCCTCGCGCCGCTCTGCCCGAGGCCGCGGAAGCCTCGGGCGCCGCCGCCCGGCAGCCAGACGCCGCTTCCGGACGGAAGACCGGCTCGCCCGGAGGGCGCCCATCGCACGCCACAGCCGGCCTGTGGGCCCCCCCCCTGGCGTCGGTCACCGCGGGCCCTGTCGACGAGCCACGAACCGGCCCGCGGTCGCTCCCCCCAGCGGCCGCACCTGTCGACG
>CANKNP010000040.1 GCA_947483545.1 Deltaproteobacteria bacterium | reverse complement strand
TGGTTCCTTAGAAGCACGAGGCGGCGCCAGGGCTGGAGCCCGAAGCGCAGGTGGAGTCGGCCCAGTTCGATGAGAGGTCGCCCGCAGCGAGGTCAACCTTGTCGCTGCTGATACCGTTGCCGGGGTTCGACGGGAAGCTGTAGCTGTCGATCAGCGCGGTGCCACCGGACTCGTAGAGGTAGATGGCGTCATCGGTGGAGAGCCCGCTGCCCAGCGTGCTGTCGTCGGCGGTGAGCACGAGCGCGCCTGCGGGGATGCTGTACTCGCCGGCGTAGTCGGAGTCGAGGATGACGGCGTACTGGCCGGGGGCGAGCACGGTATCGTAGATGTCGGTGTAGCCGAACAGGGTGTCGAGCGCGTCGCCATCCCAGATGACCATGTAGAGCATGTCGATGTCGGTGGACCCGGCGTTGTAGATCTCGATGAACTCGCCGGTGCTCTCGTCGAGCGGGTTGGCGAGGATCTCGGAGATCACCAGCTCGTAGGTGCTCTCGGTGGCGGACGAGCCGCCGGACGACACGCAATTGTCTGCGCCGGGCGAGGAGCCAGATGCGCAGGTCGAACCGAGCCAGTTCCCGGATCCATCCAGCACGCTGGCATACGCCACGCGCTCGACGGAGATGCCGTTTCCGGGGTTCTGGGGAAAGCCGAAGGAGTCGATGAGGTTCGCGCCGTCGGCCTCGTAGAACTCCACCGCGTCGGAGACGGAGAGGGCGTTTCCAAGCGTCGAGTTGCTCGTGGTCACGACCACCACGCCCGCGTCTACGGAGTACTCGTCGGCGTACTCGGAGTCGATGATGATGGCCCAACCGCCCGGCGCGAGCAGTGTGGCACCACCCTCGTAGGAGGCGATGGTGTCGTCCTCGTCGCCGTCGGAGATCACCAAGCCGGCGAGGTCCACGCTGTCGGAGCCGGCGTTGTAGATCTCGACGAACTCGCCGGTGTCCTCATCGAGGGGGTTGGACATCACCTCGTTGATGTAGAGCACCGCGCAGGTGCCACCGGACGCGCCGTTGAAGCGGCCAGGGGATGCGCCCCGGTTGCAGGCCGTGCCGGCGTCCACCCAATTCGAAGCCGTGTCGCCCAGCGTGTAATCGACCTTCTCGATGCTGTTGCCGTCGCCGGGGTCCGAGGGCGACGAGAAGGTGTCGATCACCGTGGTGCCATCGGTGTCGTAGAGGGTCACGGTGTCGGTGAGCGACAGGCCGTTGCCCAACGTCGCGTCGCCGGTGGTCAGGAGCACCAAGTCCGACGGCAGGTAGTAGTCGTAGGTGTAGCCGGCATCGACGATCAGCGCGTGCTGGCCGGGCCCGATGAGGGTTGAGCCCCCGCTGTAGCCAGCGAGGGTGTCGGTCGAGCTGTTGTCTTTGATCTTCAGCCCCGCGGCGTCGATGTCCTGCGTACCGGTATTGTAGAGCTCGATGAACTCCCCGGTGGACTCGACCGTCGCGTTGGCCAGCACCTCGGTCACGATGAGGTCCGCCGGGTCGCCCGCCTCTGGGAAGCAGTGGGCAGCACCAGGGCTTGAGCCGCTCGCGCATTGGCTGCTGCGCCAGTTTCCAGACACGTCGCCCACCGTGACGTCGTACATCTCCATCGACACGCCATCGCCTGGATCCGACGCGTGCGAGAAGCTCCCGGCGATCGTCGTGCCGTCCGTCTCCAAGAGGGTGACCGTATCGGAGGTGGTGAGCCCGTTCCCGACCTCGGTGTCGCCCGTCGTCAGCAGGATGACGCCCGCGTCGATGGTGTAGTTGCTCGCGTACTCGGGGTCGATGACCACCGCATAGGCGCCGGGCGCGAGCACCGTCGACGAGCTGCCGTAGGCCTGCAAGGTGTCGTCCTCGTCGCCATCCGTCAGGAGGAACCCGTCGAGATCCACCGACGATCCGCCCGCGTTGTAGATCTCCACGAACTCGCCGGTCGACTCGGCCGCCGCGTTCGACATCACCTCGGTGACCAGCAGCTCGTAGGCGCTCGTCGCGTACTCATCCATGCCGACGTCGTACGTCACACCCTGGGGGCGCGTCTCGCCGTTGGCGTCGGTGCTGATGCTGTAGCTCGACCAGGCGGTGTCGATGCAGATCGACGTAGCGGCGAGGCCGAAGTCGCCCTCACCGGCGTTCGCGAACCCGGGGTCACCCGACAGGTCGCGGCTGTCCGCCGAGGCGTCGTTGATGTAGTTGGTGGTATTGCCCCAGACGAGGTTTCCGCCCATCGTCGCCACACACCCGTGGCAGTCGAGGCCGTAGTAGTTCGACGTCACGATGTTGTTCACCACCCGGTTCACCGAAGCGTCCGTTGTGTTGCCGAGTGCGACGGCGCCTACCAGATAGGTGGCGGTGGCCGCGAAGCTGTTGCCCACAAAAGTGTTGTAGAGGATGTTCGTGGACGTGGAGCTCACGACGGCGACGCCTCCCGCAGCGTTCGAGCCCACGAGGCTGTTGAACACCGAGAACGCCGTCGATCCGTCGCCCACCGCCCCGTACCAGTTGTAGGACAAGAGCGTGTCGGACACGACCGCAGAGCCCCCGCCGGTCGCGTACACCCCGTAGAGGAAGTAGTGCAGGCCCACATCCTCCGTGGTGATCGTGCCGCCGGTCGCGTGAATGCCGTAGTTGGTGTAGGCCGCCCCGCTGGACACATACGCGGGGTCCGCCATCGACAGCTTCGAGACCGTGACGGTGCCCGAGGAGAGCGTGGCCGTGCCGTAGATCCAGGTTTGATCCTGGCCAGCACCCTCGAGCTTCACGCCATCCTTCAGCGTGAGCGTCTCGGTGTACGTGCCGCTGGGGATCACCACTGTGTCGCCCGACGCAGCGGCGTCAATGCCCGCCTGGATCGTGGTGAAGTACGCGCGGCCGATCACTGCCTGGGGATCGTCGATCTCGCTGTCCGGCGCCGGCTGGATGTGGAGCCGCTCGCCGCCCATGGTGGCCGGGCCGCAGGCAGAAAGCAGAGAGAGGAGGAAGATCGGACGCATGAGGGCTCCAGCGCGGGCGCCGCTTTACACGGGGAAGGGGCGGATGGCAAGGGGCTCCCCGCACCTCGCACCTCCGCACCTCGCCCCCCTCCGGACCTGAGTCATCCGGCGTGAAGCGCAGCCATGACCTCGGCCAGTGTGGCTTCCGACATCCGCGATGCGTCGATCCGGAGGAATGTCAAAACACGAAGCGGCACCCCAAGCTCGCTTGCTGCCTGAGCCCGGTGGTGCCCGTCGAGCACACAGTGCGCGACGAGGACCTGCGCACCGTGTGGGTAGGAGGCGTCGGCACCGTCGTGGTGGACCCAAGGCGACTGCCAATCGGCGACTGCTACCGCCAACGGGCCTACACCATCCCCCGAATAATCAAATCCAGCAGCCTCCCGGTTTTCGGCAAATGCCGACAATGCGTGCGCAGCGCCTCCGCCGCAGACTTCTTGCGCAGGATCGGCAAGATCCGCACGAACAAATCGTCAGGTTCCGGCCCCCAGACCGCTGCCAACTGTGCGACGAGTGGGCTGTCGGGCGCGGTGTCCAACGCCGCGCCCGCGGCCCGCAACATCGCGTCGAATTTTCCTGCACCCAAGAGCGCGGCTGCGGGCTCCGCTCGGCCGGTCGCCCCGGAAGCGAGGACCAACCCCTCGATGTGCCCCGCGTCCGCGTGATTCCGACACGCCTGGGCAAACGCCGGGTGGTGCGCGCAGGCGGTCAGATGGGCCAGGCCCGCGCGGCTGCCCTCGACCTTGCGCGAGAGCGCGACCAGCCAGCCTGCGCCAGGGTGGCGACGGGCGGCGGTGGTCAGGACCGGGAGCGCCGACTCCGCTCCGCCAAGCTCCAGAAGACGCGGCCAGGCGCCACGCGGGGAGAGGGTCGCCTCGAAGCGTTCGGCGTGAGGCAGCGCCGCCAGGATCAGCGCGCTGCCGCCGGGAGAGCGCGTGCCGCAGACGACCTCCGTGAGCGCCAACGGGTCGGCCGCCGCGAGGGCGTCCAGCAGCGGGCCGAGCGGGCGCCCCTCGGCGGTCTTGACCGCGTCGATGAGCAGGTCCGTCTGCGCCCGCAGGTCGAGCCCAGCGAGGTTTCCGGCGAGGATGCCCTCGGTGCTCATGTGCGCACGCCGCAGGCCATGGGGACCTCCGCGGGCTTCGGCATCGCCATGTCCTTCGGCAGGCCGAGGAAGCGAAACCCTGGCCGCAGCGGCGGTTGGGGGACCAGCGCCCGGGTAGGCACCCCCGGCTCGGTGAACAGTGGCGAGCCGGACAGCGCCGCGGCCACCCACCCCGTCGCACCCTCGATGAACACGCCCGTGACTCCGGTCGCCGACAGCATCACCCCCGCGGGGTCGCTCGCCGCGAACAATAGGCACAGATCCTCGCGATCCTTCCACCGCTCGGGCAGCTTCGCCACGGCCTCCCAGGCGCGGCTGATCACATCAAACCGGCCATCGCCCGTCACCCCCGCGAGCGCGTCGCGCAGCGCGGTTGCAGCCTCCCACGCTTCGTCGGGCAGCGCCGAGTGCGCGACCCTGCCTGCCCATGCGATCCGCACGGGGCCTGCCTCCCAGCGGCCGCGCACGTGCCCAGCGAACGGCCAACGCCCGGGCGTGCCGGGCATCCAGACCTCGACCAGATCCGGCACTACACGTCCCGGTCGATGATCGTCGTGATGCCTTGCCCGAACCCGATGCACATCGTCGCGAGACCGCGCCGGCCGCCGGTCCGATCCAAAACCCCGAGCAACGTGGCGATCAGGCGCGCGCCCGACGCCCCGAGCGGATGCCCGAACGCAATCGCGCCGCCGTGGACGTTGACCCGCGCCAGGTCCAATTCCAGCGCGCCCGAACACCCGAGCACGACTGACGCAAAGGCCTCGTTCATCTCGACAGCATCGATGTCCCCGACGCCAAGCTTGGCCTGCGCGAGCGCCTTCCGCGTCGCCGGGATCGGGGCTGTCAGCATGATCGTCGGGTCCACACCCGCCGTCGCCATCGCCGTGATGCGCGCCCTGGGCTTCAGCCCGTAGCGCCGGACGGCATCCTCGCTCGCGATCAACACCGCGGCGGCGCCATCGCTGATCTGGGACGATGACCCCGCGGTGGTCAAACCATCCGCGGCAAACGCCGGCTTCAACTTGGCGAGGCGCTCCGGCGAGGTGTCGCGCCGCACGCCTTCGTCCTTCGACAGGCCGCACACCGGCACGATCTCGTTGTCGAACCAGCCGTTGTCTTGCGCGCGGGCTGCGCGAACATGGCTCTCCAGGCTGAACGCATCCAACTGTTGCCGCGTGAGCCCGAACCGCTTGGCCACCAGCTCCGCGGAGGTGCCCTGCGGCACGATGCTGTAGCGCCAGGAGAGCTCGGGCGCGGGCGTGATCATGTTGCCGTTCAGCATCATGTCGCTGCCCATCGGCACCCGAGACATGGACTCCACGCCGCCCGCGATCACCAGGCCTTGAAAGCCCGACGCACAGCCCATCGCCGCAAAGTTCACCGCCTGCAGCGAGCTGCCACACATGCGGTTCACCGAAACGCCGGTCACATCAACCGGCAGGCCCGCCAGCAGCGCCGCATTGCGCGCCACGTTCAGGCCCTGCTCTCCGACCTGTGTCACACATCCAGCGACCACATCCTCGACGCATCCCGGGTCAATTCCCGTCCGTTCGACCAGCGCGTGAAGCACGGCGCCCAACAGCACGTCTGGGCGCACGTCCTTGTAGCCCTGCCCGCCGCGCCCGATCGGAGACCGGACCGCGTCGACGATGTAGGCGATCACTGGAAGCTACCGCACGTCGCCATGGCGCTGCCGTAGTAGGGGTTCGCGATGGTCATCTCGGTCTGCAGCCAGGATGCGCCGCCCTCGAACATCGGGCAACGGGCTTCGGCCACGCGGGTGCTGCCCGTGCCGCCATGCTTGCGTAGGAACCCGATCACGTCGGTGGAGAGCGCCTTGAAGTGCGAGCGCTTGCCAGCGAGATCCAGCGAGATCGAATGCTCGGACTCGTCCGCGATGCGCTGCAGCATGCTGTTTTCGTCGGACGCGAAGCCTCCGAACTGGATGCCGCCCTTGGCGACGCCGCGGAGCGCGGTGTACTGTCCGTTCACGTGGCTGCCGTCGCCGGAGAAGAGCTTCTTCTCGACGTCCAGGTACTCCTTGAGCAGGTCAGACGCCCGCTCGTGGTTGCAGCAGACGAACGCGGCCTGGTCGAACGTCTTGGCGGCGGGGACCGCGGGGGTGGTCACCCCGGTCGGCGTCGGCGGCGGCGGCGGCGTGGTGGTGCTGGAGCCTCCGCAGGCGAGCGCGAAGCCGAGGGCGAGGGGAACGGCGAAGAGCAGGGGGTGGGAAAGACGGGGCATGGGCGAGTTCTCCGGGCGCGAAGCTAACTGGAAATCGCGCCGGTGGCTCGCTCGCCCGGACGGCGCGGGAAGGGAGGGTAGAGGCGAGGAGTTGGGCATCCAGCCCTCGTCCGCGCAGCGGGGCACAGATGTAACAAATCTGAGTGCCTCACTTCTGTGCGCTTGCTGTGCCGCGGCTCGGTTGCCCGGAGGGGCAGCCCTTCGCGGTGATGTACTCGATGTCTGCGCGCATGTCCCAGAGGTAGCTGTCGCCCCCGAAGCTGGAGAGCCAGGTCGCGCCCGCGGCGTCGGAGAACCCCGAGGCGGGGTCGCCAACGACGAAGGTGAACGGTTCCACACCTTCAACGACGCAGGTCAGGTCGCCGCGGAACCCCGGGGTAGGGACGAACATCGCCCATTGGGCATGCTTTTCGCGGCTACTGCACGAGAGGTGACACGTCGCTCCCGCGGCGGCGCCGCTCACCTCGCCGCGTATGAGCCATGGGTCGGTGTCGTCGGGGCACGCCGACTTCGGAACCCGCACGAAGAACTTCGCAACGCAACCGGCCGGCGGCCCCGGCACCGTGGCGCTTGACGTCCGGGCCGTGGCGACCGGCTGGAGGAGCACCGCGCCCGGAGGCGTCACCTCAGGCGTGGTGGGACGCTCCGTGGCGTGGCACGCGAAGAGGAGAAAGGCGAACATCTCGGTCACGGGATCCTCACCGGGCTGTAGAAACGTAGTTTGTGCAGATGTGGGCGTAGTACGTCGAACTCTCCCCGAACACCACACAAGCCGTCTCCGAGGCCGGGTTCGTCGCCCTCAGCAAGAACGTCATCCCCGCGACGATGCTCTCAGCGTAGAGCAAGGTGGTTCCGGGGCCTACGTCAGACTGCGAGGTGACGGCCTCCAGCTCCAGCAGGTAGGTCTCGGACCCGTCCGCGTTCACGGTGTAGAGCACGAACTCGTCGTGGTACTCATGGTACAGAAAGCTGTCGGCCGTTTCGGTCATGTCCAGCTCCACGAGACTCGCGGGGGTGGACGTTGTCAGTGTGAAGTTCAACCACCCGTCGGTCAGGACGCCCCCGGTGAAGTCAACGATTTCAAACCCGGGATCGGTGTCGGTGTCCGCATCGGCGTCGGTGTCCGCATCGGTGTCGGTGTCGGCATCGGCATCCGTGTCGGCGTCGGCGTCCGCGTCAGCGTCGGTGTCCGCATCCGCGTCCGTGTCCGGATGGCAGTCCGGCGAGGCCTCGCACTCCGCATCCTCGCAGTCGAAGTCCCCATCCCGGTCATTGTCCGCGCCATCGGTACACTCGCCGGCTTCGTCTCCTTCGTACGCCACCTCGGGCTCAGGCCCGCCTGAGTCGCCCCCGGTGCAGGCCAACGGGGACGATAGGGTCAGGGAGGTCGCGAGCAGGTGGAGCATGCCACCAGAGTATCCGCCCGCCTGGGGATCAGCGGCGTTCTACGGCCTCGGCCGGCGGCGCGGCAAGGGCGCCAAGCCGCCCAACTCGCCGCATGTCACCGCCATCGCTGCGCGACCGGCATCCGACGACCGCCCCCGAACGCCCGGCTCGTCACCCGAATGCCGGGTGCCGCCTGCCAGCGTTTGTATTCGCTCCGCACCACCAACCCGATCACCCGATGCACCAACGCCGGATCAAACCCCGCCGCGATGATCTCCTCCGGGCCCTTGCCCCCTTCGATGTGCAAGGCCAGCAGCGCGTCGAGCACTGGGTAAGGGGGTAACGAATCCTGGTCCGTCTGATTGGGCGCCAATTCCGCCGACGGGGCTTTTTCAATCGTCGCGGCAGGAATCACCTCGCCGGCCCGATTCAGATGCGCGGCGAGCCTGTAGACATCGGTCTTGAAAACATCCGAGATCACCGCCAGTCCCCCGCACATGTCGCCATAGAGCGTGCAGTAGCCAACCGCAATTTCCGACTTGTTGCCGGTCGTGAGCACGAGGTGGCCCATCTTGTTCGAGATGGCCATCAGGAGCGCGCCTCGGCTGCGGGCCTGTAGGTTCTCCTCGGTAACGTCGCGCTTCCAACCGTCAAAGATCGGCGCCAGCGTATTTTCGTACGCACCTTGGACCGCGAGGATGGGCAGCACCTCGAAACGGACCCCGAGGGTTTCGGCGAGCGAGCGGGCGTCTGTGATCGACCCAGCGGACGAGAAGGGCCCGGGCATGCCGATGGCGAGGCAATTCGCAGCGCCGAGGGCCCGGACGGCGATGCACAGGACCACGGCGCTGTCGATCCCGCCGGAGAGCCCAACCAACGCCCGCTTGAACCCGCACCGCGCCGCGTAGTCGCGCACGCCGAGGGTGAGCGCGTCGAGGACCTCGGCTTCGAAGCAGGGATCGACCACGTTCACGGGCTCAGCGTCGGTCTCGACAAGCGTGATCGCAGATTCAAACGCGGGGAGCTGCGCCAGCATGTTGCCGTGCCGATCCGCGACGAGCGAGGCGCCATCGAACACCAGCTCGTCGTTGCCGCCCACCTGGTTGCAGTACACAAGCGCGGACCGAGCCTGAACCGCCTGGGCCGAGACCAGCGCCCGCCGGACCTTGGCCTTGCCGTGATGGTAGGGAGAAGCAGACAAGTTCACCATGAGGTCGGCGCCGGAGAGCCGCGCGACAGGGTCGATCGCGTAGCCCTGGCCCGGGAACAGGCCCGGCTCATTCCACAGGTCCTCGCACACGGTGACGGCGAGAGACAAGCCGCCTACCGAGACCATGCGCGGGGCCGTCTCGGGCACAAAATACCGGCCTTCGTCGAACACATCGTAGGTGGGGAGCAGCGTCTTGTGGCGAACGGCGACGATCTCGCCGTGGTAGCAGACGACCGCCGAATTGCGGAGCCCCCCGGCCTCCCACGGGGTGCCGAAGATCGCGATGATCTCGGACCCGGCCGTCGCCGCAGCGACCGCCTCGGCCTCGGCCCGGCACGCGGCGACGAGATCGGGTCTGGAGACGAGATCCCGCGGTGGGTATCCACAGATCGCAAGCTCAGGCAGCACCACCACCCGCGCGCCGCCTTCCACGGCCTGGGCGATCACGCCCCGGCAGAGCGCCCCGTTGGCGCGGACATCCCCGACGACAGGTGCGATCTGCCCGATGCAGACGCGCAATCAGTACCCGCCGGTCTTCCGCCACGCGGTCGCGTTGAGCCCGATCAGGATCGGCGCGCCGAGGCCGATGCACAGAAGCGCGACAGGGAACATGTCCGTGGTCCGGATGTCTTCCATGCCGTCGTTGCCAGCGGCGGAGAGCGAGGTCGAGAAGTCCCCGTAGTCGGCACCGAAGCTGAACAGCAACGACATGATGCCTGCCGCGCAGAGCGCGCCGCCAAGCAGCCAGAAAACCGTGCGAGACATCGGACCTCCGAAGGGGGCGGAGGGTAACGTGGGGGGCCGGGCGAGGCCAGGGCCAACGCTGGGACCGGAGGCCCTCCGTTCGGCTCATGGAATTTTCGGAGGCCCTCCGGTCGGCTCATGGAATTTTCGGAGGCCCTCCGTTCGGCTCATCTGCACCGTTCCTGCGCCCCGGGGTCCGAGGAGCGCGATACCCCGGCCCCATGACCCCGACCCGTTCGAGCACCCGCGCCACGTCTGGGCGCCGCCGTGTGCTCGCCGAGGTCGAGCGGCTCGCGCAGGAGCTGAGGGAGCCCGGCCGGGTCGAGGAGACGCTGGCGACGCTGATCGGCGGGGAGGGGAGCGCGTACGGCATCGCCCCCGACGAGCTCTTCTCGGGCGGCGTGCCGCGCATCCGGCCCGTGCTCGTCCACCTCGCGGCCTCCACGGGGACGGGCACCGGGCCGACCGCCGGGACGCAAGACGTGGCGCTCGTCGCCGAGCTGCTCCACGCAGCAGTCCTCTTGCACGACGCCGCGTTGGGCCGGCGCGAGGGCCTTCGTCGCCGGGCCGCGCGTCGGGTGTTGAACCGAGCCAGCCACTGGCTGGGCGGCAACCACTTGACGCTTCGGGCCTTGGAGATCGCGCGTCGCGCCCCCGCCCCCGAGATCCTCGGGGACGCTTTGGACGCGCTGCGGGAGGTGACCGAAGGCCAGGCCCTCGGCGCGGCCCTCCATGAGCGGGTGCCGAGCCCCGCCGACGTGGTCCAGCATGCGGAGAGCCAGGCCGGCGCGGTGCTCGCGTTCTCCTGTCGGGCGGGCGGGCGGCTGGCCGGCGTGAGCCGTCCGGCGCTGACCAGGCTTGGGCGCTACGGTCGTCACACCGGCGTCGCATTTCAATTGGCCGAGGATCTGGCCGCGTTCGATTCCACCGACGGCTTGGAGTCTCTGGTCCGGTTGGCCGCGAGCGGGCGACCCGTGCTCCCGATCGCGATCGCGGCCCAGGATGACGCCGGGCTCTACGCGCTGTGGCGGACCCTCGGGGACTTCGAGGATCTCGACGCTGCCGCGGTCGTGGCTGAGCGGGTCGGGGCGACGGGGGCGATCGGGCGGGGCCGCGAGGCGATGTTGGAGCGCGTCTGGAGCGCGCAGCGGGCGCTGAGCGAGCTGCCGGAGACCCCGGCGAGGGGGGCGATGGACCGGATTATTGGGAGCCTGGCGGGGTAGGGTGATTTTCCCGCTGCACAAACCCCCGGGTTGGACGCCGCTGGAGGCGATGGAGGATCACCGGGTGAAAACCCCCGAGCTGCTGGGCGAGGCGATGGTCTACGCCGGGCGGCTGGATCCGATGGCGGGGGGCGTTCTGCTGGTGCTCACCGGGGCAGACCGGTTTGCGCTGCCCGAGCACCTGACACACGACAAGGAGTACGTCGCGGGCGTGCTGTTCGGGGTGCGGAGTGACACCTTCGATGCGTTGGGGCGCGTCTCTGCGGGCGGCTCCCCTGACATCGCCTGCTGTGTGTCGTCCCTCCGGGATTTGGCCGGCACGCACACGCTGCCCATCCCGGTGTGGTCCGCCTACAAGGTGCGCGGACGCCCGCTGCACGCCTGGGCTCGGGAGAATCGCCTGGAGGAAATCACGATCCCGACGCGGGCCATGGGGGTGACCGCGGTCAGGGAAGTGGAGGCCCAGGAGCTTCGCCCGTCCATCCTGCTCGACGACCTCCGCACCCGCATCCTCCGCGTCCGCGGTCCCTTTCGCCAGTCCGACGCCATCGCGGACTGGGAGCAGATCTGCGAGGTGGATCGCCCGCTGGTCCTCGCCACCGCGACGTTGACCGTCACGAGCGGCACCTACATCCGCGCGCTCGCCAACGACGCCGGGGTCCAACTTGGCTGTGGGGCCCTGCTCTTCTCGCTCACCCGCACGCGGGTCGGGCCGTACAGCGCAAGGTGAACCACCACCATCCCCAACGAAATGTCCTGCAAGTCCACCATGCAGACCAAGCCCATGTGCATCCCCAGCGCCAGCCACCACCACGCGGTCCGAAAACGTTGGACCAACGCCAGCGGTGCCAGCAATTCCAAGCCGACGACGCCCCAGGTCGAGAGCATCAAGAGGGGCTCGGGCAGCCCTGCGACGAAGCGCGCGAGCGGATTGTCCAGCCCGATCGGCCCGCTCAACATCCAGCCGACCGCCTGCCCTGATTGCCACGAGGGGCTGATCAGCTTGGTATACCCGGAATAGCTGTACGCGACGGTGAACACCAGCCAGAGCGCTGCGGTCACGTCGTTGGGCAGCGAATCGACGAATTCGGTGAAACCCCGTCTGCGCGCCAGCCAGCGGTCGAGGGACCACGCCGGATTGGGCGCCGAAAAGGCCTGGATGACAAACCAGAACCCCAGGAAGGGGAGCGAGGGGTTCAGCGTCAGCATGTTGCGCTGCCAGAGGAACAGCGAGCCCAAGCCCAGCAAGACCCCCATCGTCCGGGTCTGAAACCCGAGCGTGTAGCTGACCGAGACCGCGATCAGGCTGGCCACGAGGCCCTCGACGACCGCAGGGCTATCCCACACGTACAACGGCGAGATCGCGGCCATGGCGCCGGGGTTCAAGCCGGGGTCGGCGAGCATACCCTCCGAGGAGAAAATCGCCGCAGCGAAGGGGAGCAGCTTCAGATAATGCACAACGAGGTAGAGGCCGATGGCGACGCGGGCAATCAGAGACATGAGACCTCCTGCGAGCGGGGGGTGCCGGGCAGGCCGGCCCGGGGGTTGGAATCGACGCGGACGGCGACAGGCGAAGGATCAGCGGGCAGGCCCAGCACGGCGAGGAAGCTCGGATCCTCGCAGGCGGTCCAGGTCAACGCGGCCGTGACAGTGTCCTCGGGGAGCCAGGGGCCATACGCCACCGCCGCGCCTGTCGCATTTCGGTATTGGTACGGGCCAATATGGCGCCGCGCGGCCTCTCGATCCAGCGGTACGGCCGTCTCGGACCCGTCCGCCCACGTCAACGTGAGCGTGTGTTCCCACGTCCACGGCTCTGTGTCGCCCATCGCGCAGAACACCTTCGGGAACGGTGACATCAACGACACCTTGCCAATCCCCGCGATCATCGCCCCAAGTCGCGGGGCCATCGGCTCGACCAGCGTGCCCACCACCGAGGCCAGGCCAAGGCAGGTGACCGCCGCCAGCCCGTAGCTCCGGAGCGAAACTTCTCCGTGCACGTCTTGGAAGAGCAGCATCGCGCCGATCCGATCCTCGTTCGCAAAGCCGCACTCCCCGTCGAACGTCGCCGGATTTGCGTACGTGCCGAACAGCCAGTCCCAGACCGGCAGGTCTGAGAAGTTCTGGGTGTGATGGCCGCGGGCGTGATGAACGCGGTGCATCTCCGGGCGTTGAACGAACCATCCGAGCCACTGCGGGGTCCGGATGTTGCAGTGGTAGATGAACTCCGCGAGCGCCGAGCACGCCGCGTACAACACCCCCGCCGCCGGCGAGAGCCCGAACAGCGGGCCGGCCACCGCAGCGGACAACAGCGCGTTGGCGACCTGCTCCAGCGGGTGCTTGTAGAACGCCATCGCGACTTCAATCCGCGAGGGGCTGTGGTGCAACTGGTGAAAACCCAGCCAGAGCGGCTGGATCTCATGCCGTGCCCGGTGCCACCAGTACCACACGAACGTCGAGAACAGGTACGCAGTCAACCCCGCCGCGACGGCTCCGCCGAGCGGCAGGATCGGGCTCACCACGCGCTGCGTGAGCGGTCCGATCGCCAGCACCACGAGCAATTGGCACAGGTTGGCGGCCAGGAGTCGTGGCCACCAGGCCTGAACCTCTGGGAGCGGCCGGGCCGGGAGCCAACGCTCCAGACCGAGGAAGGTGAAACCGAGCGCTGCGATGGGAAACATGCGGACCTCTCGATGCAAGGTACGCGGCTACGGGTGAGATCGTGCGGGCGTTCAACAGACAATGTCTTTGATGGTCGTTGGGCGGCTCGGTTCCACCGTCGTGCGGTTCCAATCTGGCCGTGAAACGCCGCTGCACATCGGCGGGCGGCGGGGACGTTACGGCCGGTGATGCACCTGCCGAGACCGAGCTTTGCCCTCTTTCTTCCGGCCTTGCTCCCCGGATGTCATCCCGACATACCAATTATGAGCCCCTCAGTTATGTTACATCCGGTGCCAGCGTTCGATGCCGCCTGAGGCGTTAGTCCCATCGATGCCAACAGACACTGTCCTCACATCCCGCGCCGGCACCGTCTCCACGCACGCCACGGTGCTCACCGCCGCGATGCTCGCCGCCGACGCCGCGGGTCCCACCGGCTTCCGGGTCGTGGACGTCCGCTTCTTTTTCCTGCTCTTCACCAACTGGATGGAGGATGACCTGCTTCGCCCCGGCGTGGACCTGGACCTCACGCAGGTGCGGCGGGTCCTCGGCCGGCTCGTCGTCGAGGGCCATGCGACCGTCGGCGCGGGTCGCCACCCCCGCTACCAGCTCGTGCCCACCGGGATCCTCCACCTGGTCGATGTGCTCGTAGACCCCCGCGCCCAGCGGACCTTTGAGGAGACCGTGTTCTTGGCCACGGCCGCGGCCAGCTACCGCCACGCCATCGCCGCCCGCGTTCATGGCGCGGCCCGCGCCCCTGAAGCCCGCGTGCTCTCCCGCCTCGATCCCGTGCGGATCCTCCAGGCTGAGCGGCGCCGCCTGGAGGGCGCGCTGCACGACTTGGACGAGCGCGTCCGGCACGGCCTGGAGATGGAGGCTCTGGCCCGGACTGGCCCGAGGGACATCCCAGGTCTGACGGCCCTGATCCAGGCACAAGGGGGGGCGTACCAGCTTCATCCCATGCGAAGCTTTTCAGAGCTGGTCGCGACCCTGCCTGAGCCGCTCGCGCGCTTTGAGCTGGGCCCCGGCATGGGGCTGCGCGCCCGGGCGCTCTACGGGCCGTTGGCCGAGCAACTGCGGGCCCGGATCGGGATTTTGGACCGGTTGGTGGTGGAGCTGCGGGGGGTGGGGTGAAGAGCCTCAGCCCCCCGACGGCGGCTTGGCCTCGGGCTGGAAGCCCCACCAGCCGTCCCCCTCGGGCGGCCCGCTCACAAGCACCTCGCCCGCCTTGAGCACGCAGGACCGCCCGCAGAACCGCACACCGTCCTCCTCCCCGTAGCGGTCCGCCGCGACGAGGTACCCGTTCCAGCCTTTCAACTGGCTGATCCAGTAGGGGTGCGGGCTCTCGCCCTGGTCCACCCAGTTTGTGGGAAAGCACACGATATCCGGCTTTGTACGCCTCAAGTGCGTGAGGAAGCGGGGATCGTTGATGTCCATGCAGATCCCCACCGTCGCCATTCCGTAGCGTGTGCGGAACAGCGGGTAAGGCATGTCGCCGGGGTTCGCCCAGGTGTGATCGTCGATGTAGAGCAGGCGCTTCCGGTAGAGGGCTTCGACCCGGCCCTCGGGGCTGATGACCAGCGCCGCGTTGTACAGCTTGCCCTCGAAGTCCTCCACGAAGCCGACCACGATGGTGGCCCCGTACTGCTTGGCGAGGGGCTGAAAGGCCTTGAACGTGGGCCCACGGGGGGCTTCGCTCATCGGGCGGACCACCTCGGGGTTCGGAAAACGGTATCCGGTCGCGCACATTTCGGGGAGAACGAGCAGCTTTGCGCCGCCCGCCAACGCCTGGGTCGCCAGCTCCACCAGCTTGACCAGGTTCGCGTTGCGCGCACCGCGCCGGGGCTTGAACTGAACGACGGCCAGCATCGTTCTGAGTCTAACCGATTGCAGTGGCCGTTGGCACGCGGCCACGGTAGCGTGCTCAAACTCCGGAGTCTCTCATGCTGGCTACGCGCTCTTCGACCCTCACCCTTGGGGGCTTCTGGGTCCTCGCGCTCGCCGGCTGCTCCGAGTACGACCTCAAGGGGAACGCCGACGGCGAGGGCACGCTCGACTCGGACACCGCGTTCGACCCCGGGACGGATTCCGACTTCTCCGACCTCTGCGAGGGCCTGGAGGCCTCGCCGCACGCCGTGGATCTGAACACCGAGTGTGAGGTTGACCTTCAAACGGGGTCTTTCACGCCTGTCGTCGAGTACCACTACGGCACTTCGTCGTTCTGCGGCCCGCCAGGGGTCGGGCAGATCGTGGATTCGAACGGCTCCGGCGCCATCGATGCAGACGACATGGCTGCCATCGTGATCTACCAGGGCGGGACCTCGGGTCAGGGCAACGGCAAGGTCGTGGCGATGAAGGGCGATGGTTCCGGAGAATACTGGCGTACAACGACAAACGTCGGCCAAGACGGCGGCTTCGCGATCGGCGACCTGGACGGCGACGGCTGGCCCGAGGTCGTTGGCGCTGGCACCAACAAGTTGACCGCGCTTGACGGGCAAACCGGCGCGGTGGTCTGGACCTCGGCGAGCTTCGCCAGCAGTATGGACAGCTACGGCTACAACTACCCCTCGATCTCGGACATGGATGGCGACGGCCGCCCCGAGGTCACCGTCGGCAACGTGATCCTGAACGGCGCGACCGGCGCGGTGCTCGGCCAGGGCAACAAAGGCAAGGGCGCAGCGCCTTATGGGGGCTCCCCCTCCGGCGGTACCTACGGCACGCTCTCGGTGCCCATCGACCTGGACGGCGATGGCCAGGAGGAGCTCGTGACCGGAAACGCGGCTTACAACCCGGATGGTACCGTGAAGTGGTCGAACACGGGCCTGGACGGCCTCGTGGCGGTCGCGGACTTCGACGGCGATGGCGACGGCGAGATCGTGAAGACGAGCGGGATCTACGTCACCGGCATGGAGACGGACGGCACCGAGGTCTGGGGCCCGTTGACCTACGCGGGCGGCAACCTCGGCGCGCCTGCAGTCGATGATCTCGACGGCGACGGCACGCCCGACATCGTGTTCGCGTCTACCAACAAGCTGGTGGCGCTCGACTGGGGCGGCGCCGTGAAATGGCAAGCGACGATCTCGGACTCCTCCGGCGCGGCCGGGCCCGTGCTCTTCGACTTCGACCAGGACGGCTACCCCGAGGTGCTCTACGCCGACGAGACCTCCGTCCGCTTCTTCTCCGGGCTCGACGGATCGATCAAGCTCATCTCCAACGAGCACGCGAGCTACACGATCCTCGAGACCCCCGTGGTCGCGGACGTGGACAACGATGATCAGGTCGAGATCATCCTCGGGCACTGCTCCTGGAACAAGTCCTACAGCGTCTACGGAGATGCCGGCGGCTCCTGGCCCCCCGGCCGCAAGATTTGGAACCAGCACGCCTACACCATCACCAACATCGGCGACCAGGGCGAGATTCAGCCCACCAGCAACACGAACTTCAGCTCCTACAACAGCTTCCGGTCCGGCGACCCGAACCCGCCCCCGGGCGACTACTACGACGTGCAGGCCGAGGTCTGGGATGTCTGCGAGACCGAGTGCGACGATGGTCGGGTCTACGTTGGCGCGTGGGTCATGAACGCTGGCAACCTGGAGGTCCCCGCGGGCATCCCGCTGAGCATCACGGCGGGGGCCGGCGGGGCGGTACTGGAGACCCAGTACACCACCGCCACCATCCGGCCCGGCTACACGGGTGAGCCGTTGATCTTTGAGCTGGATCCAGCGGATTTGGGCTCCGAGGAGCCGTTCGCGACCGCGGATCTGGACGAGAGCGGCGCGGGGATCGTGTTCGAGTGTGACGAGGCGAACAACCTGAACAGTTGGTCGGATCCGGTTTGTGAGTGAGGGGTTCCAGCGGCGTTCCACGGCCCGCGGCCGGCCCCGGCCCTGGGATTCCGCAGGGCATACCCCGGGAGCGCCGCCCGCGAGGCTCGCAGCGGGCGCCGCGGCTGCTCCCGGAGCCGAAGAACTTAGCGTCGCCCGGGCCCCCGGCGCGGGTACTCCCGCCCCCGGCTCAGGGTCCCAAGCCGCCCACTCCCCCCCACCGATCGACGAACCCTGCCATCAGCGGAGTCGGCCAGAATACGCTCGCCCCCCCCGCCAGGATTGCCAATCCCCCGAGCGTCCATGACCAGTCTCGGGTTGGAACGCCTGGGCGACCCACCGTTACCACGGCGTACAAGCACGCGAAGCCTTGCATTGCTGCGAAGTGCGTGAACCGCGTGGCGTCGCCCCCGAAGGCGTGGGCACCGAGCGGAACGAGGACAACCAGGGGTACCAGCCAGCGCTCCGTTCGCCCCGCCAGCAGCACCATCGACGTGCCAAGGAGAACGCCGATCATTGGCCACGCGACCCGGCCGATGTCTGGATCCAGGAGGTGCTCGAACACGCGGGGCCGTTGGGCGCGCAGGTTGTCCAGAAAGCCGTGATCGAGGTGGTACATCGCGTTGTCGAGCTGCTGGGGGTCGAGCACGCCGAGGGTCGTCAGATCCGCGCGCACGGCGTGTAGATCGGCGGCGGTCAGCGCACCTTGGGTGAGCACCAGCAGGCCGAAAAACAGGAGAGGGGGCACGGCCCAGCGAAGGTCCCGCCGGTGTCCGAGCACGAGCGCGAAAAGGACCGCCGGGAGCCCGTAGATCACGAAGATCTCATGCACTGCGAGGGCGATCACGCAGATGCCGCCGGCGATGGCGAACTGCCCGCGTTCGACGCAGAGGATCGCGCAGAACGTAAAGATTAGCAGCACGTGATCCAGCGAGCCCAGCGTGCCGGCGGCGACCACCACCGCGGAGGAGGACAGGAACGCGAGGGTCACGACGATCGGCAGCCCGCCGCCCCGTGCCACTCGCCAGGCCGCGGTCCCCAGGCAGGCGCAGAGCAGTAGGAAGACCCCGCTGGCGAGCGCTGTGACGAGGGACTGGATCTCCTCCGGTGAGCGGCCCCGGAGTGCTGGGCGAAGCACGCTGCCCACCAGGCCGCGTTTCACAAACCCGGCGTTGTACGAGAACAGCCATTGGCTGAACCAGTAGCTGTACACCGGGTTCAACCCCCGAGCGACCGACGAGGCCAAGGCCAGGAGCCCCAAGAGCAGGAGCGCAGGTCTGGGGGCGCGCTCGGGCATAGGCGGGGTTCTAACCTCGCAGCGGGTACTCCCGCCGGAGGCGGGGTTTTCAAGCCTCTGCTCGGATCCCGACCCACGCTCCCCCCAGTCCCGTCAGGATATTCCGGCCCCCTTGAAGCTCTGGCTCGTCCTCACCACCGCGCTCTTGGCCGTCTCGGCCGCCGGCACCCTTGTCCGGCTGGCGCCGGACGCCCACGCGCTCACCCTTGCGTTCGGGCGGGTCCTCCTCGCCAGTTTGCTGCTCGCCCCGTTCAGCGTTCGCGGCTTCGTCCGGCCCGCCCCCCGCGATCTCGCCCTCATGGCGGCGGCCGGCACCCTGCTGGCCCTTCACTTCTGGAGCTGGTTCAGCTCGCTGGCTGCGACCTCTGTCCTTCGTTCGACCGTGCTGGTCTGCACCACCCCGGTGTGGGTCGGCCTGTTGGAGGCGGTCCTGCTGCGCCGTCCGCCCCCTCGTCGTTATTGGCCGGGCATTGCCCTCGCCCTTGTCGGCATCGTCGGGCTCGCCACGAGCGCCCGCCCCGAGGGCGGCTCCCTCCGTGGCGATGCGTTGGCCCTGCTCGGGAGCTGGCTCGGGGCCGGCTACTTCGTGATTGGCAGCGTTGTTCGCCCGCGTGTGGCCATCGGGGTGTACGGGCCCGCCGTGTGTTTGTCCGCTGCCGCCGCACTTCTCGTCCTCGCCGTCGCTCAGGGCGTACCGCTCTGGTCCTCCGACCGGGTGACCCTTGGCGTGATTGTCGCAATGGCGCTCGGTCCCCAGATCCTCGGCCACATCGGCTTCAACTGGGCGATGCGGTACGTGCCTGCCAGCGTGATCGCGACGGTGATCCTGCTCGAACCGCTGGGCGCCGCGATCGTCGCGGCGCTGACGCTGGGGGAGATGCCTACACCGCGGGACGGGGCGTGGGCGCTCGTGTTGTTTGCGGGGGTGGGGATGGCGGTCTGGCCAGCCCCCAGATCCCCTACAACTTCCCCTCCAACCGCATCAACTCAATGATCGCCGTCTCGTAGTCGGCCGAGGCGCCCTCTGCCTCGACCTTCGCGTTGTCCAGGTCCCGCACCGCCTGGATGAGGTCTTTCTGCAGCGCCCGCCCCTCTTCCACTCGTGCACGTTCGGCGAGCAGCGTGGCCTCTTGCAAACGCACGTTCTGAGCGCACAGTCGCACGTTTTCCCTCGCGCTCGTGACGGTCCGGACCTGCCCCCGGGCCTGTTCGGCGAGGGACGCCTCCAGCGACCGCACGGCGATCTGCGCCTGCGCCTCGGCCGCTTGGGAGCCTTGCAGCGCCCCGCGGTCCGCCTGGTTGAGGAGCGGCACGTCCACGCGCGCGCCGAGGCTCCACCCGGGCAACGTCGCCGAGCCCAGCTCCTCCCACGCGCCGCCGAGCGAGGGCGCGTAACCTTGCAGGTTGTAGCTGCCTGTTGCGACGAGGTCGGGCAGCAGGCCCTGCCTGTCGGCACGTACGGCGGCAGCCGCGGCGTCTGCCTGGATCCGGAGCGCGACGAGCTCGGGGTTGCCTTGAAGCACGACGTTCACGACGTCGGCCGGGTCGAGGCTCAGGTCCTGTGGCGGTTCCGGCGACGTGGTGAGCTCCACCGTGGCCCCTGGTGTCTCGCCGATCAGTACCACCAGCGCATCCTCGGCGGTGGCTGCGGCGTCATCGGCGAGCAGCACGGCCCGATCCGCCTGGGCGATAGCAGCCTCCATCCGGAGCCTCTCCACGTCCGCGAGACGCCCGGCGCCGACCAGGGCGGTGACGACCTCGCCCTGCGCACGCTGCAGGCTCGCTGTCTGCCGCGCGATGTCAGCGAGGCGTCGAGCGTGACTGAGCGCCCAGTACGCTTTCGCGGTGCCGGCCAGCACGGTCTGGCGCGCGGTCTGGCGGTTGGCCTCTGCGACGGAGATGGCGCTCCGGGCGGCCCGAACGGCTTGCAGGTTGTAGCCAAAGCCAAGCCCCTGCAACAGCGACTGGGACACGCTCACTGACAGCTTTGACTGGTATTGCGGCTCGTCGGTGAACTCAGAGTCCAGGCCCTTGAGGCGGTAAAGGTACTTCGATTGCGTGTTTTCGAGGTTCAGCGACAGCGCCGTGCCGGTGGCGAACCCTTGACTGGCGCCGAGGGTCGCGCTCCATCCGGAGAGATCGGCGTAGTACTCGCCGAACTGTCCGCTTCCTTCGTTCGTGGACGCGTACCAGGCGGTCTCGCCGCTCACGCTGGGCCCGAAGCTGCTCTGGGCAGCGAGGAGGCTGCCGTCGGCGGCGATCAACGACTGCGTGGCGTTCTCGACCGAGGGGTTGTGGGCGCCCGCGCGCTCCAACGCCTCTGGGAGCGAGAGCAGGAGCCGATCTTCGGCGACAGCGAGCGAGCAGAGCAGGACGAGGGACACAGCGGAGCGCGGCTATCAAGAAACGCGGCGGGAGCGACGGAGGGG
>CANKNP010000039.1 GCA_947483545.1 Deltaproteobacteria bacterium | reverse complement strand
CTGCAACCCTGGCCCGGCCTCGTCGCCCCGTTGCCGTCCGAGGGGGCGCCCGCCGACGACCCTGTGCACCGCGCACTCGCCGCAGCGTCGGGCGCACAGGACGGCGGGCGCATTCGGGAGCTCCAGATCGCGTTGGGCACCGACGCGGAGAACCCGCTGGATGCCTTCTCGCCGAGCGGACCCTGGCCCGAACAGGCGGGCCTTGGTGATGCTCCCAGGTCCACCGCACCCCTGACCGCGGGGAGGTTGCTGCCGAAGCTCGTCGATTTTCGAGCCGAGCGAGATCTCGTGCAGCTCCCACTCCAGGCCGGGCGCCCCACGCTGGTCGTCATGGGCCCGAGCGCGGCGATTGGCCTGCACCTCCAGCGGCTCGCCCTCGATCCTTTCGTGGACCTGCTTTGGGCGACCGAAGCCGAAACGCCGCGATGGCCGTGGGACCGATTTGAGGAAGGAGAGCCGGACGGCATCGAGAAGCGTGCCTTGATAGCCGCAGATCCGAGGGGGTGATGACCCGGGACGGGACGGTCTACCTCTCAGCGCGATCCGTGATCCTCGCGCTGGACGCGGCCTCGGGCGCCTTCGTCTGGGCGTCGCCCACACCGCTTGGGGCGAGGGACCTCCGGATCGTCTCCCCTCCCCTCGCCGTCGATCAGCCCCCCTCCCCGCAGCGTTAGCCCCCCGCGATGCGGTTGAAGCTCCTCGTCTTCGTCTCCGGTCTCTGCGTGATGGCGGTCGAAATGACCGGCTTGCGCCTGCTGGCGCCATTCTTCGGCACCAGCCTGCTCGTCACCACGGTGCTCATCACCTCGATGATGATCTTCCTCTCCGCAGGCTATTGGATCGGTGGGAAGCAGGCCGACAAACACCCAAGCTTGCGTTCGTTGAGCACGGTCACGTTGACCGCCGGCGTGCTGGTGCTGTTCATCCCGCTCGCCGGTCAGCCGATCCTCCGGGCCGCCGCCGCGATCATGCGGCCGCTGGTGTCCGGCAAGACCGTGGACGAGCCCACCATGGCCATCGCGACCATCGTGGGCGGGATCCTGGGCATCCTCGGGCTGATGGCGGCGCCGGTCACGCTCATGGGGATGGTCTCGCCCTGGGCGATCCGGCTGGTGGGCGGCCCGCCCGAAGAGGTCGGCCGGGCTGCAGGCCGGTTGTACGCTCTCAGCACGTTGGGCTCGATCGCTGGCTCGGTGTTGCCGGCCCTGGCGCTGGTGCCCCTGCTGGGTGTTCGCAATACTTTCGTGTTGGTCGGCGGCCTGCTTGTATTGGTCTCCGCCGTTTGTCGATGGGGACCGAAGGGCCTTGGGGCCGCAGCGATTTGGGCAACCGCGCTGCTGCCCGCCGGCACGATTCGCCCGATGGACGGATTGGTTTGGGAGCAGGAGTCGGTCTACCACTTCATCCAAGTGGTGGTCGAACCTTGGGGCAAGTGCCCGAAGGCGTACCACCTGTATTTGAACGAAGGCGTAGGAGTTCACTCCGTCAAGTGCATCGACGGGACGGCTGAGACCCGCGGATATTGGCCCTACCTCGCGGCGGTGGCGCTGTTTCGGGACAACCCGGAGACGACCAAGGAGGTGCTGGTCGTGGGCCTCGCTGGGGGAACGGTTGCGCGGCATGTACTTGGCGCGTTCCCCGAGGTCCATGTCGATGGCGTCGAGATCGACGGGGCGGTGATCGAGGTCGGCAAAGCCTACTTTGACGATGCCGACCCGCGTGTGACACCCTACGTGATGGACGGCCGGGTTTTCCTTGCCGCGACGCAGAATCGATACGACGTGATGTTGATCGACGCCTATCGGCAGCCCTACATCCCGTTTCATCTCACGACGGTGGAGTTCTGGCGTGAGGTATCAGAGCACCTCGGGGAGGACGGCGTGGTGGGGATCAACGTGGCGTCGGTAAAGGGCGTGAGCGAGAGCCTGGGCCAGATGATCTACGCGACCATGCGGGAAGTTTTTCCGCAGGTGGTGACCGTGGACGCGGGGACGAGCAACACGGTGCTCATCGGCCTCGTACGCCCGAAGGCGCTGGATCACGCGGTGCAAGAACTGGAGTTGGTTCACGCCGCGGGCTTGGATCAAATCCGGTCCACCTTCAAGAAGCGGATCCAGCCGGAGGTCGAAGGATGGGAGGGGGCGCGGGTGCTGACGGATGATCAGGCGCCGGTGGAGATGTCCTGGGATTTGCAGGCGTTGGCGTTTGCGGGGTGAGGGTCAACCCCCGACGAGATGCAGCGTCCTTCCCCCATCGCTCACATCCTCATTCGTGATCCGCTCCTCCCACGTCCGCCCCTTGCGTTGGTCAAAGATCACGAGCCAGCCCTCGTTGAGCCCGAGCGTGTCGAGGTAGCGCCCGAGCTGGGCGATGCCCTTGGTTCGCACGGCGAGCGCCCCATCCTTGGGGCGCACGCGCTTCAGTTCGACGGCGTGACGGCCCCCCCCATACTCCACGAGGATGTCGATCCGCCCGCGGCCAGCGCCATACTCGCGGTACACCCGGCCGCCGCCATTTACGACCCGCTGCAGAAAGCCCATAAACGCGAGATGCGCGGTGGCTTCGGTATAGCCCACGGGCGCCCGTCGTTTGAGCCCATCGGCGTTCTCCCGCCACCAACCTTGGAACGCGAGCATGAGCGCCGGCATGTCCAACCGCCCGTCGGGGGTTTGCCACGGCCACCAGGGCTTTGTGACGTTTCGTTGGGTGTTGTAGGAGAGTTGCCGGACCAGCACCTCACGATACAGCGGATTCGCGATCTCCGCCTCGTCCTCGCCGCGACGAAGGAGCCCAAGGTCAGTGGCGTATTGGAAGTCATCGGAGTCATAAGCAAGGGCGGAATCGCCCAGCAGTACCGCCTGGAGAATAGGCGCGAGCCTCGGGTCGCTCAGCTTTTGGGCGAGGCTGTCGAGGTGGGTCGTCCTCGACTGGATCAAGGCTTCTTTGGCCGCGTCGATGTGTTCGGCGGTCACCGTGCCTTCAATTCGGGGGTCGTCCAACTGTCGAGCGTACCCAACACACTGGTAGGCGAGGGCGTTCACCAGGAACGGTTGACCCTGCGTCCAATAAAAGGCGCGAGAGACCGATTCGGGCGTGAATTCCTGGCCGGTCTCTGTCGTGTGTTGGGCATAGAGGCGCCCGACCTCGGCGTGCGTGAAGTTCCGGAGCGTGAGCGAGGCCTTTTTGACGTTGAAGGGGCTGCCGGGGTTGATCATCACGCCGTCCTTCGCCAGTGTCAGGTAGTCGCGAAGGTCGCGCATGCCGACAAGGGCGATGCTGGTCGGGAACACGCCCACGTTGCGACCCGCAAATCCGTCACGAAGCTGCCGCAAGAAGCTGATCATCGCCTCGCCGGTGATCACGTCCGCCTCGTCGAGGAGCAGGATCAGGGGAACCTCCCCCAACGCAGCGGCCCAGCGCCCGAGAAGCCCGTTCAGGCGGGAGCCGACGGCTGCTCCTGCATCTCCAGGCGGGGGGCACTGAGACGCGGGGAGCTGAAGTGCGGCGCGTCTGCGAATGGCGTCCAGCCACACCGGCTCGGCGCGTTCGGTGTCCGGGAAAGCACCGCTGCTCTCGAGCGTGACGTAAACGGCTGCCTTGCCCGCCTCCCTCAACTGCTGTGCGAACGCGATCATCGCCGTGGTCTTGCCCGTCTGCCGCGCGGCGTGGACGACAAAGTAGAGCTTCTCGTCCACGAGGGCCGCCAGGTCTGGAAGGCGGTCCCCAGGCGGCAACATGTAGTGCCATTCGGCGTTGCAGGGGCCGGTGGTGTTGAAGGAGCGACGGCGCATCGCCGGGGTCTATCCCCTACCGCATCACCTCAATCGACACCGGCACCTCCGCCCCGTTCTGGTAGAGCACGTCCGGATCCGTCGCGATGGTGTCCACGGTGCCGAGCGCCTCCAGCTTTCGCTGCAGGGCTTCCACGTTGTACGAGGGCACGAACACCCGGACCGCCTTGGAGTCGCCCTCCTCCATCGGGTAGTCGCCGATCGGGCGGCCCTTGGCGTCCACGATGCGCCCGCCAAGCGAGGCAGCCACCGCCATCAGATCCTTGAGCGGGTTCGCGCTCGTCGAGCGGATGCGGTAGCGCCAGGGCGCAGGGGAGTAGAGGCTCTCAGACGGTGCGGACTGCGTCGCGACCTGGCCGGGCGCGCGGTTCTGCCCCTCAGGTGCACCCGCCTCCGCGACGACCTGGGCGTCGGGGTCTTTCTCCCACTCGGCTTGGAACGCCTCTTTGTCAACGCCCGACTGCTTCTGCATCGGAGGTCTGACCTTGGACGGGCTGGTGACGCCTGCGAAGCCCCCCTCATCGCCGAGCACCCCGTTGGCAGCAAGCTCGCCAGCACCATCGACCGTGGGCGAGGGCTCTGACAGCACGCTCGGGGCTTTCGCGGCGGCGACGGTGGGGGCGGGCGATGGCTCGACCTCGTCCGCATGGCGGGTCCCAACGAACAGCAGCGCTGCCGCGGCAACGGCGAAGATGCCAACGCGCTCGGGCCGGATGCGGCCGAGGATGACGCGGAGGCGGCTCGGGGCGGGCTCCTGGGCAAGGCGGATGTGCAAGCGGTTGGCGAAGCCCTCGGGTGCTGGGATAGGCCCGTTGGAACGGAGAAAGTCCACGGCCGAGCGGAGCTGGTCGTACTCGGCGCGCAGGTCGGGATCGCGGTTCAGCGCGAGCTCGACCTCGCGGGCCTCGCCGATGGGCAGGTCGCCGTCGAGGTAGGCAGAGAGGCGGTTTCTGGCGAAGAACGTGTCCATTTATAGATCCTCCCGCCCCATCTTGCGGGCGAGAATGGCGCCGAGCTCGGCTCGGGCGCGATGAATGCGGCTCTTCACGGTGCCGCGGGGGAGATCGAGAATGTCACCGATCTCCTCATAAGGTAGGTCCTCGACGTCGCGGAGCAAGAGGATCTGCCGATGCTCCTCGTCGAGCTGCGCGAGGGCGTGGCTGACGAGCGACTCGGCCTCCAAACGGTGGACCGAGGCGTCGGTCCGGGCGACCTCATCCGCGATCTGATGCTCCGGGCCTTCGTCATCGGGGCGGGGGCCGATGGCCTCATGCTTGCGGTAGGCTCGGCGGTTCCGGTAGAGGCGGTGGTTCTTGCAGTGGTTGAGCGTGACCTTGAAGACCCAGGTGGAGAGCTGGCTCTCGCCGCGAAAACCGGGGAGGGAGCGGTACAGCGCGATGAACACATCCTGCGCGGTCTCCTCGGCTCCCTGCGCATCGTCGAGCCAGCGGCGGCACAGCGTGTAGACGCGATCCTGGTAGCGACGCACGATCTCGTCGAATGCGCGCCGATCGCCGTGCTGAAAGCGATCGACGAGGTCAACGTCGGTCGGGCCCGCCAACCGGAGACCGGGGAAGGAGACGGCGGCGAAGAGGGCGAGCAGCATGAGATCCGGGCTTTCCGTTCAGGCAGTTGGACACGAGGCGCGGCGGGGGGTTCCGCACTTTGCGGAAGTGGGTTAATTCACTTCGCCCGCGAGAGTCGGGCTTGACCCGAGCGCACAGGAACTGATGGACCGGACCCCGCTTTTGGTTGGTGTCGAAGGCATCCTCGCCGGGAGCCGCTTCCCGGTCACCGTGGCGGGCCTGCGGCTCGGCCGGGATCCGGAGAACGAGGTCCATATCGACGACGCAGGGGTGAGCCGGCAACATGCCAGGGTTCTCCTACATAATGGCGCTGTGTGGGTGCAGGATGCGGGGAGCCGGAACGGGCTGTTCGTGAACGGCCAGCGGGTGCCGGACCACAAGCAGGTCAAAGAAGGCGACCGGATCGTGCTCGGCGCGCACACGTTCACGGTGGAGCTGGTGGCGGGGGTGGAGAAGACGGAGCCCGTCGTTGCGGCCGCGGCCCCGATCGCTCCGCCGCAGCCGGCGCGCTCGCGGGGGGGCGCGGAGGTTCGCTGGGCGTTCGCGGGTGCGGCGCTGTTGCTGGTGATCGCGTGCTCGGGGCTAGCGGCGGCGTTGGGGTGGGCTTCGACGCAGTAGGGGCGGCTCACGACCATCGCCTCACCGCACACTCGGGCCGTGGAACGCCGCTGATCTCCGGGCGGGGGGCGACTACCCCCCGAAGTGTTCGCGCCCGGCGTCGTCTTCGGCCCTGGTGGCGGTCACCACCCCCGAAGTGTTCGCGCCCGGCGTCGTCTTCGGCCCTGGTGGCGGTCACCACCCCCGAAGTGTTCGCGCCCGGCGTCGTCTTGCCTCGTGGTGGAGTTCCCGCACCGCACCCGCCCGGTACCCACGGGCGTTTCACGGCGGCATCGGACCCCACTGGATGGCCCCGAGCCCGCCCCTACCTACAAAGCTCATTGTCCCCGCGGAACCACTGCGTGCCATTCAGGTACAAGCCGTCCTCCCCGCCCGTGACCCGAAGCTCGCTGACCACCCCGTCCGCGCGCTGGAGCACGAGCGCTCCGGCCTGGCTCATCTCGTTGCGCGCGCTCCAAACGCCCGAGCGACTGCTGGCCCCCGCGGCGCTGAACCCGCCGCCGTACCCGCCCATGTCGCTCGCATACCGGTAGGAGCCGTCGCTGCAGAGCCAGAGCTCCTCCTTCTCGGAGTAGCCGCTGCCGGTGTAGAGCCGAACCAGGTAGTTTCCCCGCAGGTAGTTCGCCCAGCCGGATCCGGTCGAAGCGACCGCGGCGACAGCGACCGCCGCGGGCTGGGTGACCGCGACGAAGCGCGCGGCGTTGACCGCCTGGCTCAGGCTCGACTTGACCGAGGGAAGCAGCTCCGGCATGCCGAAGGCGATGAGCGAGAGGGACGTGCCGCCCGGATCGACCCGCGTCATCACGATGGCCTGCATGCCGGGGCCACCGCCGCCGACGAAGTAGGTGCCAGTCAGCATGTTGCCCAACGTCGCGACGGTGCCGACGGGCGTGAGGGTAATTCCACCGCCCAGATCCATCGGGAGGCCGAGGTCACGCTGGGCCGAAGACAGCGTCGCAGGCTTGGTCGTCGCGATGACAACGACGCCGTTGTTCGGAGAGAGCGCGACGATCGACGGATCTTCGGTGCCGGCGGCGGTCCAGCCCGCGGGGACGGTGAACGTTGCGCCGGGGAGGTCCAGGGGGAAGGGGCCGTTGGCGAGCTCACCGACGGCCAACGTCGAGGCCGAGGCGAAGGAGAGCAGCGCGAGGAGGGAGATCCACATGGTCGGGGTCAAAGTATACGCGCCTATGGGCCGGAAACCACCCAGCTGTACCCGGATACCTCCTCAGTCAGCGCCGGGTCAAACTTCAACGCTTCGACCGCCGCCTGAAAACAACTGCCCACTGTGCTGCCCGCGAGGGCCCGTTCGTGTACCGACGAGGGGTGGACCACGGCCACCTTCTCCACCTTGCCCGCGTTGATCTTCCACGTGAGCGTGAGGCGCCCGCTTAGGTTCGGGTCCACCCTGAGTGCCGCCGCCGTGCAGGCTTGAAACGTCGGGTCGGCAGCCCTCACCACCTTGAAGACCGGACCAACGTCGGGCTCATCCAGCAGATCGGCATCGATCTGACCCAGTTGGCCCTCCCGCCCCCGAATCTGGACCCGAGCCCCCGCCACCCGCTCCGCCGCAGCTTTCTCCGCGAGCGGCTTCAGCAGGTCCAGCCCCCGTTGAAAATCGGCGCCAAGCATCGCGTCCATGTCCAGGAACAGCCCCGTGGCCTTGTCCATGAAGCCATCTTCGTGGTCGTACGCCCAGGTCAGCCTGGTCTTGTCGCCCTCGGCCGCGAGGGTCATGGTCACCACCGCCTGGGCCTCAAACGGCGTGAAGAACTGCAGGTCCTCGACCACCCGCTCGTTCGGTACGCTCTCGGTGATGGTCATCTTGCCTCTGCCAACCTGGTCATTTCCATCCCATGCGTACCATGCACCCTTGCCCTCGCGCACGTCGGAGAACGTGACCTTCTGGTCCGGGTCCAGGCCCTGCCAGGGGTTCCAGGCCATCCACCTATCGAAGTTGTTCACATAGGGGAACACGTCTGCGGGGGTGGCGGCCATCGTGATGCTGCGCTCGATGTGGGTGGCCGGGCGCTGCATCGACACGGCGACGACAAAGCCGATGACGAGGACCGCGACACCGCCGGCGAGGCCGAGGAGGATGTTTTTCATGGGCGAAGCTCCGGACGCCGTTTTGCACAGCATGCGGGGATCGGCAAGCTGAACGGCCTGGTTGCAAAAGCTGCGCACCCCGCCAGTGCGCACGGGCGTCCCGCGGCCCGACCCGAAGCCCGCTCAGGGGGCCCAAGCCCGCCCGCAGCCCCGGGGATGCTACCCTCCCCGCACCCTCCCCAATGCCCAACCGCGTACGCCGCCTCGCCGATACTCCCGCCCCGCGAGGGCGCGGGCCGGGCGCATCGGCCAGTGTTGGCCAAGAGCGCCCGCATCCGTGGGCCTGTGTTCGCTTCGATTCGGCCGAGACGCAAGCACGGGAGCCCGCTTTGAACACGCGTACTTCGTGCCGCCTTCAATTCTGGCTCCTCCTCGCCCTCGCGCTGTCCGGCTGCGTGACCGGTCGGGCCACGGTGGAGGTGACCGGGCTCGAGGACTTCGGTCCGGCACAGAGCACCGTCTGGCTGGTCACGCCGAGCGTAGGGGTGTGGATCATCGACGGGGCGGGCACGTTGACCCGAGCGGACGATGCGCAGATCAACCCGTTGACCGTACGTGACTACGCATCCACCTGCGGCGGGACGAGGGCAGACCTCGAAGCCTGGGGCCGAGCAAGTCAGACGCTCGTAGCGGCGGTGGGCGAAGGGGGGAACGTCGGGATCGCCTGCGACGAGATGACGGCGCTGGACAACGCCGGGATCGACCACCCGGCCAAGACCCGGCACTTCTTCTCAGCCGGCCTGGACACCGGAAGCGTCACCGCGGAGCGAGGGCGCCACGAGGTCTCCGGGGGTCTCCACTACATCGTCGAGGGCGGCGACTGCGGGGGTTGGAACCCGGGTACGTGCTCCTTCGATCCCGCCGCCGAAGACTGCGATGTCGCGACCATGTACTGGCCCACCCAGGGCGGGATGCTGGAGATCGTCGACACCGGCAACGAGGTGGTGGGCACGCTCGACGCCGCGCTCATCAACGGGGGCGATGAGGTCGAAGGGGAGATCTACATCGAGTTTGAAGCCCCGGTGTGCGAGATCGACCCCGGCGGGACCCTGGTCGCTTGGTGAAGGCTAGCTCGACGGCCGACTACAACGACTATTTCGACAAGGGCAGTCAGAACGTCTTTTATGGGGACGAGGCAACGAGGCGAACGGCCTGCAGTTGGATGCCCAGTTCACCGATGCGGCGTCGGGAGATTTCAGCCTGGATGTGGGGTTCTCTCCGGTCGTGGACAAGGGGAACCCCTTGGCCGGGTACAACGACGTGGATGGCACCCGAAACGATCTTGGCGCTTTTGGCGGGCCGGCGGGGGGTTGGAGCCCGTAGCCGCTCAAACTGAACGACCCGCCCCGTCATCTTGATGCGTTTGGGTGGGGGGCGTCGCCCGGGGGGTTCTTAAGTTCTTGAAGTTGCTGGCCCGGTGCTGGCCCGGTGCTGGCACCGAATCTGCTTGGACCAGGCTGACAACCCAATCGACCCCGCCCCGGAACGGGACGGGCACCGCTCCACACAAACGATGAAGGTCCATTCCAAATGAATGTTCGATCCGAACGACGTCCTGCCCGCTGCGGCGCCCTGCTCCTCCTCGCTGGCCCGTTGGGTGCGTGCGGTCCGATTGTCGGCTGGGGCGAGCCCCACAGCGACGACACGTCCGGGTTCGGCGATGAGACCCGGCCGCTGGTCACCTGGACCTCGCCCGCGGCTGGCGACGACGGTGTCGCGCTCAACCCGGCGATCATCGCCACCTTCAGCGAGGAGATGGACCCCCTTACCTTGACGACGGAGCACATCACGCTGAGTGACGGCACCGCATTCCTGGTCGGCGAGGTCACGGCGTTCGACGCGACCGTGGTGTTCTTCCCCACGGACACCCTCGCGCCCCAGACGGAATTCACCGCTACCATCACGAGCGATGTCGCTGACCTCGCCGGGTCGGGTGGTGAGCCTGCAGGGGTCGTATGCCCTGCTGGCGACCCCGGCGCCTGGTGCCACGCTCGATGGGGGGGCACACTTCGTGATGGGCGGGCTCCGGCTGCGGCCGTTTGGCACCTTGCAGCCTGAGGCGAACGATCTTGGCGGTCTCTTCACAGACTTCAACCTTGGGTTTGTCCGTACCGGCCAGCTGAACCGCTTCGGGTTTGACGCCGGGCTCGGATACGGGTTTCAGGTCTCGCCCGGGTTCGCGCTGGGCCCCGTGGTCCGGTATGTTCATGTCGTTCAACCTGATGTGTTGCCGGATGTGGACCCGAACGACGCCCAGCTGCTCACGGTCGGATTGAACCTCTCGTTTGGAGGCGGGCGCGACGAGGAGGTCAGCGAGCCGGTGCCGCCGGCGCCTCGCCAACGGCCCCCGCGCCAGGAGAAGGTCGTGCAGGTCGCGCCCTGCGCCGACTTTGACACCGACGGCGTCTGCGATGACGACGACCGTTGTCCCATGCAATCCGGCGCCGCCGCGACGGCCGGATGCCCGTCCGATCCCTGCAGCGGCACGCCCCTCGTGATCCTTGTGCAGTTCCCCTACGACAGCGCTGAGCTCCCGCTCCCGACGTACGGCGACCCGCGGCCGATGGACCCGGTGTTGGACGCTGTCGCGGACGCGATCTCTCGCGATCCCAGCTGTCGGGTCTGCATCGTCGGAAATGCCTCGGAGGAGGGTTCCACGGCCTACAACCAGGTACTGAGCCTTGGGCGGGCCGCAACCGTTCAGAGCTACCTGATCGCCCGTGGCCTCGAGAAGTCGCGGCTGCCCACCAAGGCCCTGGGAGAGAGCTGTCAGATCGTCCCCGAGACGACCCGAAGCCTCAACCGGCGCGTCGAGTTCCGTCGCCTCGATGAGGGCGCCTCCTGCCCAACCACCTGCTCCGAATAGCTCTGAACGGGGCTCGGCCCAGAGCCGCCGAATGTTCAATCCCCTGGAGGGGAACCTCCGTGGGAGAGCCGTGCCTTCCCGGAGAGGGTGCCGACAACCCCGAGGTCCCCGTTCCCCGCGTCCGTCCAGCCGAACTGGATCTCGGTGTGGTCGCGTGTATAGGTAGTTCCTGGATAGTTGGCCCCCATCACTTGGGTGTACCACATGTCCGCCTGTGTGAGGGGGTGGTCGTATTGGGATCGGCTGTTCCATCGGACATTCGCTCCACGTAGGACATCGTGCCTGTCAGGTTCAGCGGGCCGCAGGACAGGAGGGCCAGAATCACAGCGCGAACATCACCCGGTGCACGCCGGTCTCCACGTCCCAGAGCTCGATGATGCCCTCTGCATCGGCGTACGCGAACCACCGCCCGTCCGGCGATACGGCGCTGACCACCTGGTTCACGTCCATCGGCTTCCGGGCTCCAAGCAGCGGCGGCCCGACGGTGCCCTCACGGGGGGAGAACGCGATGGGCAGCCCCAGGTCCTTGAGGGTCGCCACGCAGAGCTCCAGCTTCGGCGTGCAACCCAGCGTGGTCCGCAGCGCGGGCCCGTCGATCGCCGGCCCGGTCTGCACGGGCGGCCGCTGCCCGTCCAACTTCCAGAGCGTCTGCTGCGGGGAGATGAACTCGATCCACTGTTCGGCAGCGTCCGACCAGTACCGCTCATGCACGGCGGCGAACCGAATCGGGTAGAGGTCCACGTTGCCCAGGCGCCAATCCACCCGCGCGCAATCGGTGCACCCCTTCAGGTCCCACACCGAGACCTCATGGGTGTCCGTCGCCGTCGCGCCGCGCAAGACCCGGGAGGATCGCACGATCGCGTCCCCATCGACCGACAGGTGCGCATCCGGCGCGTTCTGGGTCTTGGGGAACAGGGCAGCGCCTTCCCAGATCAACTGCCCGTCTGCAAGGCTCCAGACCCGAAGTCCGAGCGGCAGGATCGCAGCGAGGCGGTCCGAGAACTCAAACCCGAGCTCAAACACCGGCCCGGAGGCGAACGTCTGGCGGACCTCGCCCGAGCCGACGGCCCGCACCGTGGTGGTGCCCGCCGCGGTCTCCTCCGCAGCGAGCCAGCGTCCATCCTGGGACGCGGCGAGCGCGCCCCCGCCGCCTGCCCAACGGCCGTGCTCCTCGCCCGTCGCAGCGCTCCACTGCACGATTGCTGGCCCGGCGCCGCCCGTGGTGGCACCGAAGAGCTTCGAGCCATCCGCGGAGAACACGAGCGCGGCGATGCGGCGGGCGTGCGTACCCAGGTCACGATCCGGAGCCAACGGCGCAGAAGTCGCCGGTGCGGGCGGCGGCGCGGGGGTGCCCTTTCGCGCCCGCCCCGTCGCAGCGAGGGGCTCGGCGCCGAGATCACGAACGCTCACGCGCCCGTCCGCGAAGCCCATCGCGAGCGTCTCCCCGTCGTCGGAGAGCGCGACTGCCCGCGTGGGCGCCGCCTCGAACTGGCCGAGCACGCTCCCGCTTGAAAGCGCGACGAGGCCGCTCGCCGTGGTGAAACTCAGCAGCCCGCGCGACGTCCACGCGAGGCCCCCCGGAAGGGACCGGTCCGCCGGACGCGCCGCGACCACCCGGGCCTTCGAGATGCGCAGGACCTCCAGCCCGTTGGCCGTGAGGACCGCCACCGAGTCACCGGCCTCGGCCCACGCCACCGAAGCCCCAGACCCGGCGTTCTCCCCCACCTTCGCCGCGCGCCGCATCAGGGACTTTCCCGTCTCGAGATCGACCACCTCCACTACGCCGTCGAGGGTCACCACCGCCGCCCTCTCCGCATTCGGGGCCACCGCCATGGCGGCGATGTCCTTTCCCTCGATCTGGATCCGTTGCACCGGCCCGACACGCCCCGGTCGAAACACGAGCACCGTTGGTCCGACGGCCACGACGACGCCCCGCCCCTCCAACGCCACGCCGATGCCGACGCAAGGACCCTCGGTCTTCCACCGCCCGGCCTCCAGCCATGCCCCGGAGACTGCGGTCGCGCGGACCACGGCCGACAACCCGCAGCTAAGGACCGACCCATCCCCGGCGATGGCGACCGCCCGGGTGCGGTCATGCGGGTAGCCCGCCGCCAACAGCGCACCGTCCCGCGTGTCCCAGAGTCGCACGTCGCCCGTGTCGCCGCCCGTCAAAAGGCGGCCAGCGTCTGCCGAGAGGTCCAAGGCGTCCACGGACCCGGCGTGACCGGTCGGCAGGGCGACGGGCTCAGCCGCCGCTGCGAGGAGCACAAAGAACGGCACGAACGCGGACATCGCGTCTCCTAACCAAGTCGTCCGGGCGGCGTGCATGTTCGTCACAATGCCCTGGGCGATGGCCGTCGCCGCACACGGGCTGTGCCCCCGACGACGAGCCGGCACCATGGCTTGGCCGTGGCTATGCTGGCGGCGGAGGCCCGATGAGCCAACCCTGGACCTGGACGACCCCTCGCGGCCGCGACGGGGTGCGCTTCGATCCCGCTAGGGGCACCCTCGAATGGTGGTCGGAGGAAGCGTGGAGATCGGGCGTGCCGGCGTACGCGCAGCAGGACGGCGAGATAGTGAAAGAGCAGCTCGCACCTGATTTCCTACGCGATGGCCCGCCGAAGTATAGCGGGGGTCACCTGAGCTCGTGCTCACCCACGATCCTCGCGGAGGTTCAGGGCGTTGCCGAGGCCTGGGTGCGTGGTGGCGCCAGCCTCGCCGCGGGCGCCGATCTGGCCGCTCTCGACGCGAAGGGCGCCACGGCCCTCGACCGGGCGACCCGGGCGAACAACTCCGCGACGGTCGCCCTCCTCCGGAGCGCCGACGCATCTCAGAGCGCCCCCCTCGCGGAGCTTGTTCGAAGCTGGCCGAGCCGCGTCCATTGGGACACGCTCCCGAACGTGGCGGACGCCGCCACCGAGCTGGCGGCCGTGCTCTCGTGGCTCGACGGGATCGCGCGGGTTCTCGTGGATCGGCCGCCCATCATCCTCCCAGGCCCCGACGCGCTCGCGTCGCTCGTTCCGGGCGATGTGTGGAGCCACACGGCCAGCGTCGTGCTCGGCGAGGGTCCGGGTGCATTGCGCGTCGAGGGGACGTGGCATGCGCACGACCGGGGCGGGGTCCGGAAAACCTTCCGTTCCCTACGCGTGGTCGGGCTCGCTCTGCCGCAGGGTTGGGGGCTCGAAGTCGGGCTCGGGCGCCATCTTGTGGTGCGCACGACGTTCCCCGAGCGGCTTCGCGCGGGTGTGGAGGCGAGCGTCGGGGTGGGACCTCAGCGTCCCGAGGGGCCCGGCGTCGCGTCGTTCAGCCGGGACCTGCCGAGCGGCCTGCGCCGGGATGCGACGGCGGCGCTGGGTGGGATCGTGTCGTGGCTGGACGAAGTCGTTCGCGTCCTTGTGGATCGCCCGCCGCTGGTCCCCCCGACCCGCGACGCGCTCGCGAGCTTGCGCACAAGGGCCGGGTGGGGCGATCAGCACTGCGGCCTTGTGATCGGGGAAGGGCCGGGACGGCTGTCCATCCTGCTCGAGTGGTCCGCGTGTGACGGCAGCAGCGGGCCGACGACGAGCGTTATGGGGTTCGGCGTGAGCTGCCTGGATCTGCCTCCGGCCTGCGTGGTGTACCTGTCCCTGGGCGGGCGCGGGGAGCTCGGCCCGGTCGTGCGACTCGACGTCACGGCGCCAGAGGCGCTCTGGCCGGCGCTGGACGTGCGGATCGGAGCGGGTCCCGCGTCGTGACCGCCATGGGGAGCGCCGTGCCCCTCGGCCTCGCCATGGCTGGAAGCGGTGGCGCCTCGATTCGGAGGGTGACAGCAGGTGCCATCGGCGGGGATCTTCGGGCCCTCTGGGCGGCTCGCGCCACTCGGTAGCCGCCGAATCGGGCCGTGGGACGCCGCTTCAAACTGGCGCGGGCTCCCTGGAGATGCGAGCTTACCGCTCAAATCCCCACAGCAGCCGCCGAGTTTACAGCGGCCCTCTATGGACTTGCATTCGGGGACCCGCCCGCCGCCACATCGATCAGCGGCGTTCGGTCGCCCGGTGGGCGGCGCGCGAATGGTCCCAAGCCGCCCTACCGCGCCGCCGGGGGGGTGTGCCGAAACATCGATGTGATGAGGTCGTTCTCTAGTTCGGTCAGTTCAGTAACGGATAGACGCTGGCAAGGGCAACCGCCCCGGTGACGGCATAGAACAACAGTGCGGGAGCGGAGAGGGCGAAACGGCCACTTGAGAAGCGCGCTCTGAGCGCGCCGACGAACAGCAGGAGCGGCAAGCCGAAGAGCGCCCAGGCCAACGCCAATCCGTGCCGTGGCTCGTCTCGGGTCAGGAGCGAGCCGCGTTGTCGGAGGTGCTCCACCAGCCCGAGCGGGTCCAGCCGCTCCAGCCCCTCGCTGAGCGCGATGTAGGTTCCGTCCGGGTTCACGAGCCAGTGCCCGCCGTCGCTCCGCGGGAGGAATACCCCCTGGTGAACCGTGCCTGACGACGCGACGCGCGCGACCACGTGCGCGCTTCCGATGCCAGGGTCCGCCACCACGAGCGCGTCATCCGTCGCCTTACGGATGGATACGGTGCGAGCCCCCAGCGTCGTCACCCTCGCCTGGGCCACGTCGTCCCAGTGGGCGTCGCGATGACGCAGGACGCCTCCGACAACCTCGTAGTTCCCGGTCATCCGGTAGCCGACATCGGGAGCCGCCCCGGTCGCGAGAAACTGCCCGTCGGCCGCCAGCTCGACCAGCGCGAGCCCCCGGACGCGGGGGCGAATGAAGTGCCCGATCCGGGTCAGGTCGGTCGTCCCATGGAAATCGTACGAGTAGGGCCAGGCCGCGAACACCCGACCCTCCGAAACGTCCAGCATCTGCGGTTCCTGCCCGTCCAACAGGAATTGCGGGACGAACCAATGCCACACCCCGTCCCGATGCTGGGCCGCCATCGTAACGCAGGTGTCCTGACCCGGGGCACATGCGGGAACGCTGCGCTCCTGCCACCCGCCCCCATCCAGGCGAACGACAACCGGGTCCGGCGGCAGCCCGGCGGCGGAGGCGTCCGGGCGGATCGCGACCTCCAGGGCCCCTCCGACCCAAGCCATTCCCATGAGGTGTCCAGCGGGGAGGGCGCGCGGCGCGACCCGCCAGCCCTCGGCCCCCGCGATCGCGACGGCGAGGGTGAAATCCGGCGTGCGGTACACGTAGCCAAATCCATCGTCCCCCGGCAGCAGGCCCTCGCTATAGATGAGCGGGAGCTCCGCTGGCATCGGCCAGGCGATCCGGCCCTCGCCGCGTGCGGGATCTACGGACGCGAGCGCGCCGCCCGGATAGCGCTCCCCACCCGTGCAGGTCGTGTAGATCCGGGGCCCGCTCCCCAGGGTGACCAAGTTGATGTCGGGGTGGCAGCCCGGGCCTCTCGACGCCCCGCGCACAGGGAGGCCGTCCGCATCCTCCCATGCCACCTCGCGCATGCGGGTGGCGAAGGCGCCCCACTGAAGTGCCCGGCCCCAACCGGCGCCGAAGACCAACAGGCAGAAAATAACGAGCACGGGGATGCGCACGCCCGAAGCGTAGCGTGCCGCCGCGGACGGGCAACACGAGCGGGGTCGCAAATCGGCGGGGATGTCGTGGTTGTCTGGGCAGGGAGTGGCTCGCGGATGTGTATGTTCTACGCCAGCCTTGGGAGCATGGGCTCGACGAACATCCGACGTTTTGGACCGGCTCGTGCTTCGAGGATCTCGGCGGGACGCGCGTGCTTGCGGGCCTGACATCGTGCATCGCGAAGGCGTCGCCACGGCGTGATCGACGGGCGTATCGGGCGGTGTTCCTGCCAGGGTTGGAGTTGGTCCCGGTCTCGGACGAGCGGGTGCGTGCGCTCGGCTCCGCCTCCGGGGCGAGCGCCATCAGCGCTTTGTAGATGGGCTCGACGTGGTCAGTCTAAACTCCACCGATGTCTTCGCCCGTGCGCCGCGCCGCTGCCATGATCGCCGTCATCGCGCTCGCGGGGTTCGGCGCGCGGTTCTCGCCGTCCCGGGAGCCCGCCGCCAGCCCGGATCCGACGCCGAAGGTCCGACCGATACGGCCGGGTCCGGAGGAGGCCGTCGCCTTGGAGCTGGTACTGCGGGCGAGCGGCCAGCTCCGCCTCTCGTCCGAGGGAATTGCGGATCTCCGGCGCGCACTCGCCCCAGATGGTCCGCCTCCCGAGGCGGATCGGGGGGCATGGCGGCAGCACGCCCCCGCCATCGCGCTCCTGATCGAGGGCGTCCAGGCAGGGGCGCCGCTGCTTGTCGAGCCCGGCGCCGGGGCAGACGAGCCGAACCTCGTCCCCTGGCAGTGGTTGGCGTTCGCCTTGCTACTGCGCGGTTGGGACCGCGGGCTCGAGGGCGACGTGGAAGGCGGCCTCGCCGACATGCTCCTGGCGGTCCAGTTCGGGCGCCAGACGCAGGGGCGGACGTCTTGGCTCGTCCCCACGATGGTGCGGCACGCCATCCTGAGCCGCGGGGCCACGGAGATCGAGGAGTACGTTCGAAGCTTCGGGTCGGCGGACGCGGACCTCCATGGGTTGGCGATCGAGGGGCTCCGGCCCGCCGCGCACGACCCCGCGCTGGTCTGGCTCGCCGTCCGCGCGGAGTGTTTCGCCTGGGTGCAGGCTGAGATCACCTCCTTCGCCGCGAAGCCTCACCTCGAGCTTCCGGGCGTTGGCATCCCGCGTCTCGACCTTCCGCGCCTGGTCGCTCCGCTGGTCCTCGACGCAGCCGAGACCCGTGCGGCCGGCATTGCCCTCTGCGAACAGCAGGCGGCATACGCCAGGCTTCCGTACCCCAACCGACCGGTCAGCCCCCCGCAGTTCGCCGACGAAGCCGGCCCGCTCGGGTGGCTCGGCAACCCGGTGGGCCATCGAATCCTGCTGGCCGCAGACGGTGCCATCTCCCCGCTCGCCCAAGAAGACCAGGCGCGAGCCCGCCTCGCAGGCCTTTGGTCCCTGCTTTCGGCTCGCCGCTATTGGCTTCGGCACGGTGTCCTCCCCGACCACGACCAACTCCCCCTCCCCCGCGACCCGTTCACCGAACGCCCGTTCCGCATCGTCGGCGGCACCATCACCTCCGCTGGCGACGCCGCCACCCATCCGAACACCCCCCTGCGCTGGGTCGTCCTCCCGGAGTAGCGGACCCGACCACCGCCTCGCAAAACCCTTCTCAGCTGCCCGCTGGTGACTTACCCTACCCCCTCCCCCCGGTGTTGTCCTGAGCGTCCTCGTGATCAACTGTGGCAGTTCCAGCATCAGAGCCGATGTCATTGATCCTCGGGACGGGTCGCGGGGGGCGTCGGGCCGGGCCGAGCGCTTGGGGACGGACACCGCCAGCGTGCGCATTGGCGAGCGGGACGAGCCGATGCCCGGTGCCGGCCACGCCGAGGCGCTCGCCCGGATGCTCCCGGTGCTGCAGGCGGCCGGCGCCCTCACCGCGGTCGGCCATCGCGTCGTCCACGGCGGCCAGCAATTCAGCCAGCCTACGCGCATCACCGCCGAGGTCGAAGCCGCCATCGAGCGCCTCGCCAGCCTCGCCCCGCTGCACAACCCCGCCAACCTCGCCGGGATCCGCGCGGCGCGCGCGCTCCTCCCAGCCCTACCGCACGTCGCCGTCTTTGACACCGCCTTCCACGCCACGCTCCCGCGGCGGGCCAGCACCTACGCGCTCCCCGCGGACCTCTGCGAGCGCCACGGTCTGCGCCGGTATGGCTTCCACGGGACGAGCCACGCGTACGTCAGCGCGCGGGCCGCTGAGCACCTCGGGAGCGATATCCGGGACCTGCGCATCATCACCTGCCACCTCGGGAACGGCGCCAGCGTCTGTGCGGTCGAGTACGGCCGGTCTGTGGAGACGAGCATGGGAATGACGCCGTTGGAGGGCCTCGTGATGGGGACCCGCGGGGGCGACGTCGATCCCGGGCTGCTGCTGGAGCTGATGCGACGCGAGGAGCTGGATGTGGACGCGCTGGACAAGCTGCTGAACCAGCGGTCGGGCCTCGCCGGGATCTCAGGGACGGGCGGAGACTTGCGGGACATCGAGGCCGGGGCGGCCGGGGGCGACGAGGGCTGCCGACTCGCCATCCACGTGCTGACCCACCGGCTGCGCAAGTACATCGGCGCGTACGCCGCCGTGATGGGGGGTGCGGACGCCATCGTGTTCACCGGCGGCATTGGCGAGAACAGCGCGCTCGTGCGGCATCGCACGGCCCAACGCCTGGAGTTCCTCGGAGCCCGGCTGGACGAGGACCGGAACCGGGAGGCGAAGGTCTCCCCGGCGACGCCCGTGGTCGAGGTCTCAGAGCCTGGGTCGCGCACCCGCCTGCTCGTCGTCGCGACGGATGAAGAGCGCGCCATCGCTCGGGAGACCGTCCGAATTGCTGCCTCCGCCGACGCCGTGGGCGAGGGGCGCCGCATCCCGATCGCCATCTCCGCACGCCACCTGCACCTCACAACTGCGGCGGTCGAACAGCTCTTTGGCGCGGGTCGCACCCTTACCCCGCTGTCCGACCTGTCCCAGACCGGGCAGTACGCATGCGTCGAGACCGTCTCGGTCGTCGGCCCCCGGCGGACCATCGAAGGGGTGCGCGTGCTCGGCCCCGTCCGGCCTGCCTGCCAGGTAGAGGTCTCTCGGACAGACGAGTTCTTCCTCGGCGTGGACGCGCCCGTGCGCGACTCCGGCGACGTCCGGAACAGCCCGGGGGTCACCCTCGTCGGCCCGGCTGGCAGCCTCACGCTCACCGAGGGCTTGATCTGTGCGCGGCGCCACATCCACATGGCCCCCGCGGACGCTGCCCACTTCGGGGTCAAGGATCGCGACGTCGTCGAGGTCTCCGTGGACACCGCCGGTCGCGATCTCACGTTCGGCGACGTGCTGGTGCGCGTCCACCCCGACTTCCGGCTGGAGATGCACGTGGACACCGACGAGGCCAACGCCGCCGAGCTGTCCCGCGGCGCCGCCGGGGACCTCGGCGATCCCCTGCAAGCTACGGTCGGCGCGGCGCGGATCCTGCGGAGAAAGACGGGGTTTGACGGAGGGTGAACCAACCGCCGCCCTCCCGCCACGCCCCCTCCCTCGCGCTGCGGGTTCTCCTTCTTGCTGCGTTCGCGGCGGCGGCTTGGCTCGCGCGCCCCTTCGCCGACGCGCTCCTGATCGCGGCTGTGGTGGCGATCCTCGCCTGGCCTCTGCACTCCCGACTCCTCGGGGTCCGGCGCATGCGCCCTTCGATGGCCACCATCATCACCGTCCTCCTCCTGACGGTCGGGGCGGTCGGACCTGCCGCGAGGGGCCCACGCGGCAAGAGGGAGGCCACTGGCGGCGGCCGGACGCACGGTCCCGTACGCCCGGGCCGTGCCCTCGGCGCGGAGCATGACCGTGACCAACAAGTTGGGATCCACGTCCTCCATCGTCGCGGCCAGCGAGTAGCCCCCGGCTTGGGCAGGGAGCGTGGGGAAGAGCGCGAGGAGGAGGGCGACGCGGAACCGTAGCATTCGGCTGGAATATCCCGGGGTCACAGACCGCCAAGACGGGACGTGCTATCGTTCGCGCGATGCCGCACCATCCGAGCCTCGGAGGGGTGGATCGCCGTCCGCAACGAGTTCCCCAGGGTAGACGCGCTGTTCATGCAGCCCGAGCACCAGATCGTGTTCACGCCCCTCGAGCACATCGTGGACAGGATCGACGTCCACGGCTTCATGGCCATCGCGCACCTGCGCGACCGATTGGTCGAACGCCTTGAACTCAAGGGGTTCGGTATCTGTATTCGGGAGGGAGAACGGCTCTGGAGCGGCAAGACCGTGCCGCATGTCCATGCCCATCTGATCCAGCCGCAGATCGTCACGCTCGGCGATGGGACGCTGCACGCGTCGACGTTCAACTTCCCGATCGGCGATCGTGAAGCTCCGGGGTGACCCCACATCCTCCGCCTCCACGTTCATGAACAACCCCGCGCGATGAACGCGCCGAGCGCGTAGATCCCCCACATCCTCCGCCTCTACGTTCATGAACAACCGCGCACGATGAACGCCGAGGGCCTACGAGCGTTCGGCGGTTCTCCCTTCCGAGGGGACCCGCGCTCCCCCGCGACGAGAAGTACGCTTCTCCCCTTCTCCCCCCGGGAGAAGGTGGCGCCGTCTTCGG
>CANKNP010000038.1 GCA_947483545.1 Deltaproteobacteria bacterium | reverse complement strand
GATGACCGCTGGCGCATCCTCAAAGGCGCGCTCAATCGGGCGCTCGCTCGCATCGTCGGGGGGGGCGTTGGACATGAAGGCTCCGGGGTCTGGCCGCTGGAACCTACCCTGGTATCCGGTCACGAGCGGGCGAAAGGGTTGACACACGGCGGACCTTGACGTAACAGTAAACGTGATTTACTTTGTTACCATGATTCACGAAACACCCCGCGCTCGCCGCCACGCGACCACCCGCGCCCGAATCCTGGAGGCCGCTGCCGATCAGCTCGGCGCGACAGGCGCTGTCACGCTCAGCGAGATCGCCGCCAGCGTCGATCTCACCCCCGCCGCGCTGTACCGGTACTTCCCCAGCAAAGAGGACATCCTGTACGAGGTCGCCAGCATCCACGTCGCCCGACAGGCCGCGCGTCTGGCCGAGGCCGCGACCGATGTTCCCGCACATCCGGACCCGGCTGTGTACGCGCTGCGAAGAGTGCTCGCCATCGCTGCCGCCTTGCGCATCGCCGTGCTGGGCGACCCCGAGCTCGCGCGGATCATCGGGCGGCTGGTTGGGGACCCGGAGACGCGCCTGCCGGACCCCGTTGCCAGCCCCCTGGTCACGACCGCGCTCACCGCGCTGGCGCCGCTCGTGATCGCGCTCTCCGAGGCCCCGTTGGACCCCGGTGACCCGCTCCAGCGCGCGATCACCCTGCTCGCCGCCCAACAGGGAGTGCTCGGTCTCGCCAAGCTGCAACGGCTCACCCCCGTCATCCCGGTCGCGGACCTCGCGGCTGCGGTGCCGATCACCCTGCTGCGCGGCTGGGGCGCGCCGGCCGCCACCCTCGCGGAGGCTTCATGCTGATCATCGTGTGTGCGCTCGCTGGCGGCTTCACCTGGACGCTCACCGAGTACCTGCTCCACCGCTTCGTCTTCCACAATCCCCGAACCACAGTGGCGCTCGCCGTGGAGCACCGCAAGCACCACCAGATCGACGGGTACTTCACGCCCGCCCGCGAAAAGGCGCCGGCTGTGGTCGTCGTGGTCGGTCTGCTCAGCCTCTCGGGGCTCTGGCTTGGCGCGGCAGCCGTCGCCTACACCTTGGGCTTCGTCGCGACCTACATCGGCTACGAGGTCTTCCACCGCGCCATCCACCAACGCCCCCCGCGCGGTGCGGCCGGCCTTTGGCTTCGCCGTCATCACCTCGGCCACCACTTCCGCGCCCGCTCCTCGAACCACGGCGTGACCTCCCCGCTCTGGGATGTTGTGTTCGGAAGCCTTGTTCCGACGCCGCACGTCGCGATCCCGAGCGCTCGGGCCCCGCGCTGGTTGTTCACGCCCTCCGGTGAGCCGGACCTGCGGTACGCGGCGGACTTCACGCTGTTGAATGCGCGGCCGGGTTCCGATACCTCCGCCTTCGACGGAGACACCTGCCTGTCCGGGCCGGCCATCGCGAACGCGCCGGTTGCCGCGCCTCCGGTGGGCCCGCCGTCCGACAGCCCCATCATCGGCGCCTGACCGAGGCTTCGGCGCGGCGCTCACCCGATCCAACCATGTATGCGCCCGATCCGCGGGTCGGGCTGCCCGCCGGCCGAGCGCGAGCCGCCAGCACTGGAGCGCACCAAGCGACCCGCGTGAGGCCGGACTGCTCGGCCGCGGCGAGCCAGAACTGGGCGGTTTCGGCGTTGGAAACCTTGCGACGACGGGACATGGACACCTCGATGGGGGTCAACGTCAACTCAGGATCGGGCTGTTGTGTTGGGGGTTGGCTGATGGTTCAACCAAGTCGACATCACAGTCAGGACCTGGTCGGACTGGACGGTGCCGTGCCGGGCGCCACAGCCTTGGTTCGGGCAGTCAAGAGCCGGTGTCGGCCTCGACATTGCAGGTTCGCCCCGTGTAGGTGTACGGTAACTCTGAAATTTGTAGCCGGATCTCACTGCCCGGCTCGAGGTGTTCGGTTGCCGTCTGATTGCAGCCACCCTCCGGGGGGTAGAAGAGGAACACGACCATGTACCAATCCCCCGCGGGGGCTGTGAACCACGTCCCTGACGTAATCAAACTGTGCTTCTCCGAGATTAACAGCCTGTCCGGTTCGTCAACCCGGATGAGCCAGATCTCCTCGCTCTCGGTAAGCACGTCGTAGTGAATTTCGCCCTCGCTTTCCTGGTCGCCGGAGTCGGCAGTGTCCCGGTAAGGCGCCGCGGTGTCGTCCATGACCGGGCTGTCGGGCAACGACTTGCCCGCGCAACCGAACAGCCAGCCTGCCCAAACGCACAGCCACCCTGTGTGTCGGAAGAACTCACGCATTAGTATCCTCCCATGGGCAATCGTCGCTCGGATCCCACGGATCCAACTTCGGAAATTTTGGTGGATCAATGCCGGGGTCTTCAGAACAACAACAGATCCAGTTGTAGGTCCACGCCCAGTCGAGACCCCCGCTTTCAGGCTCGTATTCTGAGTACACTACCCACGCGTCTGCCAGCTCGCATTCTTCGTAACGAAAGCACCCCCTGAGACAATACTCCCGCCCCATTTCCTCATACAGCGCCTCAGCCACCGCATAAGGCGACCCACCCGCGCTCAGCCAAGCGTTCGCCATTTCCGTCACGAGCCCGGAAGTGAAGCAATAATGCTCCAACACGCTACACGGATTGCCGTCGCCGTTTCCGGGCCTCGACGGCCCACCGCGAGGGAGGCGCTTGATGGTGGGCGGATTGCCATCCCAGGGAATGCCGTCGCCGGGAACAGGTGGAGCAAGCTGACGGCGACTCAGCGGGGCCTGGATTAGCGTCCCTTGTCGCTCCTTCCCACACCCCTTCATCCCGTCCCGCTCGCACCTTCCGGCGCAGCCCCCTCCCGCGGCGCAGCCCGTCAGCTCGACCTGCTCTCCCATTCTCGAACTCACCCCACGGATCGGCGATGGGCCGCTTTCTACGCCCACCCCCATGGTCCGTCGTGTGCCGCGGATTGGGATCTTCCTGTTGGTGATGGTTGTTTGCTGTGGAGAAGGCCACTGATGCGCCGGTGTCTCCGGCCGCGCATTGTGTCTATGGGCGTCCCAACAATTGCGCCAGCGCTGCCGACACGCCGAATTTGAGAACCTCTCCACGCCTCACTGAGTCGGCGTCGGATCCGGCACAATCCTGCGCAAGGCACGGGCACGACGCCGGCTGTGGGCGTTCGTCCTCTCCAAGAGGCCACCACCCGCCTGGCGCCGAACCCGACAAACTGTTGCCCCGGCGATTTGATGTGGGTCGAATGGCTGCGCACGAACACCAGCGCCTGCAAACGACATGGTCGGGTGGCGAGCAGGCGACGACAGTTCCCAACAGCGTCCAGACCTGTGACGTAGGGTCGAACTCCTCAGGCATTGCTCCGCCGCGGACCCCTCCCGTACCTACTCCGTCGGTGACAGCCAGCTTGCAACCGGCTTCATCGGAACGCTGTCAGCGGGCGCTCAACACGACATCGGCAAAGCGCCCGTGACCGGCGCTCAGGATCGGTCGATCGGTCACCGCAAAAGTGCAAAGGGCGGAGGCAGCATTAGCGCTGGGATGGCTCCCAACCACTACCCTCCTCTTCGGTGACCGAGCTGCCGAAGGAGACACCGGCCGCCGTCTGGAAGGTCGTGTCCACGACGTGGGCATCCGGGGCGTTCTCGACGTTCGCGGTCTGGTACCCCAAGGCGACGGTCACCCCGCCGGTCGGGTCGAGGATCTCGTAGTTCCCCCGGAACTTGTAGAGCTCTTGAGCGGGGATCCAGGCGGAAGCGAGGATGGCGACCTCCGTGGTCGGGTCGACGTGGAGCTTCGGCCAGGGGAGGGGAACGGTCCTGATCTTTTGCATGGGCATCATCCTGTGAGTGTGGGTGTTGATGTGGCGAACTCCGCGAACTCGCCGGTGTCCCCGTTGGGTCTATGGGAGTTCAGACAAATACACCAGCGCCGCCGACACGCCGAATTTGAGAACTTCTCCACGCCTCACCGAGTCGGCGCCGGATCCGGCACAAACCTGCGCATGGCACGGCGCACGACGGCGGCTGTGGGCGTTCGTCCTCTCAAAGAGGCCACCACCTGCCTGGCGTCGAATTCGGACAAACCGTTGAGGGGCTCCAGGGTGGAGGTCGGCCAGGGGTGGTCCAAAGGCAGTTCCAGTGAAAGTTCAACGGATGCGGCGGCGAGTTCCCGTTCGAGTAGGAGCCGCAATGCGTGCGGGCTGCGAGAGTCGTGCGACGAGACCTCCGAGAGCACCCCCGTGGTCCAACTGCGACGATCTCCCCGTTCTCCGGCCACCGCGATTTGAGCAAGCCCGGCAGGCGGGTGGGTGGAATGACTGCGTACGAACATCCGCGCTTGCACGCGACATGCCCAGCTCTGCAGGTCGCGTGGGGAACAGGCGACGACACCTCCCAGCAGCCTCCAGACGTGGGGGGGAGGTCCGAACTCCTCGGGCACCGCCTCGCCGCGCACCACCTCGCCGCGCACCACCGCGCGGGCCTGGGCGAAATCAAGCCCACCCCATTGACTGTGAGCTGACGGTTGGCTGCGCCCATCCTGCCGAGCGATGAGCGACTGACCGGCGATCACATCTCGCCAAAAACAGATGCTCAAGGAGAGGATATCCGGTGTCTCCGATTCGCTGGCAGACGCCGGATGTTCCCCCGGGAGGCGCATGTGTGTGGGGGACGACGCGCAGATGCCGATCAGCACATCACTCGTCATGTCCGCCTCCCCGCCATTTCACGGTGTTGACCGGTGCCTTCGCCCAGTCTCGGGCCTCAGTCGAGCGGTGTGTTGCATATCCAGCGCACATGCGAGATCCTCCCGGTATTAACGGTAACGGCACCACAAAGGTCGCATCAGTCATCGTTTCCCAGCCGCTCAGTAAGCTCCGCGCACCGCTGGGCCAACGCGACGAGATTACCCCGCATCTTCTTCCGCTCCTCGGGGTCGAGCTCGACGATTCGATCGAAGTCCCCAAACCAACGGTCAGGCTCCAACAGGAGCTTGTCCACGTGGCGGGCGAAGCGCTGGAACGCCGGATCCGGGGGGCGCCCGTTGGGACGCTTGCCCCCATCGGATGTCCCCTTGCGCATCGCCCGGATCTCCCGCTCCATCTTCACGACCGTCCAGCGCTCGTCGTCGGCCTTGGTCAGGACCACGAGCTGCTCGTCTTCCGGGAGCGGGAACGCCAGCCGGATGTCTCCGATGCTCAGATGCTTCCAGGTCAGTACGTCGAGGCGGCCCTCAAGCTCCACAAGGGAAACCGCGCGCCGGAGGAGCGACACGCCCAGCGGGAGTCCGGCGGCCTCCAGGCGGGTCGCCAGCCCCCGGAAGGACGCGTTCTTCTCGCCGTACCTGCGCCACTCCGCGAGGCTCCCGGCGTGAAGACGTTCCACCACCAGGTGACCGATCGCGCGAGCAAGGTCGAGCGGAGACTCTCGGACGAGTCGGGTGATCTCCAGTGCGACCGCATCGAGCAGCTCGTCGGGCGCCGCCGCAGGCAACACGGTAACCTGCTTTGGCCGGCGTTCCCGCCGCGTCCTGAGGATCGACGGCGCGATCCGGGTCGGTGAATCAGGGGGCTCATTTCCGTCGGACATGGGAGCAGCTCTCGGTATGAACGGTAAGGGCACCAGAAGGGAAAATGTCTCAGGGTTTTTTGCCCCAGCCGCAGCGTGGCTCTTCATGCCGCTCTTCGCGCCAGGCACCGCCGCGCCTCACCACGGTCTTCCGGCCCCGCGCGGCATCAGAAGGACAGGTAGAGTGGGCAATAGTTTCCACGTGGAAACTTGTTGTCAGCCTAAAACGCCGACAACAGAGATCGATGCGTGATCACGAAGGCCACGGGAGTGGTGTGCCCGGTCGCTCGGAGCCCGCGGCCTCTTGCTGGCCGGCCCGTGTTGTGGTCTGCTCACGGAGAACACGATCTTGTGATGCTCCTCCCGCCCGATCCGCTCAACCTTCAACTCGCGCTCGCCGTGCGCACGCGCGACCTCAATCGTGTGGTCGAACTCGCCTGGCGGCTGTACCGGAGGCCGCTCCTGGGGATGGCCAAGCAAGCAGGCGTTCCTGCGCAGGAGTTCGACGACTTTGTCCAGGATGTCTTCGCCGTCGCGATTCGCGGATGGCCCGACTTCCGCGGAGACAACTTCCGCGGCTGGCTTTTCACGCTCGCGTGGTACCAAACGCGAACGTGGCGCGGCGCCCAGGCCCGAGCCGTGGCATTCATCGACTCAGACAGCACGGCGGAGGCCGTCACCCACGCGGATCCTGAGGCGGACCTGGACGCCCAACGGGTGATCGCGCTCGTGCTTCGGGTCGTCGAGGGCTGCACCCTGATCGAACAGATCATCTTCCGAGGCCAGGTGCTCGGGCACGGTGACACGGAGATTGTCGACACTCTGGCGAATGAGTTGGGGGTCACGCTCACCAACCACGCGGTTGTCGTCAGATGGGGGCGCGTCCGTGCTAAACTCCGGCTCGCGCTCCAAGCCCACGGACCCCCATGAACCCCCATCACCGCATTCTGAAGTCGGGCCTGCTTGCGGGTCCCACGGATACCGCGAGCAGGCACGCTTGGCCCGCGTGGGCACGGGAGCACGTCGTCGATTGTTGGGAGTGCAACGTCTACCTGTTCACGCTGCCGATGCTCCGCGACGCCGACGAGGATCGCCGCCCGATCCCTCCTGCCCCCACGGTCGCTGAGCTGCTGGCTCGCCCCCGCCTCCCGGCGGTGGCGCCGGAGGATTTTGCTGACGACATGAAGGCGTTTCCTCCGAAGACGTACCGGCCAGGTCGCTCGGGCGGGCTGGAGATCGTCCGGACCGCGGGCGGCGCCCGGGCCTGGGATCCCGATGCCGTGCATATTCTCGTCTTCAACGTCGCCAAAGATCGGACGGAGTTCCTCGCGGAACAGTACCAGGACGCTCCGGGAGTGTGTGTGGACCTGGTGTTGCCGCGGGGTGACAGTGCTCACCTGGTGGCGTTCGGGTTCGCCGAAGAGGCCGAAACGGAGATGTGGCGATTCTGGCTTTCTGACTGGCGGAGCCGCTCGGATCGGCCAGCGCTGGAAGGCGGTCTCCGGGTCCATCTGGCGGAGCTGACGATCCGCGCCGACGATCCGCGGATCCCCCTGCGCCTGGTACCCGACCCGTTTCCCGAACCACCGGCGCACATCAGGCTGGCCCTCGAAGAGGCAGCTGCGGCTGCCCGGGAGCCGGACCTGCCGAAGGCAATTCGGGGCTTCACGCGCGCTCGGGACCTCGGCCGTGCCGAGGGCGATGGCATGGCGCTGGCCAGGGGTGGGATTGGCCTCGGACAGGCACTGTTCAGCCTGGGGTTTCTCCATGATTCCGCCGAGGTGCTGCGCGACACGGTGGCGACGTGCACGTTGGATCCGCAACGCGCTGGGCAGGCGTGCCTCGCCTTCGCCTGGCGTGCGTTGCTCGCCGACGAGGTCGAGGAGGCCGAGGGCTGGGTCGCCTTGGCGCTTGAGGTACGGCCAGGGTCGGCGTGGTTGCCGCCCGTCCGTCGCCGCATCGCCTTCATGCGCCAGGCCTGGCGTGACTTTCTCCGATTTGATGAGGAGGATGGCGTCGATCCCGAGCCGGGCGCCGCCCGGATTCGAACGTGTTGCGCGGTGATCGCGCTCTCGAACCTCGGCGCACCGGACACCGCTCGCCGCCGCATGGGGGACGCGCCCGGCGGGGGGACCCTGGAGGTCCGCCTCTGGCAGTTCGCCGCCACGGCCTGTATCGAGCACGCGGAGACCGGGGTGTGGCGAACGGGCCTGGGCGCGGAAGTTGAGGCCGTCATCGGCGCGGGTCAGCTCGACCTCTGGCAGGTCATTCCGTTGGCGTACTTGACGAGCGCGTGCGCCATCGATGCGCCGGCAGAGGCGGGGGTACTGCTGAAAACACGGTTCCTCCATCCCAGCGCAGACCGTCGACCCGTGTTTGCCCTCGCGGGAGCGGATGGTCACGTCGACGCTTCCGGCCCTGGCGGGCAGTGCCGGCCCATCGCCGAGACCCGCGCGTCCCTGATCGGACGAATCGCGAGCCTGCGCGACGCCATCATCATGGACAGGGAGTTCGAGCCCGAGGCACAAGCGTTGACTCAGATACTTCTGCCGCAGCACAGGCTCACCGAGACCCTGCTCGTGGCCTCGGATGGCGTGCTCGCGGGCGTGCCGTGGCCGGTCTTGCTCGCTGTCGGTGACCACATTCCTTGCGTTGTCGAAGTCCTCGGCCGGGGCGCTTCGACCACGATCCTGCCCACCGGCACCCGGGCGGTGAGCCTCGCCGATCCCCTGGATGACCTCCCCCTCGCCCGAGCGGAGTGCGCGGGCATGCACTGGACCCTCCGAGGCCGAGACGTCACCTCCGCGGCGCTCGCGGCGTTGGGAGAGGTCGGCCTCCTGCACCTCGGCGTCCACGTGCAGCGTCAGGGGGGAATGCCCGAGTTGGTCCTCGGGGATGGCCCCATGAGCGCTGCAGCGATCACCGAGCTCCGGCTGGAGGGGCGACCCGTCGTGCTTCTGGCCGGGTGTGCGTCGGGCGACCAGGTGAGCCCCACGGGTGTTGAGCGTTCACTGTCCGATGCGTTCTTGCGCGCGGGGGCCTCCGCCGTCGTCGCGACGCGCTGGCCGTTGACCGACGACGAGGCGCATGCGGTGTTCCAACCGCTCCTGAACCGTTGGCCGTTCCACGACCTGGGCTTCACCGTCGCGAGTTTGGCAGGGAAAATGAAAAGGGCGGGCTACGCAGCACGGGTCTGGGCTTCTTTGGCGATCTATCGGGCGTGACGCGACGAGAGGGGTTACCAGATCGAAGGTTCAACCCCAGCCCCGGAAGTAGTTGTGACGATCCAAATCGAATGGTTCCGCCTCGGGCCCAAAGTCGACCTGCACGTGGAGATCACCGGGGGCGTCCTGACGCTCGCGTCGTCCAGCCAGGTGAACAACATTGGGGACTTCCCGAGCGCCCAGGTGGCTGGCGCCGTGTTCAAGAACGGCACGAGTGCCGTGTCGCTCACGATCAACAGCTCGACCGGCGCGATCACCTGCAACTCAGTGAACGTGACGACGGGTGATCACATTGAGGTGCGGGTTGAGGTCACCTCCCCGGTCTCCTGGCCGTGGGACAACAAGATCATCTGCCGCGCGGCAGGCTTTCTGGACGTTCCGTCGGGGACGAGCACGTTCGACTTCGACGGCAGCACCAACATCATGCCGATTCCAACCCTGGATCTCGCGTTCGGCTGGGACAGCAACAACGATCTGAAGCTCGGCGCCAAGATCATCGCCACCGACAGCGCGAGCCAGAACATCGTGGCGTGGAGCCGGCAACTCCCGCTTGCGGACGAATCGTCCACGACGTTCACCATTTCCGAGACCGGCGTGCAGACCCATACCGCGAGCTTTGGCCTCTCCGACATCAGCGGAGACTTTGAATTGGAGCTCCGGCAGCGTTCGAGCTCAGGGACGACCTTCGCCGAGACGCGCAGCGCGTTCCGGTTCACGGACAAGACGCAGGTCGCCGGGTACCCAGCGGGCTTTCCGAGTGATCAGGTGAAGGTCAAGCAGAGCAAGGCGAGCAACAAGCTCAAGCTCGGCGCACCAGGGCAGTAGCTTCCCGCGGAGTGTTTCCGCGGGAAACACTCCGCCGTCATCACGACCGCTCCTGCATTGTTTGGAGGGCCGGCTTGCCATCCACTGCAGGTGGATTACCCCGTGGACTCAATCGACAAATGTTGTCGCAACTACCTGGAGGATCGTTTGCCTACTCTCACTCGGAACACAACGGACGCGAACAACGATGTCGATGCGGTCATCGCCGGGACGGATAGGCAGCTGGGAGTGATTGCCACCGAACTGGATCTTGCGGCGTCCCCATCCAACCAGTGACAAGGTGGCGAACGAACGCGTGGGTTGGCCCGCGGGGGGACCGCCGCACTCACCCCCCCAAAACCCCCCCATACCGCTTCCAAACCTCCGCCCAGGCATATCGCTCCACGTAACCCCGCCCCTCCAACCCCAGCTCGAAGCACTCCCTCGGGTCGTTGCCCAGCCGCAACATTGCTCGCTTCAACGCGTCGGCATCGTCCATGGGTACGGGCACGCCGATCCCGCCGGTGGCCTCGCGGATCGCGGGCTGCTCGCTCCAGATCACGGGCTTTCCGCACGCCATTCCTTCGACGGCGGTGAAGCCGAAACCCTCCGTCATGCGGGTCGGGAACAGCACGACGTCGGCGTCCTGGTAGTAGGGCACGATATCGGGCACGTCCAGGGCGATGGTGACTGGCAACTTGTACGCTTGAACCTGGAGCTGATCCGCATACATGCGATCGGCGGCGGCGCCGACGAGGCACAACTCCCAGTCCTTGCGTTGGTCGGGTCGCAGGCGGGCGAAGGCGTCGAGCGCGACGTGTTGGCCCTTGCCAGGCAGAATGCGCGACGGGTAAACGAACCGGACCTTGCCATCCGCTGGACGACTATGAGGCTTGAACCTATGGATATCCACGCCGTTGTGGATCACCGTAGACGAGAGCCCCAACGTCTTGAGCTGCGCCGCGGTGGTATTGCTGACCGTGACAATCACGGCACCCGTCCGCCCTTGCGCTTTGTAGAGCATTTCCCGGGCTCGGTGCGCTGCGGTCCTGGGCCCAGACGAACCAAAATTCAGATCGTGGACGATCACGACGTTTCGGACCCCCGGGACTCGAATTTCAATCGAGTTGGACAACACCGCGTCGGGTCGAAAGCTGCGCGCCTCCGATACCGCGGCGCGCTCCATCATCACGTAGGAGAGCGGCCCCTTGCCCCGGAGATCGACGGCCCGGCAATCGACAGGAAACCCATCGGACGAATTTCGAAATCCGACGACCAATCGGACGTCGTGACCTGCTGCGACGGCCTCGCGCCACAGGTTTTCGAAAACCGTCTCCGTTCCGCTACGCACATCGGGCGGCCAACGGCGCGCCACCATGAGCAGCCTCATTGAGTGTACCCGAGCGCCTTGAGCGCGTCTTCGTTCACGCCCTCGCCGCCCTGTCCGACATCGACCCAACGCAGGTTGAGCACGAGGCGATCCCAGGAGTCCACCCTCGGCAGCTCCGGGAAAATGTGCCCATGTCCTGGCATGTTCTTCGCCGCCGGGAGCCGGGCCGCCGCGAGGATCGTAGGCGCAGCGTCCAGGAGCGGCATTTCGGGGAGCTCTGCCCCCGGCTCCACGCCAGGCCCGTATGCGTAGAAAATCCCGTCGAATTTGTGCGTGCCGGTGAACGCATCCGTGAGCGTGACGTAGCGCATGATGGGCTCTCCCCCGACCGTGTCGGCGGACAGGCGCTCGGCCGTGATCTGCTCATCGGCGAGGGTCAGCCCCAACGAGCCCGACGTGCCCTCGATGTCTTCGATCTTGTAGAAGGCGTCGCCCTTCTTGTCGAGCAGCGAGCCGATGGCAAAGCGCACGCCGTCCCGCATCGAGGGGTCCGCAAAGCTGACAGTCAGCTTGTGGCCGACCTTCGTGACGTCGTAGGGGCCCGCGGCGGGCAGCAGGCCGGCCAGACGCTCGCGCAGGGCTTCGGTCAACGGGGCGAACTGCCCGGCGAGGCCGGTGCCGTCCATGGCCTTGAAGCCGTGATCGCTCACGACAATCAGGCGGGCGTCCGGCCCCATGATGCGTTGGATGTCCCCGAGGATACGGTCCGCCTGGTCGTAGGCGGCGAGCACTGCCGATCCGCTGGGATCCCGCTGGTAGGCATCCCAGTACAGGTGGGCGAGGCCGTCTGTCGCAAAGTAGGTGAACGTCGCAAGGTCGGGCTTTGCGCTGTACACGTTGGCGATGAACACGTCGCGGTCAATGAACCCGCGCAGGCGCTGCATCGCGACGTTCACGCGCTCGGTCTTCGGGTGCAGAAAACGTTCCTCCAACGACCAGACCACAGCCCGACCGAGGGTGGACATTCGGACGCCGACCTTGACGAGGCCCCAGGCCAGCGCCGGGGTGCTCTTCTTGGCCGCAATCTGCTTGCGACGGAGCCGCTTCGAGAGCTCCAGCTCCTTGACGACGGACAGCTCTGCAGGGGAGGTCTGCACATCGGGCGCGAGCCAGCTTGGGACCCAGAACCCGCCCGTCGAGAAGCTCCGCGGCGGGTAGTCCACGAGCCACTTGTAGAGCCCGACGGACTGGCCCTTCTCCTCGGCGACGTCCCAGAACCGGGCGACCTTGCAGTCGGTCGAGTGGACGTGAAAGCCGCGGATGCCGTGCTCGTCGGGGGTGCGCCCCGAGGCGATGGTCGTCCAGAGCAGGGGCGAGAACATCGGCTCCTGGGAGCGAAGCACCGCGCGTGAACCTGTGACCTTCAACGCCGCGAAGTTGGGCAGCTTCGCGGGGTGGGCGTCCAGGACCTCGAAGGTGGCGCCGTCCACGCCGTAGACGAACAGCTTGGTCGGGGCGGGGCCGCGGGGGATGCGGGCGAACGAGAGGGCGAGGAGCACGGCGGCCAGGCCGTGGGCGCCGAGCGTGCCGCGATCTCGGGAGAGGGCGGGGCCGAGGAGCAGGAGGAGGGCGACGATCGGCAGGTCAAAGAAGAACGGGTTGACGAGGCTGCCGGCGAGCACGCCGGCGCCGAGCAGGAGCGCGCCGAGGGATGCGAGCCGCACCAGCAACTTCAAAGGATCAACCCCCCGGGTTGGAACCCGTCCCAGAAGTGCCACTCGCCGGGGTGGCGGGCGAGCAGGTCGGTCAGGAACGTCGCGGTCCAGTCGGCGCCGAACTCAAGCTGGGCGTCGAGCGTGCCCTCGGGGAGCCGGACCTCGGGCCCAATCACGGACACCCAACGCCCGGGGTTCTGCACGTCCAGGATCGTGTGCAGCGGGTGCAGCGAAGCACCACTCCGAGCCGCCAGGTAAAAGCCGCCCACCGGCACGCCGATCGTGTGCCCAAGCACCTGGCGGGGGTAACGGCGTCCGATCTCCTTGCCGCCGCCTGTCCCGTCGGCGGCGGTGAGCACGATGTCGCCCTCTTTCAACGCGCGGAGCAACGACCGCAGGTAGCTGCCGCCTTGGTGAAGCTGAACCGGCATCCGCGCTTCCAGGTCGTGCCGGAGCTGCGTGGCCCACCGCCCCGTGGCGCTCTTCTCGACCGCGGGTTCGCCCCCGCCGATCTGGTGGACCCGGTAGCCCCGCACCCCAAGCACACAGAGCGGCAACTGTGCAGGTCCCATATGGGGATGCAGCAACACCATGCCCCGGCCCTGCCGCGCGTTCTCCTCCACGTGCTCGATGCCGTCAAAACGCAGGTACTGATCCCAGTTGTCCACGGAGATCCGGCCGAAGGCGAAGCTCGCGTACTGGTTCAGAAAATGGGTACCCATGGTCTCCCGGGCGATGGCCGCGCTGTCGATGTTCGGGCCCAGCGCGCGCTCCAGGTTGGCCCGCACCTGCCCCATCTTCTTGCCCGCCAAAGCGCCGATGATCAGCCCCAGCCGCCGGTTCGCTCTGTACTCCCAGCCCGGCGGCGACCGCTCCAGCAGCTCGCGGTACGGCCCCCACACGACCTTGCGATACGCGTCCTTGAGCGGGTTCTCCTCGATGATCATGGCGCGAGACCGGCGGGCTCGGTCGGGCACGGGGCCGTGAAGTTCGGCGGGGGTACCCCGGCGGCCGTGTTCGCCCCCGATGGGGCCCCTTCGACCGCGGTGCCATCCAGGTATCCGAGGGCCTCCAGCTTCTTGCGTTCCGCATCGCCTACATCGGCTGCGCTGCGCTCCGTGGCGTCCGACGCGAAGAGCGCCTTTGCGTTGCTGTCCAGGATCTCCAACAGTTGTTTGCCCTCCGGGCTGCACGCCACACGCGGGTACACGTCGGTCACGCCCGTCGGCTCGGCCGCGATGTCGAAGTACTCGGGCCCGCGCCCGGTCTCGCGCTGCACATACCGGCTGTGTGCGCCGCGCAAACCGGCCATCCGCCACTTGGGCTTCGTGATCTCCCCGCGATCTCGCCCGGCCACGTTCGCCTCGCGGTCAAAGCACAGCGACCGCGCTTCGATCCGCCCCTGGCCTTCGTAGTCCCCAACCAGCCCCGCCGCCGAGATCCCGGTCATGCTCGGGGCGATGGGCACGCCGACCAGCTCCAGCACCGTCGGCGCGAGGTCCGTACCCTCAAAGGGCTTTTCAACCCGGACCCCTTCGTTGACCCGACCCGGCCAGCGCATCACGAACGGGATGTGCAGGCTGCTCTCGTAGACGTCGTCGCCGTGGTTGAACCAGACGCCCTGCTCGCCCAACGACTCGCCATGGTCGGCGATCACGATCACCAGCGTATTCTTGGGGTCCACCGCGGCGAGCAGGCGCGCGATCTGCGTGTCCGCGTAGCTGATCTCGCCATCGTAGCTCGCGAGCACGTAGTTCACGTCCGTCACGCCTTCCAAGCTCTTCGCCAGGTAGGCCGCGACGTTCTTCACATCCTTCATGCTCGTGTGGGCCGGGTCGCGCGGATCCCCCTGGTAGTACCGCGTGTCGAACGGCGGGGGCGGCTCGTACGGCCCATGCGCATCGAACAGGTGGACCCAGGCGAACCAGGCGCCGGGCTGATCCTCGATCCACGCGAGCGCGTGATCGGTGGTCTCCCCACCGCGCCGCTCCAGCTCCGCGTTGGGATCCAAGTGTCGCTGCACCATCGCCCAAGCCCGTGACAACAACAAGCTTGAAACGCCGGGCATGGTGCCAAAGTCGTCGTCGTAGACCTCAAAGCCGCGGCGGAAGCCCTTGTCGCCATCGAGCACGTAGCTGGAGACGAACCCGCCGGTGGCCCAGCCGCGATCATGCAATATCTCAGCCAGGAACGTACGATCCTGCGGCACGGCGATGCCGTTCAAGAGCACCCCGTGATCCCAGGGGCCTGAGCCGGTGAGCATCGATGCGTGGCTCGGCCCGGTGACCGCAGCCACGGCGCTGGCATCCAGAAAAAGGGCGCCCTCCTTGGCGAGTCGGTCAAACGCGGGGGTGTCGATGGTGTGACCGTAGGCGCCGATATGATCCGCGCGGGTGGTGTCGAGCGTCACGAGGAGCACATTGGGCGCGCCAGCGGGCATCGACTCGGTGGGGGCGGCGGGGACGGAGCGAGCGAGGGTCGCCCAGACCGACAGCGCCACGGCGATGGCGAGGCCGGCCCCGGCGATGGCACGAGCGTCGCGCGCGGCCTGGTAGATGCCGAAGCCCCCGAGGGTGGCGACCGCGACCACGCCGAGGAACCCGAAGGGGTTGCCCTGAAGCGGGAAGGGGTCTTGAAAGGGGGGGGGATCGGAGAACCAGGTGATGGCGACGTCGAGGAGGCCCAGGCTGCCAAGCCCGACGAGGAAGGCCATCCACCGCTGGCGGCCGATGGGGCGGGGGGGAACGGCGATGAGGAGAGGCGCTGCGAGCAAGGCGACGAGCGCGGGCGCGCCGGCACCTGCGGCGGCGAGCACGAGCACGTCTACGTCGGAGAGGTGGAGCCGTGCGCTGCCAAGAACACGGGCGGTCTCGGCCAGTCCGTACGCGGCGCCGCCGAGCGCGAGGAAGGCGAGGACGGAGGGAGCGGCCTGCAGGCGGGTCGGACGTAGCATGTGTGGCCCTTTTGCCCCGGGGTCGCCGTGACCGCCAGCAGGAAGGGGTGCAAAGTGTGTGTAGATGCGTGCAAAATGTTGCCGAATGTGGCAGAATGCGCCGCCGTCCGGGGTTGGGCCGAAAGGGTCCTCTCCGGGATCCGGCCGCTCACGAGGTATCCGATGGCATCCTGGTCGAAGAAGCTCCCCTTTGTGCTCGGTCTCCTGATGCCCTCCGTGGCGTGGGCGGGCGGCACGGCGGTCGTCGCCCCCTTTGTCGCGAAGGGCGTGGACACCAAGATCACCAACAACATCACGGGACTGGTCTCGTCTGAGCTGGATTTTTCCGGTGCGTTCGACACCGTGAACGAGCTGTCCCAGGCGCCGAGCACGTTGAACGTGGCGTGCCTCGGCAGCACGAGCTGTCTCCAAGGCATCGGCAAGGCCGGGGCGGCCGACGCGGTGATCACCGGCTCGGTCGCGCCCAGCGGGAGCGGCGTGCAGGTGTACATCATCTACTACGACGTGAAAAAGAACACGATCATCCGGAAGAAGACGTACGAGGTCGGGGCTGAGGCATCGTCCCAGGCCGACAAGGCGGGCACCTGGGTCCAGGAGATCACCACCGGCGAGAGCGCCGAGGCCGCGGCCGTGGCAGACGCGGTGCCGACCTTCGAAGACGCCGAAGAGGACGACATGGACATCGGCCCGAAGACCCGGATCGAGAACACGTACACGCCGGGGGAGCTGACGGACGAGGTGGATGAGGAGGAGGAGCGCGCGGCTGCGGCGAAGTCCGTGGCAGACGCGAAGGCGGCGGCGGCGGCGAAAGCGGCGGCGGACGCAAAGAGCGCCGCGGCGGCGAAGGCGGCGGCGGACGCCAAGTTGAGGGCGGACGCGGAGGCGAAGGCCGCGCAGATGGCCAAGGCGGCGGCAGACGCGAAGGCTGCTGCGGACGCGAAGGCGAGGGCGGATGCCGAGGCCAAGGCTGCGGCCCAGGCGAAGGCAGTCGCAGGCGCGAAGGCCAAGGCGGATGCGCAGGCGAAGGCCGCGGCGGCGGCGAAGGTCGCGGCGACGCCCGCGGCGCCGCCGGAAGAATTCTCCTTTGGATCGGCGGCGAGCGCGATCGAGGTCGAAGAAGACGCCGCCCCCGCGATGGTCATGGAGGACGACGACTTTGACGAGGAGCCCACGCCCCGGCGCGTGAGCGACGACGACATCGAGGATCTGGACGAAGACGAGGATGAGGAGCGCACGACCTCTCGCTCCCGGTCCGACGACGACGAGGACCTCGATGAGGAGCGGCCCAGCTCCCGATCCCGCGACGACGACGAGCCGACGAGCCGGTCCCGGTCCTCGGACGACGACGAAGAGCGCACGGCGACCTCGCGCTCGCGGTCGTCGGACGACGACGAAGAGCGGTCGAGCAGCCGGTCCCGGACGTCGGACGATGACGACACCGAGCGCCGCTCCAGCAAGGGATCCTCGAACGACAAGCCCGGCGTCGGGCTCACCGGCCGGATTGGCTACTCGCTCTACTCCAGCTTCAACTTCGTGACGTACGGCGCTGAGCTCACGATCCCCATCACGTCGGCGGTGATGTTCCAGGCCGGCCTGGAAGGGTTCTCGACCCCGCGGGAGCTCTCGGACAACGAGATCCGGGCCCAGGCGAAGGCCGATGGCGTGAGCGAAGACGAGGTGAACGCCCACCCCTGGAACACGATCCTACCGTTGAACCTGGGCATCCAGTACAAGCTCACGCAGGCGAAGATCCGGCCCTACTTCGGCGCGGACCTGACGCTCACGCCCTACACCACGAACTTCGACATCGCCATCGGCGGGCGGGCTCGGGCGGGCGCGGACTTCATGGTCGCGGATACGTTCGGGTTGAACCTGAACTTGTCCGTCGGCGTGATGAGCGGCAAGAAGCTGGAGTTCACGGAGCCCAACACCCCCAACACGGGCTTCATGCCGCAGATCTCAGGCGGCACGGTGTTCGCGTTCTGAACGCACCGGCGTGGGGGATCGCCGGGTTCGGGGTCTCGTTGTTCCTGATCCAAGGCGCCGCCAGCCTGTGGTTCAGTAGCGCACCATGGGCAGTGGTCGGCGTTGTGCTCGCGGTTTCGTCCCTTTGGACGCGCGAGGCCCCCCGGCGGAGGTTCGGCGCGCTGATCACGGCGTCGGGCCCGCTGTGGATTTGGGGCAACCTCGCCTGGTCGGCCCGCGCCGCGACGGCGAACTTCGGTCCTGAGCTGGATGCTCAGGCGTTGGACGCTCTGCTTGACGCATCGACGGCCATGATCCCGCTGCTGCTGGCGTGTGGGCTTCTGGGCTGGTTGCCGGCGGAACCCTGGCGCGGCCGCCCGCTGTGGATCGTCGGGTTCTTGGCGGTCGTGAGCGCAGGCGCCTGGCTCACGGGCGGGGCGGCGTGCGTCCACCTCGCTCTGATGCCGATCTCCTGGGCGCAAGCCCTCCAGATCTGGGGTCCGGCGATGGGGACGGTGCCTGTGTTGGCGCTGCTCGCAGGGCAGGTGGGGCGCTGGCGGTGGGCGGCGCTGGGGGTCCTGTTGGGCCCGCTGGGAATGCTGCGGCCGGGGCCCGCGGGCGAGGCGGATCCGAAGGGGGTGGCGGAGGCGAAGGCGGAGCGCGAGGGGGACATCGTGGAGGTGGCGGTGGCGGGGCCGTGGCGCGGTCCGCCGTGGGGGTTCGTGCTCTCCCCGGGGCGCGATGCGGTGGGCGGGCGGCGGGCCTGGACGTCGCTCCGTGCAGCCGGGCGGGCAGACGTGGTGCCGGGCCTTCAAAGCCGGGTGACGACAACGATGCCGGCGCGGATCTCCGGGTGGATCGTGGAGGGGGGCGTGGCGCGGGAGTTGGATCGCGGATGGTCGAAGGCGCCTGCGCTCACAGCGGAGAGCATCACCGCATCTGTCCAGGCCGGGGCTGGGTTCCTGCTGCGAAACCAGAAGGAGGACGGTCGCTTCACGTACATCGTGCACGGCCCCAGCGGGAAAGCGGGGCCCGGCTACAACTACCCGCGGCACGCCGGCACCGCGTGGTTCCTCGCGAGGGTGGCGGCGGCTTTCACCGACGAAGCGGCAGCCACCGGTGCCCGGAACGCGCTTGCACACTTGGAGTCTGTCAGCGAGCAGACGCCCGACGGTCGCGCCTTCATCCTCGACCCGTCACGCAGGGATGGCAAGGCCTGGATCGGGACGACCGCGCTCGCCGTGCTCGCGGTCGAGACGCTCGGAGCTTCGGAGGGGATCGCGGCCGGGTGGGCGCGCCAGGTGATCGCGAGCGTGGGGCCGGACGGGAAGGTGCGGGGAGAGATGGACGTCCAAACTGGCACGTTCCTCGACGAGGACGCCAATGGCTACGGCCAGGGCCAGGCGATGCTGGCGCTCACGGCCATGGCGCGGTCGGCGGAGGGGCCCGAGCGGGCGGAGATCGTTGCCGCGCTGCAACGGGCCAGCCGGTATGTCGGGGGCGAGGCGGGCGGCTACTACGGGGTCGCCGAGCCTTTTTGGGTCGGCGATGAGCATTGGATGTGCCTCGCGGCCCACGGGATCCACGCATTCAACGCCCAGCGGCCGCGGGTGGACCCAGGCGGCCCCGTCGTGGATACCGCCGGCCCCGACGGGGTGTGTGCGACGTACGTCGTGGGTCGCGCGCTCGAGGCCCCTCCGCTGGGCGCCGGCGTGCCGCCGGCCGCAGGGCCCGCGGGGGGCGCGGCCGAGGCCGTCGTCGCACGCGCGTGGGACACTCGCGCCGCCTGGTTCAAGCAGCCCCCGCGCGACTACGGCGGGCTTTTCATTGGCAGTCAGTACCTGCCGGGGGATGCCCCGCAGCTCCAAGATCCCGCCGCGCTCCTGGGTGGTTACCGCAACACGCCCACCGAGCTGGACGTGCAGATCGACACCGTGCAGCACATCGGCTCCGCGCTGCTCGGGGTGTTGGCATTGTTGGAAAACAAAGACGGGCCGGGCCGACTACCCTGACAAAGCGCGGGTTTTCGGATAGTGCGCCGGCCATGCCCATCGACTCCATCCCCCATCGTCTTTTCAAGCGCGCCGCCACCACCCCGGACGCTCCCGCGTTCCACGTCAAGCAAGGCGGCGCCTGGGTCCCTTCGACCTGGCGAGACTATGCCCGCGACGTGCGGCGGGTCTCCAAAGCGCTGCTCGCCCTGAACTTCGAGCCGGGCCAGACGGTCTGTATCCTCGGCTTCAATCGACCCGAGTGGGCGATCTTCGACCTTGGCGCGATGGCCATCGGCGGCGCCCCGGCGGGCATCTACACCACCTGCTCGGCGGTCGAGGTCGCGTACATCGTGCAGCACGCGGAATCGCCGGTGCTCCTGCTTGAAGACCAGGGGCAATGGGACAAGATCGTCGGCAAGCTCGGGGAGCTTCCGAACCTCCGCCGGGTCGTCACCATGAAGGGCTTCGCGGTGGACCACCCCATCGCCCAGACGTGGGATGCGTTTCTGGCCTCGGGGGACAGCATCGACGACGCCAAGGTGGACCAGCGGCTTGGCGCGTTGAAGGACGAGGATCTCGCCACGCTGATCTACACCTCTGGCACGACCGGCCCGCCCAAGGGCGTGATGCTGTCGCACAGGAACCTGGCGTGGACTGCAGACTGCGCGCTGAAGCTCGTCCCCATCGGGGTCGGCCACTGCTCCGTGTCGTACCTCCCGATGTCCCACATCGCGGAGCAGATGTTCTCGCTCCACATCCCTGTGTCGGGCGGCGCCGAGATCTACTTCGCCGAGGGCGTGACCAAGGTGCTCGACAACCTCAAAGAGGTGCAGCCCCACGTGGTCTTCGCGGTGCCGCGCGTGTGGGAGAAGTTCTACGCGGGCGTGACCGCCAAGCTCAAAGAGGCCACGGGGATCAAGGGCGCCCTCGTGGGTTGGGCCCGCGGGGTGGCCGGCGAGGTCCACGACGTGAAGAACCAGGGTCTTGAGCCCAGTGGTTTCCTCGCCTTCAAGTACCAGATCGCCCAGAAAGTCGTGCTGTCCAAGCTGCGGACTGCGCTCGGCCTCGGTCGGGCGTTCATCTGCGTGAGCGGCGCGGCCCCCGTGTCGAAGGACATCCTCGTGTTCTTCGCCACGTTGGACGTGCCGATCCGCGAGGTCTACGGCCAGAGCGAGGGCACCGGCCCCACCACCTTCAACACCACCTCGCGCACGCGCTTCGGCTCCGTGGGCCCCGCCATCCCCGGCTGCGAGGTGAAGATCGCGCCAGACGGTGAGATCTGCCTGCGCGGCCCCAACGTGTTCATGGGCTACTTCAAGGACAAGGCCGCCACCGATGACTGTCTCCTCGACGGCTGGCTCCACTCCGGCGATCTTGGCGCCTTCGACGACGCGAATTTTCTGACCATCACTGGCCGCAAGAAGGACATCCTCATCACCGCCGGGGGCAAGAACATCGCGCCGAAGAACATCGAGGCCGCGCTCAAGCAGATCCCGCTCGTCGGCGACGCGGTTGTCATCGGCGATCGCCGCAAGTTCCTGACCGCGCTGCTCACGCTCGATGTGGATCAGCTCGCGAAGGCTGCACAGACCGCCGGGACGACCCCCGACGCGATCCGCGATGCCCCCGCCACCCGCGCCGCGCTGCAGGCCGGAATCGACGCCATCAACAAGGATCTTGCCCAGGTCGAGACCATCAAGCGGTTCACGCTCCTGCCGGCGCCGTTCTCGGTGGAGACCGGCGAGCTCACGCCCTCGCTGAAGATGAAGCGCAACGT
>CANKNP010000037.1 GCA_947483545.1 Deltaproteobacteria bacterium | reverse complement strand
CCAACTGTGCCGTTGCTTGGGCCTCTTCTGCGAAGCGAGCGAGCATCGATCGATCCGCCACGAACTCGGTTCGGAGCAGCTTCATCGCGACGTGGCGACGAAGCGAGCGGTCCCAGACCCGGCGGACCTCGCCCATGCCGCCCAAGCCCAGCCGGTCTACGTCTTCGTAGATCGGGCGGGCCTCGGGATCTGGGGGCATAGGGCCCTCACCCCCCGGCAGGCCGGAGATCCAGGCGTGGAACAACGACTCCGCGCCTGGCGCGTCGGGACGCACGGGGCCCGCGGGATCGCCGTCCCCGAGCAGCTCCCGCACCTCGGCCATGCACGCATCCGACCAGCCGTACCTGCGGGCAAGCTCAACGAGACGGTCGGGCAATCGGGGCACTCCCTCGACAGACGTATTCTGGCAACGCGGCAGCGGCAGCGGCAGCGCCGCCAGATAGACCGCCGGAATGGCCCGAATGATCCGAACCGCCCCTGCGCTCACCGCCCTGCTGCCCGAGCTGCGGGGCGCGAGCCGCATCGCCATGGACACGGAGTTCCACAGCGAGCGCTGGTACTTCCCACGGCTGATGCTGTTGCAGCTCCGGGCCGACGACCGCGAGCCGGTGCTCATCGATCCGCTCGCGATCTCGCTGGCGCCGTTGGCGGAGCCGCTCCGGGACCGCCCAATCGTCGTTCACGGCGGGCAACAAGACGCCCAGATCCTGTACCGTTTGCTGGGGATCACTCCGAACATCGTGTTCGACACCCAGATCGCAGCGGGCCTCGTGGGGGCGGGGTACCCCATTCGCCTCCAGGAGCTGACGCGCCGCTACACGGGCGTGCAGATGGACAAGGGGGAGACGATGTCGGACTGGTCCCGCCGGCCGCTCACGGACAGCCAGGCGGGGTACGCCGCCGAAGACGTGCAGGTGCTTGGCGCCCTCGTCGACGCGCTGCGTGAGGAGGTGGAGCGGCACGGCCGCACGGCCGCGATGGACAGCGCGGTGTCGGAGATGTTGGCCTCGGTGCGGGCCGAGCCGGATGATGACAACGCCTGGCGAAGGGTGGGGGGGGCCCAGTTGTTGGACGACAGCGAGCGCGCGTGCCTGCGGGCGTTGACGGCCTGGCGGGACCGGGAGGCTCGGGTACGGGATGTGCCCAAAAACATGCTGGCGTCAGACGGTAGCCTGCTGGACCTAGCCCGACGCAGGCCAGAGACTGCGCAGGAGATCCGGGCGAACCGACGGATGCCGGGCCATCTGTCGCGCCAGGAGGCGGAGGCGGTGCTCGGGCTGCTCGCGGAGCCGGGACCGCCGCCGCCGCGGCTCCCGCGGGATCGCGCTGGCTTTGACGCCATCCGAGCGGCCTCTCGGGCGGACGAACGGAGGACGGGCGTGGCCGCGGAGCTGCTGTTGCCCGACGGTGAGATCCACAGGGTGCTCGACCGGCGGTCGGTCGCCAGCTGGAGGAAAAACTTGATGACGTCGGAACTATCTGCCTTCATAGATGGTAATAGTTCGTTCACGCTCCCCGCATTGGCCGGCGAGCACACAATTTCTTGAAAAGCAGTTGACCAGCCTAGCCGATCCGCGGTAGTTTTTTTGTTAGAGGCGAAAGCCTTCAGCTGGGACTCGCGTCGCCGCTCAATCCGGAGCGGCGCCGCCCCGCAAGGTGCCGGCTCGACCGCAACCCCCGCCCCTGGAGCACATCATGATCAAGTCCCTCATCTGCGACGAGTCTGGAGCTACCGCCATCGAGTACGGCCTCATCGCCGGCCTCGTCTCGATCGCGATCATCGCGGCTTTGACGCTCCTTGGCGGCAACCTCTCGACCCTCTTCGACACCATCGCCACGACCGTGGGCGACGCGTCGACCCCCTAAGCCCACGGGGCGGAAGCCCCAACCACCTGCGAGCGGTCTCCGAAAGGGGGCCGCTCGCTCGCTTTTTCGGCGCCGATCCCCAGCCCGGACGCGCCTCCTGTGGCAGCGTGGGCGCGGTACGGATATCACGACACGCAGTGGAGTAGGCTGATGCAGCGTCAACAGTCCGGTGGCCGCACACGCGCTTTCGTGTTCCTCGGGGGATCACTCGTCCTCGCTGGACTTGCGGCGCTGTTGGTGATCCGCGTGATGCAGAGCTCGGCCGCGCGGGTCGCGGAGGCCGAAAAGCCCAAGGAGACCGCGGACGTCGTGATCGCGATCCGGGACCTTTACATGGGGCTTCCGATCACCGCGGAGGATGTCACCGTGCGGCAGTTCGCGCCGGAGATGATCCCCCGCGACTACACCTTCGCGCAGTTGACCGATGTGCTGGGTCGCACGCCTCGCGAGCGGATCCTCGCGAACGAGGCGGTGCGTGAAGAGCGGCTGGCGCGGCCCGACGCAGGAGTCGGTCTGAACGCGATTGTGACCCCGGGCAAGCGTGCCATGACCATCCCGACCAACACGGAGACGGCCATCGCCGGTCTCCTTCAGGCGGGCAACTACATCGACATCATCGTGACGATCGCGCCCGAGGACACGACGATGGCGGGCGCCAAGTGGATCACGGACACGATCCTCCAAGGCATCAAGGTCCTGGCGGTTGGCTCCACCTTGGACGGCGACGCGGGGACCGTCGAGCCGGAGAAGGGCAAGGCCCGGTCCAGCAACCAAACGCGTGGCTTGAAGCCCTCGATCACGCTGGAGTTGACCCCTGAGGAGTCCGAGCGGCTGGCTCAGGCCGTCACGCGCGGGGACATCCACGTTGTGCTGCGGAGCGACATCGACATTCTCCAGACGACCTCGAACGGCCCGGTCACGACGGACGACCTCGTCGGGCTGGACCCCCAGCCGAAGGCCGTCGTTGGGAACCGACCCGTCGGCGTTCCTGTGCCCGATGGGCCGAAGGCCACAGTGATCCAGGGCGACAAGTCCTCCATCATCACCTTCGAGAAGGACGGCACCACCTCGGAGTCGACCAACAAGAACACGCCCAAGAAGAACCGGTGATGCCCACCCATCACCTCGGTTCGCCGGAGCCCTCGGAATGTTGATCACCGCTCTCCTCGCCCTCGGCCTCTCGTCCGAACCAGGCGTGCCTTCCCCCCTGATGGGGTCGGCCTACGCAGCCGACGAGGTGCCGAACATCGACGTCGGCGTCGGGCAATCGGTCATCCGGAAGGAGGCGCGCTCGCTGTCTCGAGTCTTGGTGTCCAACCCCGCCGTTGCATCTCTCAAGCTCCTGGAGGAGGGCCAGTTTCAGCTCCTCGGATTGGAGGTCGGGACCACGGACCTTTGGGTGTGGTACCGCGATGACGTAGACCACCCGAGGGTCTACCAGGTCCATGTGCAGGCCGACCTTTCCGACATGAGCCGCCGTATCAGCGCTGCAGTCTCGGGGGTCGCCCCTCGGGTCTACCCCGTCAAGGACCGCGTGGTGGTGGAGGGAGAGGTCGCCGATCTCGAGTCCGCCGAGCGCGTGGCCAGCATCGCGCGGATCTACGACGAGGACTTCGTGAACCTCCTGAGCGTGAAGGGCGACAGCCAGGTTCAGCTTCATGTGACCTTCGCCGAGGTGAGCCGCACGGGTCTGCGGGAGCTGGGCTTGAACATTCTTGGGCAGACCGGACGCGACCAGTTCAGCATCACCGGGCCGGGGTCAACCGGCTCCGCCGTGGCGCAGACCGGCTCCGAGGTGGGCTACCCCAACATCAACGCCAACACGGTGAGCTCTCCCGGTGCGGGTGTTTTCAACCTTGTCGGCCTCATCACCTCCACGCCGATCGACATCACGGCCATCCTGTCGGTGCTCGAGGAGTACGATCTGGCGCGCACGCTGGCTCAACCCACCCTCGTGTCGCTCTCCGGCCAGCAGGCCGAATTCCTCGCGGGCGGCGAGATCCCCGTGCCGGTCGGACAGAGCAACGGTCGCATCACGATCGAGTTCAAGGAGTACGGCGTCAAGCTCGTGTTCGTGCCCACCGTGCTCGCGAATGACGTCGTGGACCTGCGCACCTACGTCGAGGTGAGCGAGCTGGACGAAGCGAACTCGCTGAAGCTCACCGGCATCGAGATCCCGGCGTTCGTCACCCGCAAGGCCGATTCCCATCTCCGCATCGAAGACGGCATGACCTTCGCGATGGCAGGGATGCTCAAGGAGCACACCAAGGCGTTCCGCTCCCAGATCCCCATCCTGGGCGACATCCCGCTCATCGGCTCGCTTTTCCGGTACGTGCGGCACGGTCGGGAGGAGACCGAGATCGTCATCTTCGTCACGCCTGAGCTCGTTCGACCCATGGCCCCTGGCGAGGTGCCTGCGCCCCCTGGGGCCAGCGAGAACTACAATCCCAGCGATTTTGACCTGTTCCTGATGGGCTCGCTGCTCCGCCCCGGCACGCGCACCGCGGCGCCAACGGGTGCGGTCGGGCTACAGCGGTAACTACGGAAGACCCCTCGATGCGCACCCCCGGATCCCCGCCCTCCTCCACCTCCGTCTCCAACACTGCCAACGTGTTGGTGTTGGGGACGGATGCGAAGACGATGGGGCAGATCAAGGAGACGCTGGGCGGCGAGGCTGCGCTTTCCAACACCGCCACGCCGTTCGATGATGCGCTGGTCGTGGCGCGCAAGAACCGGCCCGACGTGGTGATCGCCGCGTTCGACACGGAGTTCGAAGAGGCGATCCGCATCGCCCAACAGATCAAGGGCGAGCTACCGAAGGTCACGCTGGTGGCGATCGCGCAGCGCGCAGATCCAGACCGCATCCGGGCAGCGATGCGCGCCGGATACAGCGAATACGTCGTGCTGCCAGCGGACGGGGAGCTGCTGCGGCAGGCCGTCCACGAGGCGGTGTTCAGCGACGGACCGGACGACGACGCAGGGGAGGTGGTGACGATCTGGGGCGCCAAGGGCGGGGTTGGGAGTACGTTCATCGCCGTGAACCTGGCCGCCGAGCTCTCCCCGGTTCAGCGGGTGTGCGTGCTGGATATGGACTTCTCGATGGGCGATGTGGCGGCGATGCTCGATCTCGTGCCGCAGAACAGCATGACGGACGTGTTCAAGAACCTGAATCGCCTCGATGAGCGCATGCTCAACGGGCAGATGACGATGCACCCGAGCAAGATCCATGTGTTGGCCCAGCCGGCGACCCTCGACCATCGCGAGGAGCCGCGCGGGGACGCGGTGATGAAGTTGCTCACCACGGTGGCCAAGTCTTACCAGTACGTCATCCTGGACTGCGGCAGCCGGCTTGACGAGGCCGCGCTCACCTCCGCAACCGTAGCCGATCGGCTGATCCTGGTGTGTACACCCGAGGTGCTCGCGGTGAAGAACGCTTGGCGCCGTCTTCAGCTCCTGGAGCGGCTCGGCGTGGACAAAGGGCGGATCTCGCTGGTGCTCAACCGGGTCGAGAAGAAAGGCGGGCTCCTCTCGTTGGCGGACATCGAGCAGAACCTGGGTCGAAAGGTGAGCGCCCAATTGTCCGAAGACCGGGTCGTGCAGCGGGCGGTGAACGAAGGGAAGCTCGTTCGCGACATCGACAAGCGCTCGCAGATCGCTTTGGACCTGGAAGCGTTCACCGGCCTCGTCACCGATGGCGAGGTCGTGCCTGAGAAGAAGGCCTCGGGCGGGTTCTTCTCCTTCTTCAAGTTGGGGGGCTAGCCCATGTCCTCTCGACTCATCGACCGGGTCCGTGGCGCCCAGCAGCGGTTTCGTACGGGCGGCGTCGGGTCCGACAACGCTGAGTACGAGCGCATCAAGCGGACCCTGCACTCGGAGTTGCTCGAGACGCTGGACTTTGAACAGGTCACCTCGACGCCGCGCGAGGAGCTCTCCCAGCGCCTGCGCGACACGCTCACGGCGGAGGTGGAGGCGCGTGCCTTGCCCCTCAATCGTGTCGAGCGGGAGCGGCTGGTCGAGGAGATCCTCGACGACATCCTTGGGCTCGGACCGCTGGAGCCGTTGCTGAAAGATCCGGACATCTCGGACATCTTGATCAACGGCTACAACAGCGTCTTCGTCGAGAAAAAGGGCCTGCTGCAGCGCATCGATGTGCGGTTCAACGACAACCGGCACCTGATGCAGGTCATCGAGCGCATCGTCTCGGCGGTCGGGCGCCGCGTGGACGAGAGCAGCCCGATGGTGGACGCCCGCCTGGCCGATGGATCCCGCTTCAACGCGATCATCCCGCCGCTTGCCTTGGACGGGCCGATGGTCTCGATCCGGCGTTTCGGCACCAAGCAGATCACGGCGGACGATCTGGTGGCGTTCGGCGCCTGCCCCCGTCCGGTCATGGACGTTTTGCGTGGTTGCGTGCGCGCGAAGCTGAACATCATCATCTCCGGCGGCACGGGCTCTGGAAAAACGACGATGCTCAACGTGCTCTCGGGGTTCATCCCCGAGGGCGAGCGCATCATCACCATTGAGGACTCGGCGGAGCTGCAGATGCAGCAGGCGCACTGCGTCCGGCTGGAGACGCGCCCGCCGAACGTGGAGGGGCGCGGCGAGGTCACGCAGCGCGAGCTTGTCAAAAACTGCCTTCGTATGCGGCCAGATCGCATCATCCTCGGTGAAATTCGAGGCGCCGAGGCCATCGACATGCTGCAGGCGATGAACACGGGCCACGAAGGTTCGCTCGCGACAGTCCACGCGAACACCACGCGGGACGCCATCGCGCGCTTTGAAACGATGGTCGGGATGGGGCTCCCGAACCTCGCGGACAAGAACATCCGGGAGATGATCGCCCGTGCGCTCGACGTGATCATCCAGTTGGACCGGTTGCCCGACGGCACCCGGCGCCTGCTCGGGGTCACCGAGCTCGTGGGGATGGAGGGCTCGGTCATCACGACCCAGGACATCTTCACCTTCGAGCAGCGCACCATCGACGAAGATGGTCGCGTTCGCGGCACCTATCGGGCGACCGGGACCCGTCCCAAGTTCGCCAGCCGGCTCGCTCGATATGGCATCGACTTGCCGCCCGAGCTGTTCCGCTTCGAGATGGACGTTTAGTCATGACCAACCCCGGGTTGAACAACGGCCTGGTCGTCGCGGTTGTCGTCGTGATCTTCCTGGCGTTTTTGCTGTTCGCGCAATTTCTCTACTGGAGCAGCCGAGACCAGAAAGACAGGGAGGGACGCGAGCTCTCTCGGCGCTTGGGCACGCTCGCCGACAAGGCGCAGAACCCGCTGTTTCGTCTCCAGCGGGCGGCGAGCGGGGGCGGGGTCAGCGAGTCGCTGGACCTGATGTTGCGGCAGGCCGGGTCGCCCTACCCCATGTCCACGTTGGTCGGCCGCATGGCGGCGTGCGCGGGCGGCGGCGCGCTTGCCGGCTTGATCATCACGAAGGCGGCGATCGGCCTCGGCCTCGGCCTCATCGGGTTTCTCCCGATCCTCCTGCTCCAGAGCGCGGGGGCTGCGCGCGCGCGAAAGCTCACCGAGCAGCTCCCCGACGGCCTGGATCTCGTCTCCCGCTCCCTTCAGGCCGGCCACGGCATCGGGGAGGCGTTTCGGCTGGTCGCTGAAGAAGCGCCCATGCCTCTCGCCCAAGAGTTCGGTTGGGTCTACGAGGAGAACAACCTCGGGCGGGACTTCCGCGAGTGCCTTCAGAACCTCAACCGCCGCAACCCCGCGAATTTCGACTTCCAGATCTTCGTGTCCGCCGTGCTCTTGCAACGGGACACGGGCGGAAACCTCGTCGAGATCCTGAACAGCATCTCCAACACGGTGCGGGCCCGCTTTGTGTTTCAGGGCAAGGTACGCGCGCTCACCGCAGAAGCGGGCTTCACCGCGTTGATCCTGTGCGGTTTGCCATTCTTCGTGACGGCGGGCATTGCCTACGTCAGCCCGGAGTACTTGAAGCCGCTCACCACGGATCCGCTGGGCATCGGGCTCCTGCTCTACGCGTTGACCTCGTTCTCCTTCGGGGTCTTCGTCATGCGCGAAGTCTCGAAGGTGGAGGTCTGATGGACCCCACGATGCTCGCCGCCGGCGGGATCGCCGCTGTCGCCGCTGCTGGACTGATGTATGGCGGCTACTCTGCGTTCGGGGCGCAGGAACGGAGCGTTTCCGAGCGCCTGGGGGCGCTGACGGGCGCCAACGAAGACGAGGCGCGCGCTCAGCCGACCTCACGTTTCGCTGGCCTCGCCCAGACCGCCGCCAAGCTCGCCGCCTCCAACGATGAGGCGCAGATCGGCGCGCTGCGGAAGCGGCTGCTCCAGGCGGGCTACCGGGAGCGGAACGCCGTCGAGATGTACAGCGCCTCCCGCGCGGTCGGCGCGATCTTTGGCGCGATTTTCTGCTTTCTGGTGTTCCCGAAGACCAGCCTGCTCTGGATGATCGGCGCAGCCCTCGGCGGCACGACGATCGGGTACTACCTGCCGGCGATCATCGTGACGAACGGGCTCCAGAAGCGGCAGGACACGCTGCTGAAGGCTTTCCCCGACGCGATGGACCTGCTGGTCAGCTGCGTCGAAGCGGGGCTCGGCGTAGACGCCGCGTTCCGTCGGGTCGCCGAAGAGATCGACGGGAGCTCGCCCGACCTCTCTCGGGAGCTCCAGCTAGTCACCCAAGAGGTGAACGCCGGCATGCCCAGGGTCGAGGCCCTTCGGCGTCTGGGCGACCGGACGGGCGTCGAGGAGATCGTTTCTCTCGTGAACGTGCTCATCCAGGCTGAGCGCTTCGGCACCTCTGTCGCCCGGTCGCTGCGGGTTCACTCGGAGGTCGTGCGCGTGAAGCGCATGCAGCGCGCGGAGGAGAAGGCGGCCCAAGTGTCCCCGAAGCTCACCGTCGTGATGATTTGCTTCATCCTGCCTTGTTTGATCATCGTGCTGATCGGCCCCGCGATCGTGAACGTGAAGAACATCCTCCTCCCCAGCATGTCCGGAGCTGGCTGATGCTCACCTGGATCCTCCTCTTCGTGCTGAGCAGCGCCGAAGCGCGCGAGGCACAGGCGTACGCACCGGACCTGACCCGCCCGGAGACCAAAGCAGAGGCGCAGCTCGACGTGCTGGAGGGGCTCGTCCGCGGGGGGCTGACGGCGGATGCGCTCAAGGTCTCGGCGCAGCTCCGGGCGGAGGGCATGAAGGGGGCGCGGTTTGACATCCTGCAGGCCGAGGTGATGCACGCTACCGGGCTCACGTCGCAGGCGCTCGACATGCTTCGGGCGGTCACGCGCAAGGAGCCCAAGAACGCCGCCGCGTGGGCCATGCTCGGCATCGTCCTGTCCGACCATCAGGAAACGGAGGAGGCCGTCGCTGCGCTGGAGCGCGCTCGGCGGCTGACCCCGGACGATGCCGCCGTGCTCAACAATCTCGGGTACCTCCAGATGGCCCGCGGCCAGAACCAGCGCGCGGTGGACCTGTTCGAGCAGGCGATCATCCAGGACCCGTCGAGCCTCCGGTCGCGCAACAACCTGGGGTTCGCCTTCGCTCGTCTGGAGAAGGACATGGACGCCCTCGCTGCGTTTCGTTCTGCGAGCTCGGAGTCGGACGCGCGCTACAACATGGGCGTCGCCTGTGAGCTGAGGGGCGACACGACCAGCGCGCTCACCAACTATCAGGCAGCCGTCGCCGCCAACGCCCAGCACAGTTCTGCCCGCACGGCGCTCGCCCGCCTGCTTCACACGGAGTCCCCATGATGCGCCTGACCCTGCTCGTACTGCTCATCCTGCCTGCGTGTGCCCAGCCCGTTCACCTGCAGTACGACTTCGGTCGCGCTTACACGGAGTCGCTTCGGACCCAGGCCAACCTGGATCGTCCCAGCGTGGCGCAGGCGAACTACCCGCTGACGGGCACCGAGGCCATTTTGATAAGGGAGAACGTCGAGAAAGAAGGCGCCAAGGAGAAGACGGGTGAAGCCGAATCGACGGCGACCGAGTGATGCTCCGCCTCGCCGTTTTCGGGCTTGTCGGTGGCTGTCTCAGCATGCCTGCGAGCATCCCCAACTCGCCCGGCACGGTCACGACGGACATCGCGCCGGAGCTCATGGCTATCGCCTCGCCGGACCTGCCGTACTTGATCTACTCGAGCCTTCTGCAGGTAGAAGCGGAGGATGTTCGAACGTGTCCGACGTACGAGGGCAGCTCGACGGGCTTCACGTTGCTCGGGGACTGCTCGGATTCGGCGAACGTCACGTGGGAGGGGAGGGCAACGCTCACGTCGGACGGGTATACCGCCACGTTGGACCTACGGAATTATGGCGTTTCAGGGATCGCGGGCGGCTGGAGGGCAACGGGTACGATGATCGTCGAGGCCGGCCGGGGCTCCACGAGCATCTTCGTCACGAGCCGGTTGGCCCTCGCTCAGCTGGACAACGCGCCAAAGGTCTTCTGGGTCGATACAGTCGGCGCCTATACTGGTGCTGAGGGGGCCTTCTATGCGGATCGTTACACGGGTACGGTGGGCATTGAGGACTGGGGCACTGCAACGGTGGACGGCAAGCGCATCGTCGTAGGGTTCGCCGAGGAGTGCGGCTACGCCCTCGCCGGACTCGGCCACGCCGATGTCGCGGGGGCCAACGCGCTCTCGCTGGACTTTCACTGCAACGCCGCGGATCCGACTTGCGTTCCGCCGCTCCCCCAAGCCGGACCCCCGCCCCCACCCGACACCGGCCCGGACACGGGATTCCGCGACACCTCCGACACCTCCGACACCTCCGACACCTCCGGCACGGACACGTCCGATACGTCCGACACCGGGGGCGACTCGGGCACGGACACCGGCGACGACGAGGAGTTGGAAGCGGCCGAATGCGGCTGCCCCGACGCCGCCGTGGACGGCACGCTGACGAGCGAGTGTCTGCTCCCCGCTCGGGGCTACACGTACCCGTTCTTCTCGCTCGGGCTCTGATCCCCCTGCGTGCCTGACGCCGCCGATCCATCGCTGAACCCGGGGCTGGCCGGCCGCGGCCTCCGAATGGCTGTGCTCGGTACGGCTGCGACCTTGCTCGTCGCGATCGCCCTCCTGCAGGCGGACTTACCGGCTGCGACCCGGGTTTTCACGCAGGCGGACGCTGGATGGGTGGGGGGCGGCGTCATTCTCATGACCACCGGGCTCGTGTTCCTGGCGGCGCGGTGGCGCTCGCTGATGCCGACGACGACGCCGATAGCGCTCCTACCGCTGACCGCCATCCTCGTCACCGGCACGCTGATGAACTACGCGCTTCCTGGGCCGGTCGGCGAGTTCGTGGCCGCGGGGATGGCCGCGCGCCGCTGGCACCTGCCGCCTGAGCAAACGTTCGCCGCGGGCATCCACGCTCGCTTCGTCGGGCTCGCGATGGCGGGGTTCGCCGCCCTCCTGCTGTTCGCCATGGCGGACCTGCCGGTGCCGGATGCCTACCGGACCTGGATTGGCGGTGCTGCGGTGTTCATCGCTGTCGGAGCGGTCGCGCTCTTCCTGCTCTCGGCGAATCCCCGCCTGCTTCGGTGGGGCGCCCGCGTGTGCCTGGGCCTTTCGATCTGGCCGAGGCGCGTCGCAGACCCGTTGCTGGCCCGCCTGGAGGGCTTCGCGGACGCGCTCGCGGCGGTGGGGCACCTCGGGGCCAAACGGTACGCAACGGCGGCGCTATGGGCGTTGGGCGGCCATGCGTGTGTGACCGGTGGAATCGCGATGGCGGCGATCGGGCTCGGGTCGGCCCCGAGCCTGGCGGGGCTGGTCTTCACCTACGCGATGACGACAGCGGGCGCCGTCGTGCTCTTCGCCTTTCCGGGCTCCCAGGTGGGCTGGGACGCGATGTTCTCGACGCTGCTCGTCGCGACGGCGGGGCTCCCCCTTCAAAACGCCATCGGTGTCGCCGTCATCGTGCGGACCCAGCAGCTCGTCGTTGTGATGCTCGGCGCGTTGGCGCTGGTGCTCGCCCCCAGCGAGCCCCAACGGTGACTGCGGTGGCCTGGGTTGGGCGGGCGGGCCGGGCGCTGGGCGTGCCGGAGATCCCGGGTCCCCGCCCCGGGCTCGGGGGGACGCTGGGGTGTGCGGCGGCCATTCGGCGCGCGCACGTTCAGATCGCCCTGGTCGCCGATGCGGACGAGCTCCCCGCGATCGCGTGGGCGCTCACCCTCGGAGGGGTACGCGCGGCGCTGCTGTTCCCGGGCCCGGTACCGCGAAATCTACCGTGGATCGAACGTCGCTTTCATCGATTCGTGTTGCCCGACCAGGAGCAGGCACGCGTCTGGGGTCGCAGCGGGATCGCGCTGGGCCGGATCGTCGTCATCGCCCCCGGAGCACACGAACAAGAGTCTTTGGAGGCGATTTTCCGGGAAGTGCGGGCGATGCACGGGGTGGGCTAGCCCCGACGCGGGAGTACCCGCGCCGGGGGCCCGCGCGACGTTGAATTCTGCGGCTCCGGGAGCAGCCGCGGCGCCCGCTGCGAGTCTCGCGGGCGGCGCTCCCGGGGTATGCCCTCCGGGCTCCTAGGAGTCCGTAGTCGCTGCGCGCGCCAAATCGTGAGCCGCAGCCGTCGTCACACGCTCCCTGCTCCCTCGCCCTCGCGGCGGCCCGCTCGCCGGCTCGCGGGCGGCGCTCCCGGGGTATGCCCTGCGGACTCCGTAGTACTCGTTCCGATGTTCCTGAACTTGTTTCGCGCCCGCATGGGCATCGACCCGGGCAAGGCCAAGGTCGAGACCGTCCGCGCGATCATGCCGGTCATCGGCGCGGTGGTGCACGCCGCTCAGGGGGTCGTCTATGCGGTGACGGGGCTGACAGACTTTGTCTGGAGCGCCGTCATCGCCTGCGCGATCTTCACCGTTTCGCTGGTTCTTTTACGCTCTGGCCGCCCCCGCGCCGCGATGCTCTTGGCCTACGCCGAGGTCGCAATCCACGTCATCGTCATCCAGGTGCTCTTGGGCAGCGCGGCGGGGTACACGTTTTACTACTTTGCGCTTGTCGCTGTGCCTTTCCTGGTGTTCAAGCCCCAGGATCGTCTCATCCGCGCGATTTGCGTCGTCTACCCTTGCGTCGCGACGCCCGTGCTCGAGGCCTGGGGCCGCACCCACCCCCCGCTTGTCCAGGTTGAGCCTGGACTTTTGAACATGTTCTTCTCGATGAACGTCGTTGGGACGCTCCTCGCTGTCGGTGCTGTCATCTGGTACTACGAGATCGCCTCCTCGCGGGCCGAGCAGGAGATCGAGGCAGAGCGCGCCCGGTCGGAGACGTTGCTGCTCAACGTGCTCCCTGCGGTCATCGCCGCGCGCTTGAAGGCCGGCGAGGCCACGATCGCGGACCATTTCCCGGAGGTCACGGTGTTGTTCGCGGACATCGCGGGGTTCACCCCGTTGTCTGCGCGCATCTCGACGGCTGAGCTCATCGCGCTGCTGAACGAGGTGTTCTCAGCGTTCGATCACCTCGCCGAGAAGCACGGGCTCGAGAAGATCAAGACGATTGGGGATGCCTACCTGGTCGTCGGAGGGCTGCCCGAGCCGAGGGCGGACAGCGCCCAGGTCATGGCGGCGATGGCGCTCGACATGCGGACGGTCCTTGCGCAGAGCAAAGCGGGCCAGGAGGGGCTGCAGGTGCGGATTGGGATGCACACGGGGCCCGTCGTCGCGGGCGTGATCGGGGTCAAAAAGTTCGCCTACGATCTGTGGGGCGACACCGTCAACACCGCGAGCCGGCTTGAGTCGCACGGGGAGCCGGGGCGCATCCACATCAGCGAGGCGACCCGAGCGCTCCTTGGGCCGCGGTTTGTCGTGGTCGAGCGCGGCCTCATCCACCTGAAGGGCAAGGGCGAGATGCGGACCTGGTTTCTGGAGGGTGTGGACGATGGCGGCGTTACGATGCCGCCGACGGAGCCCCCCCGATGATCGAGGTCCAGAGCCACACCGAAGCCGCGGCCTACGCCTGGCTCGCTGGCCACACGCTGATCCAGAAGCGCCGGGTGCGCCCGGACGTCGAGATCTGGTCCTGCGCCTGGCGCGACCAGCTCCGGGAGCTCACGTTTATCGTGAACGCCGGCGGGCCCGCCGCGCTCGGGCCCGCCCAGTTCGAGCAGGTCGCGCGGGAGGTGTACGCCACCCTGCCGGAGGGCCCGCAGCTCTTCATTCGCGGCGAAGCGCGCCGGGTGTTCGAAGATGCGTTGTTCTGCACGGCCTGCCTCGCCGCGGCGGGCGCCGAGTCGCCCGGAAGCCCGCTGGCGGACCTCCTGCTGCAGGCCAGCGCCCGGCGAGCGGCGTTTTCCAAGGTCATGGCCGGTCTGCCCGACGCGCTGCCCATCGAGGCCGTGCCGCTCCCGGCGCACGGGTTTCGACCGCTCGCGGCCGAGGCGGCGTGGATCGCGACCGCAGCGCCGTTGTCGGTCGCGGCGCTGCCCGATCCCTGGCAGGTCGTGGTCAAGCAGGCCGACGGCCGATTCCTGCTTCGGCACCCGGATCACGCGCTCGCCCTCGCCACCGTGGAGGCTGCGGCCAACGGCGAGCGGATGATCGTTGCGCTTGCGGGCCTGACCGGGCGCGAGGCGCTCACCGCCTTCCTCACCCACGGTTTTCGCCTCGAGGAGGTGCAGAAGGCGCGTCTGCGGGCTGTCGCGCGCGCGGGCCGATCGATCCCTGGGGATTCCACCTCCGCCCTCGTCCTTCCGGACATCGCGTCGGTGCTCACCCTTGGGCTCGGGGAGGGGCGCTCGCGGGCCATCTTGGAGCTGCGCCACCCGAACCAGCGCCTCCGCCTTGTCGAGGTGGAGACCCAAGACCCGCGGTACAAGGCTGCGCTCGTGGCCTTTTTCCTGGATAGTTCGGGCGCCGTCACAGGCCTTCGCGTCATAGAGGGCGTGGACGGCTACGAGATGATGCGCCTTGCGGATCTGGTGGCCCCCACGCTCCCAGGTCCTGAGGGCCAAAAACCGGAGGCCACCCAAATGGAAGACGCCAACGCCGAGCTTGTGAGGATCGGCGAGTCTGTCCGGGCCATCCTTGAGCGCATGCTCGCCGATCCTTCGGGGATCGCTGAGGTCGCACCGCGCGCCGGTGACGCCGCCCTTGTCTTCGCTCCCGCCGTCGCGGCCGAGGCCGAGGCCGCCTATCTCTCGTTGTGGGCGAAGGACCCGCCGCGGATCCGCGGGCGCGCCGATCGCGTCACCCTCACGATTCGCGTCTGCCCAGCAGGGTTCTTCGGCACGCCGAACCCGCTCGCCGCTCAGTTCCCCCCCGGCTACCAGCGACTCGCCCCGCTCTTGAACCCCTCGAGCGTCTGGGTCTCCTGGGACATGGACAGCCCCGGCCACTCCCAGGACTTTGACGGTCTGGTCTGGGTTTCTGGGGATCCGGGCCGCTGGGTCTGGTTCCCCGCGCCGTATCGGGTTTTGGGGGGGTGAACCGGCGTTTGGGCGGCTCGCTCCCCGGGCCGCGGGTTCGATTCGGGCCGTGGAACGCCGCTGGACATCGGCGGGCCGGGTAATGCGCATCGTTTCGATCTGTCCCTCCAACACCGAGATCGCCTGTGTCCTCGGGTTGGAATCCGCGTTGGTTGGCCTTGACCGGTCGTCGGACTACCCCGAGTCGGTGAACGCCCTGCCGCGCGTCGGGCCCGACCTGACCGTGGACATCGGCGCGATCCAGGCGTTGAAGCCAGATCTGGTGCTCTCGTCGCTGTCCGTCCCGGGCATGGAGCACAACCTCGCGGGGCTCGACGCCGCGGGGATCCCGCACTTGGTCATGGACGCCGAGTCGATCGCGGGCGTGTTCCAGTCGATCCGGGTGCTGGGGCGCTTGACCGGGCGAGGATCCCTCGCAGACCTGGTCGTTGAGGGCATGCAAGCCAGGTTGAACGCGGCACGTTCACGCGCACCCGGCGTTCGACCGAAGGTGTTCTTGGAGTGGTGGCCAAAGCCAGTGATCGTCCCGGGGCGGCGCTGCTGGACGACGGAGATGATCACGATCGCCGGGGGCGACTCCCTGTTCGCCGAGCTGGACGTCCGCTCCACGCCGGTCCACAACCACGAGGTCCCGCCACGCGCGCCGGATCTGCTGCTGACTTGCTGGTGCGGCGTCCCGCATGAACGTCAGGTCCCGCAGAAGATGGCCGAGCGCGAGGGTTGGCAGGACATTCCAGGGGTTCGAAGCGGCCAGCTTCACGCCGCACCGGAGCGGTACTTCGGGCGGCCGGGGCCAAGGCTCGTGGACGGCGTCGAGTGGCTCCAGGAGAGGGTGCTGGCCTGGGCCGCGGTTCAGTCTCCGAGCCCAAACATGGGGTAGGTGGCGAACATCTCGCGCACCTGAGCCTCGGTGAGCACATCGTCGTGGGAGACCCCCTCGGGGTCCTTGCCCGTCATGACGAACCGACCCCGCAGACAATGCAGCTTCCAACGCTGGTCGGTCGTCGGCCCCCCGTGGATCGCGCGACCGGCTCGGAGTCCTGCGACCAGGTGGTCGATCGCCTGCTCGCAGGTGATCGCGAGCGCTGCGCGAAGTTTGGGAAGCACGGCCGCAAGGGGGTCGGGCAAAGGGATGGGCCGCAGCGGGCGCGCGTCCAAGAGGGTCCATATCCACTCGGACGGCCGCACCCGGGTGTAGAACGGGGAGGCGACGAGGGTTTGGGGGTCCTCTGTCTGCCAGTCCCGAAGCGACAGCGTGTGCTCGCCCAGGCGTAGAAAACATTGTCCGCGCTCGCTGCTGAGGAGGATCCCCGCGTTCAGTTGCCGTTCGGCCTCCGCGAGGTCTCTCGACACAGCGGCGATGACCATGGCGATGTCGGGGGCCACCGGGACCGGGACCGCCCCAGGCGCAATCGAGAGCCGCCCTGCGACATCCGTCCAGGGCGCGAACGACCGGAACACCCGGCCATCCAAGACGACGACCAGGCCGGCCCCGGGCAGCGCCGTGAGGTGCCCCTCCGCGAGGGCGAAGGCCGTACCGCCCTTCTCCAGCTCTGCCGTCAGGGTCAGCGCCCGCCGCGCCACGTCCAGGTGCAGCTTCAGCCCGGCCGATGGCTCGGCCCGACGAAACGGGGGGTAGGGCGGAACCTGGGACCCGACGGTCATCTCCAGCCGTTCGATCCCTGCCGGCCCGGCCTCCAGCACCATGAGCCCGGGCGCGCCGTCCAGCACGCTGCGTCCGAACCATGCCCGCAACCGCGGCGGGGCCAGCCCGGGCGCTCGGCGCGCAACACCGCTCGAAGTCCCCGGAAGGACTTGACTTGGAGCCGGGCTGGCCCCTAACCGCACCGTTCCAGGTGGAAAGCGACGGGCTCGGCGTCTTCGACGAACCGTCGCATTCCGCCGGTAGGAACGGTGCAAAAGAACCGTCGATCCGGGCGCGAGGTTCGCCGAGCGCACGGATCGGCGCCCCTCGTCGAGGACATACAGCCGGCCGGCGGCGAGGGCTTCCAGATCGGGCGTGGGCATGGCCGGCGGTAACCGCTCTGCCTTGTGTGTTGCGGTCGAGGGCGACAAACTTTGGCGTGAGCGAAAGGGAGGCCCTCCCGATCCGTCGCCCGGTGAGCGAAACGGAGGCCCTCCCGATCGGTCGCCCGGTGAGCGAAAGGGAGGCCCTCCCCATCCATGGGCCGGTGAGCGAAAGGGAGGCCCTCCCGATCCGCCCGACACGAGGAGCCCCGATCTGATAGCCTCCCCGGATGCGCATTTCGACTCGGTGGTGCTGCCGCCTCGCGTTGCCGCCCACCGCGCTCGCGCTGGCCCTGGCGGCATGCTCCTCGACGCCGCCGGGCGACAACCCCTTCGCCCCCGTCCAGGTCTCGGCGGGCGCCGCTCCCGCGGAGGTCGTGAGCGACGCGTTCGTTGAGGTCGAGCCCATCCGGCTCTCCAGCGAGGACATGGCCAAGGGCACCGTGTCCATCGCCACCGCCGCCGGTGTCGATGTGGACGCGCTCCCCGGCGAGCCGCTCTCCCCGACAACGCCGCCAGCGGCCGCCGCCCCGCCGCCCGCCCCGCCATCCGTCGGGCTTCCGCCCCAGACCCGCTGGCCGGTCCGGCTCCTGAGCACGCTGCCCCAAGCGCAGCCCCCTCGCGCTATCCTGGGGTTGCCCAACGGCGAGGAGATCGTCGTCTCTCCGGGCTCGATGCTGGCCGAGCTTGGGCTTGTGGTCGTGGCGGTGAGCGAGGGTCGTTGTGATCTGGCTCAGGTCGCGCCTGCCGGGGACCACGCGACGATCACGCCCATCTCCTTGACGGCGCAGTACTGACTGAGCCCCGAGCTGCGGTCCTTGAGCTTCGGGGCGTCGCCAGCCGCGGTGCCCGGCCCCTCGATCTGACCCTCCACAAGGGCGACGCGGTCGCGCTGCACGCTGCCGGAGGGAGCGGCAAGCGCTGGCTCCTGCGTGTCGCCGCCGGCCTGCGGGAGGCCCGGCCTGGCACCGTTCGTTGCACCGCCACGCGCGTGGGCTACGTCTTCTCGGTTGGCGGTCTGCTGAGCAACTTGAGCGTCCTCGACAACATCATCCTGCCCCTGCGCTTTGCCGGGATGCCCGCGGCCCCCGCGCGCGCCAACGCCCTCGAGGTGCTCACCGGGCTCGGGTTGGAGCGCGTCGCCGATATGCGGCCGGGAGCGCTCGCGACAGAGGCCTGTCAGCTCGTTCAACTGGCCCGCGCGATGGCCCTCCACGCCGATCTGCTGCTGCTGGAGGAGCCGTTTCGCGGGCTCTCTGCGGCGACGGCCAACGAGGTCGCCGAGTGGCTCCGCTCCGAGCTGGCGGCGCATCGCGTCTCCGTGCTCCTGACCACCTCCGACCTGACGGACGCGCACAAGATCGGCGCCCGGCTCGTCGCCCTGGAGTCACCGGACTGATGGCCCTGGACCGCAACTTCTGGACAGGGCTGTTCGTCATCGGCGCCGCTGTGACCATGGCGGGCGCGTTCGCGTTGTCCGCCGCAAACCAATTCCAACCGAACGCCACCCGCTATGTCGTGAGCGCCGAGAACCTCGCGGGCTGCACCGAGGGCACGTCCGTCGAGATGGGCGGCTACGCCTTGGGCCTCGTCGAGCGCGTGGAGGTGCGCCCCACCCCGCGTCTCCACTTCGAGCTCACGATCGCGTTGCGGCCCGATGTGCCCGTTCCCATCGGCACGACCGGGATCATCGCCTCCCGCTCGATGGCCGGCGGCGTGCTCTTGCGCCTCGTCCCGCCCGACAATCAGACCGGCGTTTTGCCGCCCGGCGGTGCCATCCACGCCACGCCTGAGACCACGCTGACGGATCTCTACTTGCTGGCCAAGCGCTCCCTCGACGACATGAACATCATCACCGGCGAGATGCGCGACGTGTTGGTGGACGGCCGATCGCCCGAGAAGGACAAGGGCCTCGCGGCGACGGTCCAGCGCCTCGACGTCTCGCTGATGGCGATGAATACGACGATGGCGTCGGTGGATCGCCTCGCCGGCAATGTGGACAGAGCAGCGGCCCGCGCGGGACCGGCGCTGGATCGCGACCTTGCGCAGCTCCAAGCGACCCTCGTGACCGCGGACAAAGCCGCCGCCGGACTGAACCGGGTGCTCGCGGAAGAGGGGGAGTTGGTCGCGCTCGTGGCCGACCTCGCGCACACGCTGGAGGAGCTGCGGGGCGCGGCGAAGGCGATCCAAGCGTACGATCCCGACCAGGAGACGGAGATGGGGCGCATCGTCACCCAGCTTGATCACTCGAGCGCGAGCCTGGACCGGTTCATGGCTGCGTTTGAGAAGAAGCCGCTGAAGACGTTGACGAAGGGGGTGGAGGGGGAGCCGGAGAAGGGCAAGGGGAGGTGATGAAGGTGCCGGGATAACCGGCCCGCATGCCCACCCTCAAGGAGTACGCGCTCGCCACCCCGCTCACCTGGCCCGACGCCGAACTGTGGTCGGGCCGCCTGCTCGACGCCGTCGCACGACGCCACGCAGAGGGAAAAGGCGGGCCTTGTACCCCCGGAGTCGCCGCCATCTTCGGCGAGACGCTCATCCTGCCCGAAGGCGAGCGAGCGGGCTCAGACTCCGCCGTGGCTTCCGCGGCCGGGCAGGCGCTGTTCGAGTTTCTCACCGGCCTCGACCTCGGCGAGTTTCCCGGCGACTGGCGCTCCGCGCTGCTCCTGCGCTGGCCGAACGTGAGCGAGGAGCACGTCGCCCTCCTGGAAGCCGCGATGGGTCCGACCCCGCCTCCGCCGGCGGTGAATGCGCGGGAGTGGGCCGATCTCCGGCAGCGGAGCGCGACGCTCAAGCCGCTGCGGTTGAACAAGATGGTGGGACGCTCGGCCGTAACGACGGGGCTCATCCCGCCGTTGCCGGGGACCACCGGGGACATTCCCCCGATTCGAAACCTCGCCGCGCCGTCGATTCTGGACGAGCCGGTCGAGGACGGCCCGTCGATCCTGCCCTGGGTGGTGGTGGCAGGCCTCGTCGGGTTGGTGATTGTTGCAGTGATCGCTGCGGTGTTGGGGGCCTTTTCGTAGGCCGCCCCCTGGTTACCCCAACGCCTCGACAATATTCGCGCCGGTCCCGATGACGGCGTGCTTCGGGTTCCGAAGGGAGCCCCAACCGGCCTTCTTGGCCTTCGCCTTGGCGTCGTCCAGCGAGATCCCACGCTTGTCGAGCGAGGCCTGCAGCTCCTCCTTCGCGCGCTGACGGGCCCGGAACAGCATCATCTGCACGCGGCTCTGCACGTTCACGGCACCATCGCCCGAGGTCTCAATCGGCAAGAAAATCAGCTCGGGGTAACGCTGCGTGATGAGCGACTGAACGCCATCCGAAACTCCGGAGGAAGGCATGCACCCAAACGGCTTCACGCTCACGACCATGTGAACCTTCTTCTTCTGGACCGACTGGATGACCTTGCCGATCTCCATGTGGCCTTCGCCGCCGCGCACGTTGTTGTCGTAGTGGTCCTTGGCCAATTCCGCGATCTCGTCCATGTCGGGCAGATGGTAGCCATACAGGCCGGTCGTATAGGCCAGGCCTTGGAACACGCCACGCAAAGCGTAGTCGGCGGCCTTCAACATCACCAGCTTCTTCCACGGGTCCTTGCCCTCCAGGCCCTTGCGTCCGGCGTCGTCCTTGCGCAGGACCATACGCTCCTTGGTGTCGTGGGTATTCTCCCAGATCATGAACAGGATCCAGTTGATCAGGGGCTGGATCTCGACCTCAGCGCCCTCCTGCTCCAAGAACCGCTGCAGGTGGTAATTGCCGTCGCCTTCGGTCGTCATGGCCCAGAATTCCCCGATGATGCTCACCTTGGGCTTGGGTTGGATCTTGTCCACCTCGACCGCCTTGAGCTCCTTCGATACCTTCCGAAGCGCAAACACCAAGTTGGTCTGCTCAGCGAGGGCCTTGCAGATGATGGCTTTGGACCGGGCCAGCGCGGCGTCCGTGCTGCCGGGCACCACCTCGTAGGGGCGGATCCGGTAGCCGAGCAGGTTCACCACGTCCGCGGTGAACAGCGCCTTCAAGAGCGCCAGGAAGAACTTGGGGTTCAGCTCCAGGCCGACCTCGTCGCCCGTCGCCTGCTTCAAGCCGCCCTGCTGCTGAAAAAGCATGACGCGGAAACCGTCAAAACCCGAGTCGCGCAACGCCTTGCGGTATTCGGTCACGTAGGTGCCAAACCGGCAGGGGCCACACGCGCCGGCGGTCAGGAACACGTAGTCGCGGAT
>CANKNP010000036.1 GCA_947483545.1 Deltaproteobacteria bacterium | reverse complement strand
GACCGTGCCGCCCTTCGCCGTCGAGGGGAGCGCGATGATCGGTCGCCCGCCGGGGGAGTGCGCCGCGCCCCGAAGAAAATCCACCTGACCGCCGATGCCCGAGTAGAAGCGCGGTCCGATGCTGTCCGCGTTCACCTGGCCGGTCAGGTCCACGGAGAGCGCGGCGTTGATCGCTACGAGATTTGGCTCCGCCGCGATCCGCGCCGGGTCATTCGTGACGTCACTCGGCTGCATCTCGATGGCGGGGTTGTCGTCGCACCAGCGGTAGAGCCGCTCGGATCCGAGCACGAAGGAGGTCACGGCCTTTCCTGGCCAATGCACCTTCCGGGCCCCGGTCGCCACCCCCTGCTCGATGAGCGCCATCATGGCGTCGGACAACAGCTCGGTGTGGAGGCCCAGGTCCTTGCGGTCTGAGAGCGCGGCCAGCACGGCCTCCGGGATGGCCCCGATGCCGGCCTGCACGGTGTCACCATCGCCGATCAGCTCCGCGATGCGCGCCGCGATGCGCAAGCGAACGGGATCCGCAGGCTCCACCGGCAGCTCAGGGGGCTGCGTCGAGCGTGCTGGTCGCGGATGGCGTGCTGGTTGGCGAAGGGCTCGCGCCGGTGCTGGCAGGCCTCCGGATCGCCGGGGAGGCCACAGATGCGATGCGCGCCGGGGTCGCCCGGGCGCTCGTCTACAACGTGGTCGCGGTCGCCATCGCGCTCGCCGGGTGGATGAACCCGCTGCTCGCGGCCGTGGCCATGCCGATCTCCAGCGCGCTCGCGGTCTGGGGCGCGCGGAGGATCGACGCATGAACGGCATCTTGCTGTTGATCCCGCTGTCGGTGATCCTGGGCGCAACGTTTGCGTTCCTGTTTCTGCGCGCCGCGAAGGAGGGGCAATTTGACGATTTGGATGACGAGGGGGGGCGGATTTTGGGGGATTGAGGACCGGGCGAAGGCGGAGGCAAGGGGGCGGGACGCCGTCGCGAGGGCCGAACGACTGCGCGCACAGCTTCGGGCGCCGGGCATCACGCCCGACGAGGAGTAGCCGACGTCGAACGATGCCGACTATGGAACTGGCGGGCAGGCGCGCCCCTCCTCGATGACTGCATAGACCTCGATGGGATCGTAGGAGCAGCAAACCCTCCGCACCGGAAATGCGCCGGCCCGAGCGGATGTCCGCCAGGCGCCGCCCTCAGGCGAATGACCGCGCAGCGGGCCTCCATCCCAAACCCAGGCGTCCCCTACCCGGACGACGGTGAACACGACTTCGCCCCGAACCTCGCTGTGCATGGTCAGCGCCAACCGACCGGCGTCCACGGGTGCGGTGCCCGTGAGCGCCATCGTCTCCCCGTCCTGCCCCCAAAAAACGTCGACTTTTTCCCGATCGACCGTCAGGGTCTGGGGGTCTGAGTTGCACCTGTTTGTCGGGGTGAATTCCTGACCGCTGTGGGTCATGAGTCGAACCCACCTTCCCGAGACCTCCGCGAGGGTCGGCGCCTCGGGCGCCGCCGCCGGGAAGGCCGCGACGGGGCTCATCGCGGCGGCCTCGCCGGGCGGGTCGGCGGGAGCCGCGACCACGGCGGCAGGCTCCGGCGCGGTTGGTGTGGGCTTGGGTGTTGGGGCTGTCGTCGGCGGACGGTCGACCCGGAAACAGTTGACGAGGAAAAGCCCAAGGACGACCATAAGCATCCTGCTGTTTATCGTGCCTTCCAGCCGATAGGCTCCGCGTTGAAGGCAGAGTCCATGCACCCCCACCTCATCCTCTACGTCCGCGACCAGGTGGCCAGCACCGCGTTCTACCGCCATGTGCTGGCCCAAGACCCCCGGCTCGACGTCCCGGGCATGACCGAGTTCCAGCTCGGCGAAGGCGCGGTGCTGGGGTTGATGCCGGAGGCCGGGATCGTGCGCCTGCTGGGCGGTAGCGTCGCCCAAGGCGGGTTCCGGGCCGAGCTTTACCTGGTGGTGCCTGACCCCGGCGCGTTTCACCGTCGCGCGTTGGAAGCCGGTGCCACCGAGCTGAGCCCGCTCACAACGAGGAGCTGGGGCCCAGCAGTGGCGTATAGCCTGGACCCGGACGGCAACGTCCTGGCCTTTGCCGCGCAGCCTGGGGCACAGACCGACGTTTCAGATTAGCCCGCGCGCCATGCGCATCTCCATCTTCGAAGCCGTCACCAACGCGCTGGGCGTCGCGCTCAAGAACTTTGCCGTCATCCTGCTGGTCTCGCTGGTCACGGGCGGCGTGGGCGCCTTGATCGCCGATGGTGTCACCGAGGTGGTGTTCAAGTACCTCGAGGCGAACTACGCGGCGGGGGATCCCATCCGCCAGGGCCAGACGATGCTCGTCGCGGCGACCATGATCGCGCTCGTCCCGATGACCATCTGGGGCGGTGTCGTGGGCTCCTGGGCGGCTCCCGCGACGATCTACCTGTGGGTGCAGGAGCACAACAAGCGGCCAGCCAGCCTCTCCGGCGCCATCAACTACGGCATCGACCGGTTTCCCTCCGTCCTTAGCGCACATTTCAAGGCATACGCCGCGATCATGGTTGGGCAGGTCATCCTGTTGCCTACGATCGTCTTTGGGCTGCAGTACGCGTTCGTGGACGCGATCGCGACGCTGAACCGCGAGGAACAACGCCCGCTGTATCGATCCGGGCGGCTGACGCTGGGCAGGCGCGGGCAGATCTTCCGGACGTTCGCGCTCGGGCTGCTTTGGTGGCTCCCCTGGCAGTTTTTCGGCGTCTTCTATGTCCAGGAGGCGCCCTGGTACGTCATGTTCGCGGGGGGGATCGTGGATTATTCCGTGCTCGCCTTCTTCGACCTCGTGATGGTCCAGTACTACCTCTCGCTCTACCAGAAGTCCGACGCCGAGGCGCAGAAGGACGCGGGCGCGAAGGCCGAGCCCGACAAGCTCGCCGGCGGTGGAGGCGCGGTCGGCTCCGTCGATCTCGGCCACCGCGACCGACACTGAACCGGTGAGCTTCCTCGCCGGGTTTCGTGCGCCGCCGGTCGGGCCGGTCGGGGGGCTACGGCCCACGGCCGCCGCGCTGCTCCTGGCCCAGACCCGGGCGACGGGCTGGTTGGTCGTGCCGACGCGCGATGAGGCCGACAACTGGCTGCGTTCGGTGCGGTTTTTCGGCGGGCGGGCGATCCTGTACCCCGCAGACGATGGCCGCCCCTGGGACGGCACCTCTCCCGACCCCCAGATCGCTCGGGATCGGATCGCCGCCCGCATCGCTGAGAACACGCTGGTGATCGCGCCAGCGAAGGCTCTGCTGCTCCGGCTTCCGGCCGTGCAGTCGATGGGGATCCGGAAGGGCGAGACCCTGGACCCGAAGCGGCTGCTCGGGTGGTTGACGGCCCGCGGCTACCTGGTCGTGCAGCAGGTCGACGGGCCTGGGACCGTGGCGGTGCGAGGAGCGCTTATCGACCTGTGGCCCTCGGACGCCGCCTTGCCGATTCGGATCGAGCGCTTTGACGATGAGGTGGAGGGCATCCGGGTGTGGGATCCGGACGGCAAGAAAAAGGCGACCAAGGTGGGATCGGTCGTGGTTCGGGCTACGCGAGAAGCGGCGTTGGACGCGTCAAGCGTGGAACGCGCGGCGGCCTACTGTCAAGGGGTGATGAGGTCCCGCGCGGAGGAGGCCCCGGAGGCGTTGAAGACCTGGCGTCGCGTGGTCGAACAGCTCCGGGACGGGGTGTGGTTTCAAGGTGCCGAGGACTACCTGCCAGCGCTCTCGGCCACGGAGGCGGTGAAACCGCGGACGCCGCTTTACGTGTGGGAGCCTGCGCGGGTCCACTCCGAGTTGGTCGCTGCGGAGGTTCAGATCCAAGCGCGTTGGGCCGCGATGGAGGTGCCCGACCGCCCGCTGGTCAGGCCGGAGGATCGGTATCTGTCGGCGTCGGCGGTGGATTTGACGGGGGCAGTGGCGTTGACGGAGCTGGGGGACCTCCCCATCCTCCCCCCCGCCCTCCGCGTCCACGGCGAGCTCGCCCCCGCGATCAAACAGCTCCGCGCGTGGGTTCACGAAGGTCGGGCGGTCACCCTCGTCGCGCAAGAGGCCCGGATCGAGCGCGTCACCGCGATCTTCGCCAACGCGGGCTTGAACCTCCCGTTGATCACCACCCCGGCGACGCCCGGCACCCTCGGGCTCATGACTGGCGCGCTGTCGGAGGGCTTCGTGGCCGAGGACCAGGTCTGGGTGACCGCCGACGACCTGTTCGGTGCCCGCCTGGGGGGCGAGACCGTCGGCACGACGCGACCGCAGGGCCGCACCTTCCGCGAGGCGCAGCGCAAGAGCTTCGCGAGCGTTCAACCCGGGCAGTTCCTGGTCCATGTGCGCCATGGCATCGGCCAGTATGTGGGCATCTCCCGCACACCCGTGGGTGTGGAGCACGGGGACTTCGTCACCATTCAGTACCGCGACGGCGCGCGACTGCATGTGCCGGTTCATCGCCTGGATCTCGTCACCCCCTACCAGGGTGCGGACGCCACCCCACCCAAGTTGGACAAGCTCGGCGGCGCGACCTGGGACGCGCGTCGCGCCAAGGTCCGGGATGCCATCGCCCAACTTGCCAGCGATCTCCTGCTCATTCAGGCCCGGCGCGCGCTGGCCAAGGCCCCCGCGTTCGCCGGCCGCGACGAGCTCTACCTCGCCTTCGAGGAGAGTTTTCCCTATCTGGAGACGCCCGACCAGGAATCCGCCATCCACGACGTGCTCTCCGACCTCGCCGCGGGCCGCCCCATGGACCGGGTCGTCATCGGCGACGTCGGCTTTGGCAAGACCGAGATCGCCATGCGCGCCGCCTTCCGCGTGGCGCAAGACGGCTGGCAAGTTGCGCTCCTCTGCCCCACCTCCGTCCTGGCGATGCAGCACGGCGAGACTTTTCACGCGCGCTTTGACCCCGTCAGCGATGGCACCCTCCGCATCGAGACGCTCTCTCGCCTGACCGCCCCCAAGGACGAAAAGCGCATCCTGCAGGACCTTGCCGAGGGCCGTGTGGACGTGCTGATCGGCACCACGCGCCTGCTCTCCTCCGACATCCGCTACCGCAAGCTGGGCCTCCTCATCATCGACGAGGAGCACCGGTTCGGCACGCGCCAGAAGGAGGAGCTGAAGCGCCTCGCGAGTGGCATCCACGCGCTCACGCTCACGGCCACGCCGATCCCGCGCACATTGCAGATGGCGCTCACGGGGTTGCGGGAGCTCTCCGTGCTCTCGACGCCCCCCGCCGGTCGCCAGCGCATCCGCACCGAGATCGTGAAGTTCGACGATGTTCGAATTGCGGAGGACATTCGCCACGAGCTGCGTCGGAACGGACAGGTGTTCTTCGTCCACAACCGGGTGCAGAGCATCCAGGGGGTGGCGGACTGGCTCCGCAAGCTCGTCCCGGAGGCGAAAATCGGCGTTGCTCATGGCCAGATGGGGCCGACGGAGCTGGAGCGGGAGCTGCGGCGGTTCATCAAGGGGGAGCGCAACGTGCTGGTCTCGACGGCGATCATCGAGTCGGGGATTGACCTGCCGATGGTGAACACGATGATCATCAACCGCGGGGAGATGTTCGGCTTGGCGCAGCTTTATCAGCTCCGCGGGCGGGTCGGGCGCGGCAACGTCCGAGCCCATTGTACGGTGCTCGTCGGCGGGGAGCATGACGCGCGGTCGGCGGTGTTCCAGCGGCTTCATGCCTTCCAGAAGCACAACGAGCTGGGCGCGAACTTTGCACTTGCGAGCGAGGATTTGGAGCAGCGGGGCGCGGGCGACATCCTCGGGGATCGTCAGCACGGGCAGATCGCCGCGATCGGGTTCGACGCCTACCTGGAGCTGTTGGAGGACGCCGTGGGCAAAGCGCGCGGGCAGGCCACCACGCACCGCATCGATCCGGACGTGGACATTCCGGTCACTGCGCTCTTGCCCGATGCCTGGATCCAGGAACTGCCGGACCGCCTGGACGCCTACCAGAAGCTGGCGCTTGCCCGCACGCCCAAGGAGTCCGAGCGGGTGTTCAACGCGCTGATCGATGTTCACGGCCGCGCCCCAGACGAGGCGAAGAACCTGCTGAAGGTGACGGACCTACGCATGCGCTGCCGGACGATGCACATCGAGAGGCTCGCGATGTTGAAGGTGCGGGCGGTCGTGCGGGTGTGGAGAGGGCAGGGGGCGGATGCGGGGGCCGTGGAGGGCGTGATCGCCCGACTTGCCAAGGAGAACCCCCGCAGATGGTCGTGGACCCCGGCCAGCGGCGAGATCGAGTGCCGGTTCGCCCCCGAGGAGGCGATGGACCCGTGGCGGTTCGTCGGGTGGATGTTGAGCGCGCTGGGGGGGTGAGCCTCCCCACGGCGCTTCGCGCCCACGACCTCCCCCCCGCCCCCGCGCTAAGCCCCTCCATGCGCGCCGATCTCCTCGAACTCGACGAACTCCCGCCGATCCCGGCCATCACCCCGGTGCTGAGCGCCCTGGACATCGAGTCCGCCCTGCTCGCGCTCACTGGCGGCTCCGTGGTGGATTGGACCGCCTTGCGCTTCACCTCGCAAGACGAGGTGAACAGCTTCTTGGTGCTTTGGAAGTGCGATGTCACCCGCCACGCCTGGGCCCGAGAGCGCCTCCGGTATCTGTACAATCAGGCGGTCAACTACCTGGAGGAGCACCTGCGCCTGACGATTCGGCCCGAGGTGCGTCGGCCGGCGGACGTGCGCGATGCATTCGTCGCGACGTCTGAGCGGGAGCGCTTTTCGCGCGACCGGATCCAATACTGCGCGGTGTTGAAGTTGATGCACGTGATCAATCACCTGGAAATGCAGGAGCTTCGCGCCCAGGTGGCCGTTCGCGACGTGGATCTCACCCAACTGGCGTACGATCTGGTGCTCTCCCGCGCGGAGCAGATGCGCCGCGGGGGCTTCCCACTTCGGGCGTTCTATGGGAACAAGAAGAGCCGTCCGAGCGTGATCACCAAGTTGTTGGCCAAGCGCGAGGCGACCGCCGCGACCATTTTCGACAAGCTGCGGTTTCGCATCGTCACCGAGAAGCGCGACGATCTGGTGCCCGCCATCGCCTGGCTTTGCCGTACATTGATCCCTTTTCCGGCCATCACCCCCGGCGAGAGCCACAACAACCTGCTCCGCCCAGATGAGTTGCACGAACTATCCAGGTTGGTGCCGGGGTTCGTGCTGCCCCAGTCGATCGCCGCGAACCCGCACTCGGGGGCGGTGTACCGGGTGATCAACTTCATCGCAGAGCTGCCGGTGTGTGTGTACGAAGTGCCGGGGGTCGCGCCGCCCCGAAATCGGGCATTGCTGGGCGAGGCGGTGATGGTCACCGTCGAGTTTCAGCTTGTGGATGCGGAGACCGACGCGCTGAATGAGACGGGGGAGAGCCGGCACGACTTGTACAAGGATCGGCAGGCGGTGCGGGTGTATGAGAGGCTGGGGCGGAAGCGGGGGCGGGGGAGGTAGGCGATTGGGTCAACCCGTTGCTCGGGTTCGAATCGCAGCCATTCGCAGGGCCACGTTGGCCTCGGGCAGCTCCCGCTCCAGCAGGCCGATCTCGGCGTCAATGAGGTCGGTGTCGAGGAGGTCCCCGAGGCGGCGAACGACCGTTGCGGCGTCGTCCAAGTCGCGCTCGCGCGTGGACAGCGCTTTGAGGATGACGAAGTCCTCGGGGGCCACGACTCGAAGCGTCGTGTCCCGGAGTGGGGCTTCGATCGATCGGTCCATGACGGATTGCGCGAAGCGAGCGCTACGCGGGCGCACGAGGTCCAGGGTGTTCAGGCCGGTCGACTCGGCGCCCCCAAGCACCGTGATCCGGCTCAACGTGAGCCCCCCGAAGATGATGTCCACGAACGCGACGTGGGTTTGGACGCCCTCGCTTTCGAGCGCTAACCTCGCGGACTGGACGACATCGCCAACCACGGCGAGATCCGCATCGCGTGTCTCCCGGGCCTCTCCGTATGCTGCGAGCAAGAGCCCACCGTAGAGCGCGTGCGCGACCCCGGCACCGCTGAGCGTTCTACCCGCCAGAATCGCGAGGGCTGTCGGGTCGTTCAGATCGAGCAATTCGCCTCCTCTCCAACACCGCACGGCCCATGGCCTGTAGCTCCAACGTCGCCCGTCGGAGCACCATTCGAACGCGGTCGGCTTCGGCCAGACGCGCGGCGAGGTCGGGGAGGGGGGTGGGCATCGTCGGGAGCATAGCCGGTTCCGCGTCGCTGCCCCGACGAGCACGTCGCTCTCCACGTCGCCTCCGTCTCGACGTCGCAGGCACCGCACGCCGCAATGTCGGCGTTCAGGTCCCGCAGCCCCCGATCAGCCAGGCGTGGCCCCGGTAGTCGAAGTACGGCCGGCTCCCGATCAGGAGGTCCGCGCAGCCATCGCCGTCCACGTCGCCGGCCGGTGCCACGTCGGCCCCGGCCATCCCCCACTCCTGCGCGCCCTGCCAGATCACATCGGCGGTGGCCAGATCCACGGTCCCGGACGACGGGCCGTAGACGACGAACACCGCACCCTCGGCCGCAGACCGGGTTGTCCAGACGGGTCCGCCGATGGCGATGTCGTCCCAGGCGTCACCGTTGATGTCGCCCGCGTTGGCGGCGCGCGAAGCGTACGCGTTGTAGGCGCTGACGGGGCCGCGGAACACGGTCGCAGCGTCCTCCAATTCGTCGTAGGCGCCGAGAGGCCCGCCGATTTGGTAGACGGCACCGTCATACTGGTCCGCGGATGCGCCCCTCGTCGGGCCCGCAGCGTCCGACCCGACCAGGAACTCTCCGAGACCGTCCTGGTCGAGATCCCCGCCGACTACCAGGTGGAATTGATCGCTCGAGCCCGAAAAGTACGAGCCGAGCAGCTTCCAATCGGCGTCTGCGAGCGATGTCGTGCCACCTGCGCCGCCCGTGACGATGTAGACCGCGCCGTAGCGATCCCCCGCAGTATCGTCACCCTGCGCGCTGATCGCGACGTCGTCCAGGCCGTCGCCGTCCAGGTCCTCCCCGCCCGCACACGCGCCGACCCAGTCCCCATCTTGCTCAGCGGTAAAGCTGGCGTCCGCCTCAGGTGCGAGGTGTTCCCCCGCGACCGGTCCGCGCCAAAGGGAGACGGCACCCCGATTGTCCGACGTCAGGTATGCGCCGGTGAGGAGGTCGAGGGCGCCGTCGCCATCGTAGTCCCCGGCGGCTGCCACGAACGCGGTCGAACTGTCCGGCGCCACGCCCCGCACGATGAACGGGGCGTCCTCGAGGTGAACGTCCCCGTAGAGCGGCCCCGTCAGGACATAGACAGCGCCAGCGTCGAGCACCGTTCCCTGGTCCGCCTGTGCAGAGCCAACCGCGACGTCCGGAACACCGTCGCCAGTGACATCGCCAGGCCCCGCGACGGTCTCGCCGGCCACGGCGCCCACGCCCTCGCCGAGCAGCCTCGCAGTCGCCACGCCGAGGCTCCAGGTGCCAAGCGGCGCGTCGCAGAGCAGGTAGGCCGCGCCGCCATCGGTGAATCGGGCCTGTGCAGCGTAGGCCCCCACCACGAGGCCGAGGCAAGGCTGACCTGCTGCGTTGGGCGGGTTGACCTCCCCTGCGACCGCGACGGCGTAACCGGCCAGGTCTTCGACGGACGGGTTTCGCATCGCCAACCCCTATCTCCTCCTCTCCCGAAACTCCGGCGGCTCCGCCTCCAGCGGATTTTCCGGCCACGCCTGCCGGGGGTATCGACGCATCAGTTCGCGCCGAATCCCGGGCCAATGGTTCTTCCAGAAGCCGGCGAGATCCCCCGTGATCTGCACGGGCCGCTGGTTGGGCGCCAGCAGGTGCAGCACCAGCGGGCGGTCGCCGGCCAGGAGCGGGCTGCGATCCAGGCCGAAGAAGTCCTGCATCCGCGAGGCGATGAACGGGTCCTGGTCGACCGGGTAGGTGATGGGCGTCCGCTTTCGGTTTCCAAGCGGGACCGCGACCGGGGCGAGGCGGTCCACCAAGGCGAGGTCCACCGACCGCCCGATCACCCCGACGAGCGAGACCCCACCGAGGTCCGCGAACGATCGACGCCCGGTACACCCCGCCCGCACGACCTCGGCCAAGCCCACCTCCGGCAGGTCCACCCCCACCCGCCGGAGCCAGGCGATCCGCTGGGTGAGCGCTGTGGCGGCGTCGAAGTCCGGAAAGACCCTGTGCGCCACAGCGGCCACTTCGCCGGCGAGCAGGGTCGCGACCGCTTCGGGGTCGCCGGTCCCCGGTCCCTCGTCGAGCACCAACTCCCCAAACCGGAGCTGCTCCAACACTTCGACCCGGCTCCCCGCCCAGCGCAAGGTCGAGCGCACCTCCGCCCGGTCAACGAGCCAGTCGTCTGGGATCCGCGTCAAACGCCCGACGCGCGTGGTCACGCCGGTACGGTCCACGTCCGGAACCACGACGTAGCCATCCCCGCCCGGCGTGGCCGGATCGATGGCCGCGCTGCCCCCCTCCGAAAACACCACCCGCCCACCCCGCCGCTCGCCGATACGATCCGGAAAACCCGCCAGCAACGCCAGGGTCAGGCTCGCTGCTGGGTTCATCGCCCGTGGGCCACCCCGACCGAGCATCCCGAGCAACTGCCGGCGTTCTTGCTCCGCAGCGCCGCTCAGGCGACCCCCGTCGAGCACCCGCGCCACCGGATCCTCGGCCCGCGCCGCCCGCTCGCCCAGGAGCGCGACGAGCGCCGCAGCCTCCTCGGCCACGCCCAACGCGGCGCCCTCCAGCAGCACCCGCGCCAGCCGCGGTGCGACCGGCAGATCGAGCATCGCCTCCCCGATCGCGGTGCGGGCGCCACCCTCGACCGCGCCGAGTCGAATCAGCAGGTCCTTCGCCGCCTTCCAGAGTGCAGGTAAGGGCGCGTCCAACCAGGGTAGATCCTCGCCCCAGGTCTCGAGCGCGATGGCGGCGAGATCGGTGCGGTGCAGCTCGGGGGGGAGCGCGACCGGGCGCTGGTCAAAGTCGGTGTAGAGCCGAAAGCACGTGCCGGGGCCCAGGCGACCCGCCCGACCTGCCCGTTGGATCGCCGAAGATCGGGCGATGGGCTGCAAGGTGAGGGTCGGCAGCCCGGACCAGGGGTCATGCCCGGCGATGCGGGCGAGGCCGGTGTCCACGACGATGCGTACGCCCTCGACGGTGATGCTGGTCTCGGCCACGTTGGTGGCGAGGATCACGCGGGGGAGGGGGCTCGGCCGCAGAGCGGCGTCCTGGGCGCGCGCGTCGAGCTCACCGTGGAGCGGCACGATCGTGGCGGTGACGGTGCGATCGGCGGTCAACGCCTCGGCGCAGCGGTCGATCTCGCCGCGTCCGGGCAGGAAGACGAGGACCGTATTGGCGGGCGCACCAGAGGCGCAGAAGGGGGCGGTCCCAGCTTCGACCTCGATCACGCCGAGTCCGGCGGCGACGGCCGTGCGGACCTGCTCAACGAGCGGGCGAGCATCCCGGCGGAGGTGGGGGCGCACGTCCACGGGGAACATGCGCGCCTCGGCGCGGACGAGGGGGGCGTCGAGCGACCGGGCGAGGGTGGCGGCGTCGAGGGTGGCGGACATCACGACGAGGCGCAAGTCGGGGCGCGCGGTGGACCGGAGCGCGCGCACGCGGGCGAGCGCGAGGTCGGTGTGGACGCTGCGCTCGTGGAACTCGTCAAGAATCACGGTGTGAATCGGCTGGGGGGAGGTGAGCCGGGGATCCCGAAGGAACCGTCGGCCGAGCAGCGCTTCGGTGACGTACATGACGCGGGTGTGGGGGCCCTCGTGGCGGTCATGGCGCACGGCGTAGCCGATGGTCTGGCCCAGGGGTTCGCCCAGGGAGCGGGCGACAAACGCCGCAGATGCCCTCGCCGCGATCCGCCGGGGCTCCAAGACCCAGACCTGGCCCTCGCGCCCTGGATCGGCCAGGAAGATCGGCACCCGGGTGGTCTTGCCGGTGCCTGGCGGCGCCTCCAACACGACGATCCCGTGGGTGTCCAAACCCGCGCGCAGGTCGTCGAGGACGTGATCGATCGGCCAGGACATCGGGAGGGGTAATTCGCGGGCGGCTTGGAACCCTGGAGAGTCGGTGGCCGCTGGCCGTGGGGCGCCGCTGCACATTGGGATAGGCGTCGCGGATGTTCGCCCCTGTCGTCGTGCTTCTCGCCTCGATCGTGACCGCCTCGGCCCAGGAGGGCGATCGTGGCGTGTGGATGGGGGCTGGCGCCAACGGCGGCGGGGGTTTTGTGGGCGCGTCCTCCGGCGGGTCGGTCGCACCTGCGGGATCAGCTGCAACGCGCCGCCGACTCGGTGGTGCTCAACATCGCGGAAGGGCGCGCCCGGGGCGGGGATGCTGGTCGCAACCACTTTCGCATGACGACTCCTGCTCTCTGCGAACAGGAATCGCACGTTTCTGTTGACGCGTCAACGATGGATGCGCGACACCGCGATCCTGTTTAGCGAGTGGCGCTGCCGCGAAGTTTCTCGCCACGTGAATTCCGAAGGTTCCGTTCAATATCGCCGGGGAGCCCTCATCCGGCGCCGACTACGGCGCCACCTTCTCCCGGAGGGAGAAGGGGAGGAACTCGCTCCTGCGGCTGACGAGAAACTTCCGGGCGTGAGCGTTAGCCCCAATGCCGGTCACTTAAGCTTCCGGGGCGAGCTGTTAGCCGTTAGCTGTTGGCCATTAGGCAGCTCAGAGGCCGCTATGCGCGACTTCAGAGACTTGGCGCGCTGCCAGAAGGCTTCCCGCCAGAGGAGCGGTACGGCCTCACTGCCCGCATCAACGAGGTCAACAACGCTACGAACTTCGCGAAGTGACCGGCATTGGCGTTAGCCCAGCCTCACCACCCGATCACACCCGCCGATCAGCGCCGGGTCGGTGTCCAGGACCACCACGGTCCCGCCAGCGTCCGCGAGCCGATGAAGCGCGTGCAGGAGCGAAGCGATGTCGGCCGGGTGCAGCCCGATCGACGGCTCGTCGAGGACGTAGAGGGTGCCCGCGACCTCGCCGGGGCGGCCCAGCTCCCGGGCGAGCTGAACCCGTTGCTGTTCACCGCCAGAGAGCGTCGATGCGGGCTGGCCGAGGGACAGGTACCCGAGCCCAAGCTCCTCCAGCAGGCGCAGCGGCCCGGCGATGCTGGTGTGGTGCTGCAGGAGGACCCGCGCCTCTCGCACGGGGAGGGCCAACACATCGGCCATCGAGAGCCCGTGGAAGAGCACGGAGAGCGTGGCCTCATCGTAGCGGCGGCCCTCGCAGGCTTCGCACTCCACAGCGACTTCGGGCAGGTAGTGCAGCTCGACATGGCGGGTGCCTTCGCCCTCGCAGACGACGCAGCGGCCACCGCCCGCGGTGTGGAGGCTCCAGTGCTCAGCGCCCCAGCCGTTCTGGCGAGCCAGGGGAAGCCGGGCGTACAACCCCCGTAGATCGGCCCAGATCTTGAGCAGAGTGACCGGCAGGCTGCGATCCGAGCGGGGGGTGGTTGCCACGCCGGAGCGGACCAGCCGGGTGATGCGCTCCGCCCCGTGCAGGGCGTCGAAGGGGAGGGGCTCCGCCCAGCCGCCCAGGTGCCTCGCGATGGCCACCGCCAGGGTATCCAGCACCAACGTGGACTTCCCCGCCCCGCTGCGGCCCGTCACTGCGGTGATCTGGCCGAGCGGCACGCTCAGATCCACCCCGCCGAGGTTCCGACCTCTGGCGCCGATCAGCCGCAGCTCGCCGCGGTCCACCCGGGGGATCGGCGGGTTCGGCACGTCGCGGCCGTCCAGCCATCGGGCGGTTGGGCTGTTCATCGCGGTCAACCCCGCGGGCGGCCCGAAGTAGAGCAGCTCGCCGCCGTCGGGGCCTGCGCCCGGGCCCATGTCCAGCACCAGATCGGCCGCCGCGATGATCACCGGATCGTGCTCGACCACGAGCAGGGTGTTCCCGCTGTCTCGCAGGTGGAGCATCACGTCGCGGAGCGGTGCCACATCGTCGGGATGAAGGCCCGCAGTGGGCTCGTCCAGCACGTAGAGCACGCCGGCGAGCTGGTTACCGGCCTGGGCGGCGATGCGAACGCGCTGGCTCTCGCCGGTCGAGAGCGTGGCGGCCGCCCTGCCGAGGGTGAGATGCCCGAGGCCCACGCGAACGAGGAATTGAATGCGGCGGGCGATCTCCTCTACCAGCGGGGCGACCTCGGGGGCGAGGGGCAGCGCGCCGATCTCCGAAAGCGGGCGCGAGAGCAGCTCGGGGAGCGTCTGCCCCTCCACGCGCACCCGGCAGCCGACCGGCGCGAGCCCGATGCTTGCGCAGCCTACGCAGACCGTCTCCCGCGTCGCCAGGGCCGTCCGCTCGTTCGGGTTGCCGCTGCGGCGCTGGGCCCTGCGAACGGCGCCCTCCCAGCCCGGCCCCCCGCGCAGCACAAAGTCTTGTGCCTCCCAAGGCAGGTCCCGCCACGCGCGATCGAGAGAAATCCCGTGCTTGACAGCAGCGTCTCGTAGGACACGACCGCCCTCGACCACCCCCTCCGCGAGGCTCCGTGCGGGATCCTCTACCAAGCGGGCGGGGTCCACCTCGCGCACAAGCCCCAGCCCCTCGCAGACCCGACACGCGCCCTTCGGGCTGCTCGTGGAGAACAGCCGGGTGTGCAGCTCGGGCAGCGGCGTCGAGCAGGAGGCGCAGCGCCCGCGCGCCCCCCAGGACAGCAGCCGGAGGTCGGCGGGCTCGCCCAGCTCTACCAGCACGTCCCCGCGGCTCGCCGCAGAGGACACCCGCTGAGCGACGCGGAGCGCCTCTGCCAACCGGGCGCGCTTTTCGAGGTCCGATGGATCGGGGACGCGGAGTCGGTCGATCACCACGTCCAGGTCGTGCGGCACACGATCATCGACGCCTGTCAGGTCGTCCAGGGCGGCGTGGATCCCGTCCAGCCGCACACGGACGAAGCCCTGTCGTGGCAGCTCGCGCAGGAGCGCGGCGACCGGCCGGGCCCGCGCCACGGGAGCGAGGATAGACAGCCGACTCCCTTCGTGAAACGCCAGGAGCTCGCGAATGATCGCATCGATCACCGCGGGCTTCGACGGTGCGTCGCACGTTGGGCAGTGCAGGACGCCCAACGTGGCCCAGACGACGCGCAACAGCTCGTGGATCTCGGCTTCGCTCGCGACGGTCGCGCGGGGCCCGGCGCTGACCCGACCGCGTTGGCTCACGCCGATGGCGGGCGGCAGGCCGTCCATGAAGGTGACGGCCGGGCGACGAAGGCGGCCCAGCTTTGCGCGCGCGTCAGGGGCGAGCGCCTCCATGAAGCGCCGGCTGGCCTCGGCGTAGACCGTGTCGAAGGCCAGCGAGGACTTGCCTGAGCCGCTGACCCCGGTGCACACGATCAGCTTGCCGAGCGGTAGGTCGATGTCGATGCCCTTGAGGTTGTGCTCCCGGGCACCGCGGACGCGGATCATTCAGGACCCAAGAATGTCGCTTTGTGGGCGGCGAGCTGGCGCCGCAGCTCCGGACCCGTCGGCCCGGGGAGGGGGTCGATGGCGACAGCGCGGAAGGTGCCCGGCTGCACGTTGCTGAGCAAGAGGCCGAGACCCGGGGTCATCGGGGCCGGTCCATACCAGCGCGCGTGCAGCGCTCTGGTCGCCAGGTGCAACTCAACGTGCCACCCGAGGGGGGACCAGACCGGTACGCCTGCTTCCACCACGCTCACCACCCGAAGCCCCGGCGCGTCCCTGAGCGCCAGCACAAGGTCCAGGGGGCCCCGCAACGCCAGATGCCGGGCATGCGCGCCGAGGAACCGCTCGCCCCGAGCGACGCGGCGGGTGACCACAGCGGTGTGATCCCCCCGCACCGACGCGAACGCGCCTTGCTCGTCGCCGAACTCGACGATGCCTGGGCGCATGCGGAGGGCCTCCGCCATGAACTGCCGGCACGCCTCTGCCGTCGCCTCGCGGGGTACGCGAACGAGCACGCCGCGAACGTTGGGGAGGTGGGCCAGGAGCTCGGGCCTTAGATCGTCCAGCGCCACCCGCTCAACGGCGCCCCACGCCGGATCCAGCACCGCCAGCTCGGCATCGGTCAGCTCCCCCTGCACCGCCAGTCCGTTGCGCCATGCGGCCTGCGTGGTCTTCAGGCCGTAGGGTCGGGCGCAGCACCGCTCGATGGTCCGCGCGGGGAGCCGCGAGAGGTCCCGGGCGGAGACCACGTGGCCTGTGCAGGCCAGCGCCTGGGCGTCGCCTGCCTCTCGGAGCGCATCCCCGTAGACCGCCTCGGCGAGGGGACGATCCTCTACGCCTGCGGCCCAAGCGCGAAGCCGGAGCGCTTGGAGCGTGGGGGTTGGCCTGCCTACGTCTCCGCCGGCCGATCGGGCCATCTGCCGGAGGCGCGCCCTCCCAGCCGGGCCGACCGGGACTGTCCACATCCCGGCCGCAGTCGTAGAGGGCAGTTGATGCGTCCATGCGATCGGCGCGAGCCCGCGTACGTCCATGACGCGGGCGAGCGCGTGCCCGGCGGTCACGGTGGCTGAGGAGCGGGTCTCCCGGGTCAGGAGCAGGGCCCGGATGGCTGCTGCCACGCGAGGATCTGGCGGCATGCGGCTGAGGAGATCCAGGAGCCCGCCAACCTCAGGCGCCACCGCCAGAAAACCGCTCCTCAGCGCGCGGCCCAGATCGAGGTCGTCCCTGGCGGAGGACGGCAGGCACAGGAGCCGCTCCCCGTCGGTCACCGACATTGGGGCGCCCACGAGCGGGTCGAGCACGTCGATCACGTCGGCGACGAGCGGATCGCCGCCCTCCCGCCAGAGCCGGAGCGCGGCGCTGAGCGCCAGATCGAAGCGTCCGGCCCGGATCGCGGCCTCCGCCTCGGGGATGCGGCGATCGATGGTCGGTTTCTGCGCATCCGGTGCGCCCGCCGCTTCCCCGAGCCAGTCGGTGACGATCCGGGGGCGGAGGGGGCTCGGCAACGCCTGAAGCGGCGCGACGAGCGCCTCTCCGAACCGATTGGCCAGATCGGCCAGCAGCACCGCGTGGCGGTTCCAGTCCCGCTCCTCGTCCCAGAGCCGAACCCGGTCGAACATCGTGCTCTGGCCAATGGGATCCGAGCCCAAGAAGAGCGCGGCGCCGAGCCAGACGGCCGCCGGATGCTCCTCCACACACGCCAGCAGGTGACTTGGCCAGACGCCGATGTACGCGCTCGGCGAAGCGGCGAGCAATCGGAGCGCCACGGGCCAGATCGCGTCCAGATCGGCGTGCAGCGCCGCTGGGATCCAGTCGCGGAGGGCGCCTGGGGTCACCAGCCGTTGCCGAGGATCAGGTGTGCAGCGCCTGCGTTGGACGCACCTTCGTCGTCGCCGGAGACGCCGACCAGCAGGTCCATGTAGCCGTCGGCGTTGACGTCGCCGGCGCCGGAGACCGAGTCCCCGGCGCGGTCGGAGGCCGCGCTGCCGGAGAACTTCGCGGTGGCCTCGGCCAGGGATGCGGAGGCCGGCAGGGCGGAGCCGAGGATCAGGTAGGCGGCGCCCTGTTCGGAGGTCTGCTTCCCCGACCCGACCAGCACATCGTCGAAACCATCGGCGTCGACGTCGCCCGGGCCGCCGACGTTGGTGACGTAGTCGTCCGCCGCCTCCCCCTCAAAGATCACGTCGCCGGCTTCCAGATCGGCCGAGGTCGGCGACTCGGAGCCGAGGATCAGGTACACGTGACCCTGGTCGTCCGCGCCTTGCGAGCTGGCGGACACGAGCACATCGCCGTACCCGTCCGCGTTCACGTCCCCTGCGGAGGAGAGCCCGTAGCCGACGCCATCGGAGGAACTTTCCCCCACGTATGTCGCGTCCGCGAGCGAGACGGACGTGGACACCGGCGTGGGGGTGCCGAGCACGAGGTAGACGGCCGCAGTGTAGATGAACGCGATCACGCCGTCGGCGAGGCCATCCCCGTCCACGTCTCCTGCGTGACCGACGTTGAGTCCGTAGTAGGCCGCGTAGGAGGACTCCCCGGTGAACCGGATGGCAGCGCTGAGGGTGGCCGAACCCGGAGCGCTGGACCCGAGCACGAGGTACGCCGCGCCGGCCTGGGTCCCGGCGTCATCGTTCCCGGTCCCCGCGATCCACAGGTCGGTATAGCCGTCGTCGTTGAAATCGCCGCCTCCCGACACGACCTGCCCCGCGGCGTCCTCGCTCGCCTCGCCGGTGAATTGCAACGCGAAGCTGCTGAGCGAACCGGAAGCCGGGGAGGCGGAGCCCAGGACCACGTAGGCTGCGCCGGCCCGCAGGCCTCCGTCCCCGTTCCCGTGGGCGCCGATGCCGAGGTCGTCGAAGCCATCCCCATCGAAGTCGCCGACGCCCGCGACAGAGTTCCCGGCGTAGTCGCTCCCTGCCTCGCCAGTGAACATGGCGCTCGTGGACGCCAAAGAGCCGGAAGTCGCCGTCGCCGACCCCAGGATCAGGTAGGCGGCCCCGGCGTTGGTACCCGCTGAGTCCTCGGAACTGGCCCCCACCACAAAGTCACCGAACCCATCCGCGTTCATGTCCCCAACCCCCGCGACCTCGTAGGCCTGATCCGACTCCGCTACCCCCGCATACTTCGCATCCGAATCGCCCAACCCAAGGTCTGAGATCCCACACACGCCCGGACCCCCGTCGCAGTCGTTGTCCACACCATCCTTGCAAACCTCGGCCTCGGCGGGGCTGATCGCGTCGTCCGCATCGTCACAGTCGTCGCTGTCGGCGTTTGGGTATTCCGTCGTCGCAGCGCAGAAACAGTCGGTGACCGAACCGCCATACCCATCGGCGTCCGCATCTGCGTAGAACGCCACGCAGCCGATCGCCCCTTGGGGGTTCGTGTCCCCGTCGCAGTCGTCATCGGCGGCTGTCGAGCAATCCTCCTGGCCCTCGGGGCTGACCGTCGGGTCCGTGTCCCCGCAGTCATCCCCAGCCCAATCGACGCTGACATACCCGTCCATGTCTTGGTCGAAGTCGTCCCAACCGTCACAGTCGGCGTCTACCCCGTCGTACCAGACCTCCAGGGCGGTCGAGGCGATGGTAGGATCGACGTCATCGCAGTCGCCGCCGCCCCAGGCGTCTGAGTCGTCGCCGTCGCCGTCCTGGTCGAAATCGCTTGTGCTGGAGCAATCCTGGTCTACGCCATCGTACCAGCCCTCGACCGCGCCGGGGAACACGGCGCCGTCGCTGTCGTCACAATCGGAGCTGTCGGCGACGTTGCTCTCCGGGGGTGCGCAGACGTCTGTCGCGGTCGAGGGATCGCCAAAGCCATCTGCATCGGCGTCTGTGTAGGTCACGTCCCCAGGCGCGACGCTGTCGTCGTCGTCGTCGGTCGCCCCGTCGCAGTCGTTGTCGAGCGTGTCGCACACCTCGCCCGCGGCGGGGCTGACGGCAAGGTCGGTGTCATCACAGTCCAGATCGTCCGCGACGTAGCCATCGGGGGCAAAGCATAGGAGCACGGCGTCGTCGGCGTCGCCGTAGAGATCTCCGTCGGCATCTCGAAACCAGGTCGTCTGATCGGCGATGTCCGCGTCGTCGTCGTCGATCGCACCGTCGCAGTCGTTGTCCTCGACGTCACAAACCTCCTCCGCGCCGGGGTAGATGGCCCCATCGGTGTCATCACAGTCATCACCGGCGTGTGTGTAGCCATCGGACGCTGCGCAGGTCGTGATCGAGGAGCCCGCGCCAAACCCGTCCAAGTCTTCGTCGCGGTACCAAACGGTTTCGGTGGGGTCCACATCGGGGTCGTCGGCGTCGATGAGCCCGTCGCAGTCGTCGTCGCGCTCATTGCAGGACTCCAGCGCGTCGGGGTGGACGTCGGCGTCGGTGTCCTCGCAGTCGTCGGCGCAGACCAGCCAGCCGTCCGCGTCCCGGTCGCTCTCGTCCATGGCGGAAGCGGCGGTCGTACCGTCACAGTCGGCGTCGAGGCCGTCGCAGGCTTCCGTCGCGCCCGGGTGGACCTCGGGATTCGTGTCATCGCAGTCGTCCCCTCCGTTCAACGCGGTGTCGTACCCGTCGCCGTCCCCGTCGAAGTCGGAGCCGCCGGAGCAGTCGGCGTCGCGATCGTCGTAGGGCTCGTCCTCGGCGTCCGGGTGGACGCTGCCATCGTGATCGTCGCAGTCGTCGCCCTGGAATTGGTCGGAGACGTAGCCGTCGCCATCCAGGTCCTGGCGCTCGGCGAGGCCGTTTGGGCCAATGGCGGGACAACCGGCGAGGAGAAGGAGGGGGAGGAACCGCATGGTGAACCGGGAACATGTCGTTCTATCCACAACGCGCTGCCGCGTTCACCGAAGCATGGTACGTTGCCCCCATGCTTTCCCTTGCGCTCCTCCTCTCGTCGAGCCTTGCCCAGGCCGATGACTGTGTCACTTCGTACGCGCTCGGCGATGTCGAGCAGGCGCTCACCGATGCAGAAGCGGCCTACGCCGCGAGGAATCGGGACTCCGTACACGCCAACGTGTCATTGGCGCTTGATCGTCTACGGTGCCTCCAGGGCGAGGTGAACGTCGCCGCCGCCGCCCGAATCCACCGGGCCGTCGGGCTCGACGGGGTGGTGATGAAGAACGACACTGGGGCGGTCGCCGCCTTCGCCGCAGCCCGTGCCATCGAGCCCTCCTACGACTACACCGCGGCCATGGCCCCCGAAGGCAGCGCCCTCCGTACGCACTACACCAGCGCCAAGGCCGTCGCGGTCACGCCCCCCGCCCCCCTGGAGATCCCCGAGAACTTGAAGGTGCGGATCGATGGCGCCAGCGCTGCCGAGCGGCCGACCTGGCGCCCCGCGGTGGTCCAGGGCTTCGACACCACCGGGAAAGTGCTGGTCAGCGGCTGGTACGCCTCCGACGCTGCGCTCACCCTGCCCGTGCCACCCGAGATCGTCGACGCGCCGCTCGTCGTTGACACGACGATGAAGGTGGACAATCGCCCCCCCGGCCCGAACCGTGCGCTGCTCATCGGCGCGATCGGGGCTGTGGTGGCCGGCGGGGCGCTCTACGGAGCGGCCTGGGTCACCAACGGCCAGTACGAAAATGCGGCGGACGGCGACGACACCGAGGGCATCATCGCCACCAACCACGCGCTGACCATCAGCGCGTTCAGCGTGGCCGGTGCGGGCGCCATCACGGGGGTCCTCGCGGTCGCTACGGGGCGGTGGTAACGATGGAGTTGACCCCCGGGTCGGAGATCGATCGCTATCGGGTCGATGCCATCCTCGGTGAGGGCGGCACCGCGACGGTGTTCCTCGTCTCCCACCGCCAGTTGAAGACCAAGCGTGCGCTCAAGGTGCTGCACGTGGCGAACAAGCGGCTCCAGGAGCGGCTCGCCCAGGAGGCGATGATCCTGTCCACGATTGAGCATCTCAACATCGTACGCATCATCGATGCGCTCGAGGTCGATGGCTCGCCCGCGGTGGTGATGGAGTACGTGAACGGGCCGCCGCTGGACAAGTACCTCGCGGAGTCTCCGCCCTCGATCGTCACAGCGGAGCAGATTTTCCTCGGAATCCTGGACGGAGTGGAGCGGGCGCACAACGCGGGCATCGTTCATCGGGATCTCAAGCCGGCGAACGTCCTTCTGTCCATCGAATTCGGAAAGCCCGTGCCGAAGGTCGCGGATTTCGGCATCGCCCGGGTGCTCGGAGAGGCCGAGGGCGCCCGCATGACCAAAGCCGGCTCGGCGATGGGGACCCCCTCCTACATGGCCCCCGAGCAGAT
>CANKNP010000035.1 GCA_947483545.1 Deltaproteobacteria bacterium | reverse complement strand
GCCGAATACGGCGCCACCTTCTCCCGGGGGGAGAAGGGGAGGAGCGTACTTCTCGTCCCGGGGGAGCGCGGTACCCTCGGAAGGGAGAAACGCCGAACGCTCCTACGAGTCCGAAGGGCATACCCCGGGAGCGCCGCCCGCGAGACTCGCAGCGGGCGCCGCGGCTGCTCCCGGAGCCGCAGAATTCAACGTCGCGCGGGCCCCGGCGTGGGTACTCCCGCGTCGGGGCTATCCCTCACGGCACGGTAAAATTCAACCGCAGCCACGCCTCACCCAAATCCGTGCAGCTCGTGGTCCACCAGATCCACTGCGCCCCTTCGTCGTAGAACGGCTGTGGGCTTGTGCCCCACAACGACGTATTGGAGCAGACCTGCGGGATGTTCCACGCGGAGTCGTCGAAGGTCACGTCTGTCCAATCTGAGGGCGGCGAAGTGTTGAGCATCGTCCAGTCGGTCGGGCCGCTCACAAATCGAACGGCGCCTTCGACCCAAACCACGGCGATCACGCCCGCGACGGCTTGGGCGGTGTCGGTGGCGTAGAGCGCCAGCGTGTGATCCCCACACTCCATCTCCCACTCCAACGTGTCGAACGCGTTCCAGGCGTTCTGATTGGGCGCGCTGAACGACGTGCCGTCGATCCAACCCTGCCAGGCGTCATCTGCGGTGAGCATGACGGTCACGGTTTGGGTGAACCCATCACAAGGGTCCACCTCGGTCGCGTTGCCGTATTGCTGGACGGTGATCAGCGGCTCGTCGGGATCGTCGGAGGTGATCGTGAGCGCGCCGTCGTCCGATCCTGCGGCGCTGGGCGCATATTCGACCACCAGGTCGGTCGAGAGCCCCGCGTCCAACACGTACGGCAGGCCCCCCAACGCCCCGGCGTCCAAAATGTGCAGGTCGGCATCATTCGCGGAATAGGTGAGCTCCGAGATGGAGATGGGCCCAAATCCGACGTTCGCGACGTTCACCACGACGGTCGCCACCTCTCCGGTCTCCAAAACCCCAAAGTCGTGCAGATCTGGCGTGACCAGGAGATCGCCGGCGGGCACATTGCCCGACAGCGCGACCTGGATGAACGGCTCATCGGGGTCGCTCGATCCGACATCCAGCGTATTTGTCCATGCGCCGCCGTTCATCGGGGTCCAGGTGATCACCGTCTCCGTCTGCTCGCCCGCGGCGAGGAAGCCCGCGGAGAGATCGGTGAAAGAGAGCGCGGCGTCGTTGCTCCCGAGACTCAACGCGTCGAGGAGCAGGGAATCGTCGCCGATGTTGGAGAGGGTCACCGTCGCCGCCGTCGACTCGCCCGGAAGGAGCTCTCCAAACGCGATCTCGCGGGGCTCCACCACGATGTTCGGGGTCACGTCGTCAAAACCCTCGTCGGGCTCGCCGTCTTTGACGACGAGGTTGTTCTCGGAGCAAGCGGTGAGCAGGGCGAGGAGGAGGACAGGGCGCATACCGGTCAGGATAGCAGAGCGCGCCGGACGATGGGCGGTTTGGGCGGGCCCTCGCCGATTCGGCCGGGTCCAGCGCTACCGCGCCGTTCCCGCCCGGGCTGGCCCCTCCCTGCGGCTTCAACCCTGCCCGGGCTACGCTCCCGCCATGCATCGCCTCGCGATCCTCGAAGCCGCCGCCGGGCTGTTCGCCGCCGGGGGTTTCGAGGCGACGACGATGGCCGACATCGCCGCGTCGGCCGGCGTCCCGTTGGCCTCGGTCTACGCCGAGTTCCCGACCAAGGCGGCGTTCGCGCTGGCGCTGTATCGCTCGGTCGTTGGGGACGTGGAGGCCGCGGTTGTTGATCTCCCCGAGGGCCCGATGGCGGCGCGCTTCACCTACCTCCTCGGCGTGAAGTTGGCGTTGCTCGACCGGGATCGTCCTGCGTTCACTGCGCTCATCGCGGGTGCCCTCGATCCGAACGGGCCCCTCGGCGTGCTCTCGGACGCGACGGCGCCTATCCGGTCCCGCATGTCCGGGGCGCTGCTCGCCGTCGTCACAGGCGCGAGCGACTGTCCCCCTTCGCCCGAGCCAATCGCCCGGCTCCTCTACGGCGTCCACCTGCTGCTCATCGTGTTGTGGACGCAGGGCACCCCGCTCGCGCTCGCCGCGCTCGAGACCGTCGCGGAGGCGCTCGCCGCAGGTGCGCCGTTGCTCGGCCTGCCCCCGGTCACCGACCGACTCGCGGGATTGGACGCGACCTTTGGCGCGCATTTGGTCACCAGCCGCACCGAAGGCGCCAAAGCCCGCGCCCACACCCTCCTCCGTCGCCTGTTCCACCGCCGGCGCTGCCTGCCCGGCGTCCCGACCGTGCCCGACGCTGCCGCGTACGCCCCGCACGTCCCCGTCCTTGAAGAGGCCATTCGCGCCGGCCGGCCCCTCCACCTCGTGCTGCCCGCGTTCCCCGCCAAGTCGCCCAGCCCCGCGAAGGTCCTGGGCACGCTCCCGGACATGGCTGAGGCCCTCGCGCTCCGGTCGCTCCAGACCCTCTGCGACGACCTCGCCGAGGCCCATCCCCCCGGCGTCACGCTCACGATCTGCTCCGACGGCCTCGTGTTCGCCGATCTCGTCGAGGTGCCGGACGCCGACGTGCTCGCCTATGGCGCCGCCATGGACGCCTCCCTCGCCGTCCACCCGTCGCTGCGCCGCTTTGACCTGGCCGACGCTTGGGGACCGAACCTGCCCCACGTTGCCCGCGATCGTCTGCTCACCCACTGGGCGGAGCACGAGGACGAGGTGCATGAGCGGGCCCGGACCTCCCCTGCGCTGGGGCAGCTCCTCGACGGTATGCATCGCTTTCTTTTCGAGGACTACGTCGTGCTGCACCCCGAGGTGAGCCGAACCCAGGCGCGCACGCTCACCCGATTCCGCGCGGTGCAGCTCCTGCAACGCAGTCGGGCCTGGGGCCGCCTCGTCTCGGCCCAATTCCCAGAGGCGATCCGCCTGTCGATTCACCCCCAACCCAACGCCTCCGAGAAGATCGGCGTCCACCTTTTGGACGTGGACGACGCATGGCTCACCCCCTGGCACGGCGTGGTACTCCTGGCTTCGGATCGATTCCGCCTCGTCAAGCGCGCGGAGGCTGAGGCGCTGGGAGCGCGTTTGGTGCCCGGCAGCCATTTTGAGAGCGCGTGACGGAGCTGCTCTCCCCGTTTGGGCTCTCGGTCACGCTCCCGCCGGGCACGCCCTGGTCCAGCCTCGATCCCCAACAGTTGGCCGATTGGGTTCGGGAGCACCGCGTCGTGCGCATCCGAGGGGTCACCCCACTCCCGCCCGATCAATTCGCCCACGCCGTCCGGGTGCTCGGCCCGCTCCAACCCTTCCGATTTGGCGCGGTCCACGAGCTGAAAGTGGATCCGGAACCTGACAATTACCTCTACACCGAGCGGGAGGTCCCGCTGCATTGGGACGGTGCCTTTCTCGGGGTGATCCCCCGGTGGTTGGTTTTTCAGTGCGTGGCAGCACCGCCCCCCGGAGCGGGCGGCGAGACGACGTTCTCCGACACCACGCGCGTGCTCGCCAGGGCGAGCGCTGAACAACGCGAGCGTTGGGCCCGGGCGCGCTTTCGATATACCACGGCGAAGGTCGCCCACTACGGGGGCAGCTTTTCCTCGCCGGTGATCTGCGCCCATCCGACGCTGGGCTTCCCGGTGATTCGGTTCGCTGAGCCCGTCTTCGATCTGAACCCGGTGAACGTCGAGCAGATCGCCGGGGACGATTGCTCGGATCTGGCGCCCGCGCTCTACGCCCCCACGGCCTTGCTCGCGCTCGCTTGGGCGGATGGCGACCTCGTGCTCGCCGACAATCACACCCTGCTGCATGGTCGTCGCCCCTTCGACATTGCCGCGCCACGCCACATCTTCCGGGTGAACGTGCTCGATCCGGTCCGGCCGTGGTGGGCGCCCATCCGGGACTCCTGGCGCATCCGCCGGCCCGAATACATGCGCGCCGAGATCCCGATCCTCGGCATTCCGGCATTGCTATCCGCGTCATCGATCTCCGAGCTGTGGCGTCTGCCCGCGATCGAAGGCACCGCATTGTTTTTCCTCCTGTTTCAGCTTGGCGACCTGGTCAATTGCCTGCTCGACCGCGAGGTGGACCTGCACCGCAAGACGCACCTCGCCGAAGCTGTCACTGCGCTGGGGTCAACGAATGTCCGGATCCAAATTGCGATTTCGGCGGCGTTGGCGATGGTCTTGGGGTTGCACCTGGCCTTGACGCTGGACCGCCTCTGGCTGGTCGGCGCCGCAGTGATTGGGGTTGTGTTGGCGGCGAGCTACACCGCCCCCCCGCTTCGGCTGAAGTCCCGCGGACTTTGGCAGCTTGTCGCCTATGTCGGGCTCTTGTTCCTGGGCCCGATGGCGATCATAGCGGGGATCTTTGCGCCGCTGCCGAGCGTTCCACTGCTCCTGGTCGCGTTGACGTTCGGGTTGCAACAGACCGGGATCCTGCTGATCAACAGCGCGGAGGATCTCGACGAGGACGAGCGCGAGGGCATCCGAACCGCCGCCGTGACCTTGGGCGCCGCCGGAACGGTTCGGGCCGCGTTGGGTCTGGTCGTCTCGGGCGGGTTGGGACTCGCCGTGGTCTTGTCTACGTGGATGGGACCGCTGGGGTTCCTGACACTGGCGGCGATGGCGAGCACCACGCGTTGGTTGGCCACGCTGGTTCGCTCCACCCAGGGCGTGACCGAAACGATCGCAAGGGAACAGATCCGACGCCAGGGAAAACACGTGCCGGGGTTTATCGAGCGGGGCGCTTGGGTCGCGCTGGGCGTGATCGCGCTGGGGTTTTGGATCCGGGGGTGATTCACGGGATACGTTCCCAGGCATGCTGCTCTCCTGCGATCTCCTGCCGCCGCCCAAGTGGCTCACGGTGTCAACGGCGCTTCTCCTCGCCTGCAGCCCCGGCTTCGCTGATCCTGAGCCAGGCGCTGACACAAGTTGCCAACAGCAGAGTTGGTACGGCGACGGCGATGGCGACGGATACGGCGCGGTCGCGCCCGTGCTCTCAGCGTGCGTCGCGCCCGCCGGGTGGGTCGCAGCGGCGTCGGATTGCGACGACGGCAGCTCAACCGTTCATCCCGGCGCCGCCGAGGTGTGCGACGGGGTGGACCAGGACTGCGATGGGGAGCCCGACGACGGCGTTCCCAACGACGGCGCGGGATGCTTGGAGCCAGCCGCGCCCACCTGGGACTACGCGGTGGGCGACATCCACATCACGGTTCACACAGACGCGGACAGCTCGGACGGCACGGACGACCCAATCGAGCTGTGCTTGTCGGCGTCGGATTGTTTCGCGCTCGACAACCCGGACTGGAACGACAACGAGGCGGGCGCCACGGACGAGTTCATCCACGCCGGCGTCGCGCTCGACCGCAGCGCCTTCGACCAGCTCCTGGTGCGGATCTCCGGCGGGAGCGACCAGTGGCAGCCCACGTGTGTTGCAGTCTCGCTCGATGGCGAACCGTACGCGTGTGCGGCGGGGATCACGACCGCGTTGGGGGACAACACAGGCGAGGTGCTGGAGTGGAGCGAGGCCGTCGCGATCAGCTGCCTCGGCTGCTACGACGCGCCGCTGACCCACGGACCGATGGTCGGGGCGACGGGGTCCGACTTTGTGACGCTCTGGTACCGGACAGACGCCACCCGCAGGGTCGCGGTCTACATCGCCGAATCGGAGGCCGCCCTCGCGAACGCGGCGCCTGTCCATGTGACTTGGCCGACGGCGCCGCGTGACTTCACCGACACCGTGCGCATCGGGGGCCTGACGGCGGACACGGCCTACTGGTACACCGTCGAGGTGGAGGGTATCCGCTACGGCCCCTGGCCGGTCCGGACCCTGCCCGCCGAGCCGGGGCCGCTGCGGCTCGCTTTCGGGAGCTGCGCGAAGGACGATGACCAACCGATGTTCAGCGTGATCGAGGATTTCGCGCCCGACGTCTTTGTGTTCGTCGGCGACAACCACTACGGAAACACCCCCGATCTGGACTCCAACCGCCAGAACTACCGGTATGCGCTGACCATTCCGGATCGGCTGGCGCTGCTCCAACACACGCCCACGCTCGCGACCTGGGACGACCACGATTATGTCGGCGACAACACCGACGGCGCCTCCGACGGCAAGGACGACGCCCGTGAGGCGTTCTCCGAGTATTGGGCCAACGGGAGCTACGGGTTGGACGAGGTCGCCGGCGTGTTCTCGGCCCACTCGCTGGGCGATGTCGATATGATTCTGCTGGACGACCGCTATTGGCGCGGACTCGACGATTCGGTGCTCGGCGACGCCCAGGAGGCGTGGCTCTACGAGGTGCTTCGCACGTCAACCGCCACATTCAAGGTCGTAGCGACGGGGAGTCAGATGACGCTGCAGGGCTCCAGCGATTCGTGGGCCTCGTTCCCAGAGGCACAGGCGCGCTTCATGGACTTTCTGCTTGAGGAGTCGATCTCCGGCGTGGTTGTCCTCTCCGGTGACATCCACCGCAGCGAGTTCCGGCTGCTTCCAGGCGCAGCTGGAGGCTATGCAGTACCGGAGTTGACTTCGTCACCCCTCGCCAATTCCAACTCGACCTGCGCGCACGACAGTGAAGAGCTCGAATGCTATGACGGAGGGCCCTCGTTCGTAGGAATCGAGATCGACACGTCGCTGTCCGACCCCGCGCTCGTGAGCACGATCTTCGATGCGGACGGGGTTGCGCAAGCGACGTGGACGATCCTGTTGTCGGAGCTTCAGTGATCGCGGAGAGAACGCGAAACGGTTCAGATCTCGCAGGGGGTTGAACCCCCTCATGCGGCGGGCGTACCCGCCACCTTCTCCCCGGGGGGGAGAAGGGAAATACGCCCCACCCGCTCGCGGAGCGCCCGATGCCCCGCCGTGGTCAAATATGCGGGGCCGCGCTCCAGGTCGAGATACCCGCCGGTGAGCTGCCATTGCAGGGCGCAATCCTCCCGGATCCAACGCTCGCGTAGCGCGGCGTCGATCCCGCGCGCGATGGGATGAACACGACAGAGCAGCGCCCAGGGGCGGGTGTTCCAGCGCGCGGTCAGAAGCGCGGATTGGGCCTCGGGAGAGGGGCACGCGAACAGGGCGTCGATCACCGGCTGGGCGTGAACCAAGGGCAATATCCGGCGGCGAAATTGGGCCAGTCGTTGCTCGTACGCCCCGCCGGCGAGCACGCCCTCCCGGATCAACGACTCGTTGGCGTCCCAGAATGTGCGGGCGTCGGGGGGGAGGGCCGCTCGAAGCTCATGGTAGAACCAGACCCGACGGCCGAAATGTCCGAGGCCCAAAAAAGAATGCACGGACTGCACCGGCAGGATCTGGACGGCGGCCAACTTGAGGTGCACAAGCGCACGTTGGGGGCCATCGTCCTGGAAGGTGATGGGACCGGGAGGGTGGGTGATAGCGTGCTCGAAGGCGTAGTCGCCGGCGCCGGAGAACACAGGACCGGCGGGCCGTGGACCCCAGTCTTGGGTGAACCGGAGGGCCCCTCTCGTCAAAAGGCCACCGCGATTTGGGTGTACCCACCGGTACGCAATCCAAGCTCGCCGCCCGCGATCACCCCACCGCCCAAATCGACGCTCGCGTACGGGGTGACGTGCCAGGTGAGCGAAAGGTCGGCTTCATAGCCATAGGTCGCGCGGGTGAGCGGGCTGCCGAGGCGGTGGAGCTGCCCGGTGATCTGAACCCGTGCGCCGGCTTGGGCCTCAGCGCGGATCGCGATGTCCGCGAGGCCTCGGGAGTCGTCGCCGGGCTGAAGGACGTCGAGCAGGCCGTATTGATCGTGGGTATCCCCAAGCACGGGTTGAAAGGCGGCGAGTCCGTTGACCCCGGGATCGCCGCTGGCCGAGGTGTACCGGGCCGTGACGACCCAACCCCGATTCTCGCCCAGGATATACCCAAATTCGCCGCTGGCCAAGGAGCCGGTTCCTTCCGGGTTTTGCTGGAGATAGCCCTCGCCCTCGCCCAACACACGGCCCATGGCGACGGAACCGAAGAATCCGGTGGTGCTTGTGACGACCGAGGTGCGTCGGGCGTCCACCACGGAGAGCAGATCCAGGGTCACTTCCGCGTTGGCCCCGGAGCGTTGCACGCCGAGTCGGAGGACGGTCACCCCCAGGCTCAGCGGATCTTCGTCGGCATCCACCTCCAAGCGGCGGGCGTTGACCAGCTCGAACGAGAGGGGCGCCGCCATCAGCTCAAAGCGCATGGCGTCGAGGAACTGGCCCTCGAGATCCCAATCTCTCCGGCCCACCAGCCGCCCCTGACAGATTTGGATATGCTGGCGCCCAATCGTCAAACGGGCGCCCACATTGGGCGAGAGCTCGCCGTCCAACCGCGCCCAACCTTCCGCCAGCTCCACCGTCAGGGGTCCGGAGAGCTCGGTCCCCTGCGGATTTGCGGCCCACTCCCGCACCTCCTGCAAGCTCACCCGCGCCGAGAGAATTCCGCGCTGGGCTTGAAGCCCGACCCGCGCGACCTGTCCGACCGTCTGAATGTCCGGTACGGGTGTGCCCTCCAGATCCAAGCGTCCCCGGATCTCGATGATCGGGGCCCAAACCACCTGGGGACCGAACGGATCGGCGCGATCCGGGCTCTCTGCCCGCGCGAGGGTCATCATTCCGACGAGGAGCACCCGGCCTCCGCAGGGTGAGGGAGGGCGACGGCCCAGCGTACAAATCCGTCTTCGGGCAGCAGGTTTGGATCGGCCCCCTTGGGCGCGAGCATGTCCCAGGCCTGACCGGGCTGGCCCACAAATCCGGTCATTTCGGTGCGGAGCAGAAGCGCGGACGGGGTTTGATTGTCGCGCATGAACCCGGTGCGATGGATGCCGTGCGTGATCCCGCCTTCAAGGACCGCGCCCACGCCCCCGAAAGAGCGCAACAGGTAGCGATGAATATAGGCATTTCGATTGAGCGCCTGGGCCTCGGACAACACCTGATCCGTGGCCTCGAACCCGATGGGATCCAACGCGAGCGTGAAGCCCGAGAGCGCGCCGGCCACACCGCTGTTTCCCAGCCCCGAGATCGCGAGCCGGCGGTAGGACGAATCTCCCGGAGCGAGGTCGAGCCCATCCGCGAGGCGAACGCAGTGGATGTGGGCGCGGGCGGCGGCATCGTCCGTCTCGGAGGGTTCACCGGGCAGGTTTGGCGCGCCGGGCAGGTCCAGATCGGCGATCTCCGAGGACCACGTCGCGGCCTCACCGCCCTCGACGACCGCAAACCGGAGGCCCACCGTGACCCCCCCTTCGACGTCGGTGGTTCGACCATGCAAAAGGCCGCTGCCCCGGGTGTCGAAGTCGTTGCAGAGCCCGCCCACGACCAGCGCGCGAACGTCTACGGAATCGTGGGCCGGAGAGTGCCAGGTGACACCGAGATCGAGGGCTGCGAGGCAAATGCCCCGGTCAGCGCGCGCGGCGGTGTCGATCTCGAAGCCCTGGAGCACCAGGCCCGCCCCCCGGGAAGCCCGGCCGGGCAAAGGCACGGTGATCGTGTAGGCGTCTCGAAGATCTTCGACGAGGCGGGCCACGGAGGGGTTCTGACGCTCGCGGTCGCGCGGCACGACAGAGAGCTCCGCGCGGAACGCGTGAAACTGAAGGTCGGGGCTGGACGCCCAGTCCGTGAGCGCGACGGCCTGGCGATTGTGCCCGATGGTGCGCGAGAGCCCCGTCGCGGCGGCGATCAGGCCGAACGTCCCGCCGATGCGCATCTGCCAGAGACCGCCGACCGCGCGGGTCCACGCCCCTGGGGCGTTGTCGGCGCGTCGGTCGAGCACCACGTCGAGCTGCGCGAGGCGGTGATCCCGTGCGTACCAGCGAACATCAAAACCATTGAGGCCGAGCGGCAGGCCGACCCCCAAGTCCCGCAGCTCCGAGAGCCCGACCCAGGCGCCAGCCTCTGGCCGAGGGAGGGGTGCTGCGACGAAGGTGACGACCGGCGCGTTCTTTCGGTGCTGGTCGTCGTCGAACAGCACGACGGCGTCCTCAGCGGCCCCGGCGATGCGGCTGCCTGGGCGTTCGGCGGGGAGCCAGATCGCGGAGGGGCGGTCTACGAAGCCCTGGCCGGCGGGGTAGAGCTTGCCGCCGCTCACCTCATGCATCCGCCCACCCCAGGCGGGCTCGGTCGCGTGCCCCCACGAATCCCAGGCGGTCGTCGCCCACAGTCGGCCGTTCCAGTACAGGCCGGTCACGCCCTCGTCCGGGCCCGCGACGCCCTCGATGCCATCGGCCTCCACGAGGATGTCGACGGCCTGGCCCTCCGCTGCGGCGCGCAGGTCGAACGAGAGCACCCGCGCGACGGGCCCATCACACCGCCGAAGTCCGACGTACGCGACCCCGTCGAGGGGGTCCCAGGCGAGGCCCTGCACGCGCATGTCGCCGTCGCATCGCGCCCGACCCCAATCGGACAGCGCATCCCGCATCCGGTCTACCTCGGGGAGCCTGCGCTCCTCCCAGACGCCGGGGCCGCCGCCGTCCTCAGGATCCGCCATGCGCTCCAGCACGAAGATGCGCTCGGCTGCTTGGCGGGGGACGGCGGTGTTGTCCTTGCGGTAGCCGGTGCGCCGGCCGATGGTGCTGTACGCCGTGACGCCGAGGACCTGTGCGCCGCCGAAGGGCGCGAGATCCTCGATGTCGATGGGGGCAACGTCTCGACCGGCCCAGGGCAGCCAGACGATGGGGTGGGCTTCGAGCCGGGTGGTCGCCCGAAACGGGGGACGTCGGCACTCGGGGCAATCGAGGCGCGGATCTCGCAGCGGGAGGATGAAGCCGACGGGGGCTACGGACGCCCCGGTCGTGGCAGGCTCGGGCTCGTAGATCGCGATGGCGGGACCGGGCGCGCTGATGGCGACGGTGCCGTCGGCCAGGACGGCGAGCCCGGACGGTTGGAAGGGCTCTGGGTCGCCCGCGATGTCCATGTCGAGCAGCGGGTACGCGCGGTAGGGCGTGCAGGCAGCGAGCCCGATGCAGGCAGCGAGCCCGAACCTCCTCAACCGGCGCCCGCTGAGAGCGCGTCCAGCACGGCAGGATCGATGTGTCCGCGCACGATGAACATGTCGGCGACGACCTCGGGGCCGGTGGGGCCAGCACGTCGGGCCCGAAACTGACAGCAGATGCCGGGGCGCCCTTCGACCGTCGTGCGGCCCGCCCAGGATCCGCTGACCGTCACGGTGTCCACCGCCCGCGCACCGGCCCGAAAACGCACCCGCTCCGCGAGGGGGAGGAGGCCGACGGGGTCGAGCCCGAGCGCGTGAACCGCGCGCGACAAGGCCTCATCGGCCCAATCGACGTAGCGGGGGTGGTTGGTGTGGCTCTGGGGATCCATCTCGGTCCACCAGGGGGAGAACACGAGATCCGGCAGGGGGCGTCCCGGCGGGCCCGGCTCGGGGATCGCGGGGGCGGGGGGCGCGGTCGGGTCCACGGGGAACGCCGAGATCAGGTCGGGGCCGGCGCGCAAGGGCGCGCCGGTCGGGCCGATGTGGACCCAGTCGGCGGTGGCGGACATCACGCCGGTGATGCGTGTCTCGCGGCGCATCAGCACGTCGCGGCGGTGGTCAGCGACCTGGGTGGTGACGGTCATCGCCTCGCCGTACGCGGCCTCGCGGTGGTGGACGGCGCTCATCTCGCGGACCACAAACCCTGTTGCGGTGGTGCGAAACCGCTCGGGAGGCCACCCCCCGTCGGCGGCGTGCTGCACGGCGGCGTCTTGCACCAGCCGCCAGAGATCACCCGCGCGGGCGGTGTCGCGGGGGGTGCAGGCGTGTCGGGGGATTCGGAGGGAGTAGGAGCCGAGCATGCAGGGGGCGGGTAACCGAAGTTACCTTGGCCCGGTGAACGACACTTCCGAGGCCCCTCCCCCCGTAGAGACCCACGTGACCGTCGAGCGAGGTGCGGTCACGGTGATCCGTCTGGATCGACCGCGCAAGAAGAACGCCATTACGGCGGCGATGTACACCGCGCTGGCCGACGCCTTGGACGAGGCGACGCGCGATGATGCTGTCCGTGTCGTGCTGATCGGCAGCTCCGGCGGGGTGTTCACCGCTGGGAACGACCTGATGGACTTTCTCCAGAACCCCCCGAGCGGTCCGGACTCGCCGGTGTTCCGGTTGTTGGAGGCGCTTTGCGCCTTTCCCAAGCCGCTCGTCGCCGCGGTCGATGGCCCGGCGATCGGCCTCGGCACGACGCTGCTCTTGCACTGTGACCTGGTGTACGCCTCGGACCGGGCGAGGTTCCAGATGCCCTTTGTGAACCTGGGGTTGACGCCTGAGGGGGGAAGCTCGTACTTCCTGCCTCGGCGGGTCGGGAACGCCAAAGCGAGCGAGTGGCTGATGTTCGGCGAGCCGTTCTCCGCGGCGGAGGCGAAGGAGGCGGGGTTGGTGAACGCGGTCGTGCCGGCGGGGGAACTGGACGCCTTTGCCCTGGAGAAATGCGGAAAGCTCGCGTTGAAGGCGCCGGGCGCGTTGCGGGCGTGCAAGGAGCTGATGCGGGGGCCGGAGCGGCCCGTGGTGCGGGAGGCGATGCTGCGCGAAGGTGCTGAGTTCGTCGAACGGCTGGGATCGCCGGACGCCATCGAAGCCCTCACGCGGTTCCTGGCGCCGAAGGGGTGAAGCCGCCGATCCGTGCGCTCGGCGAACCTCGCGCCCGGATCGGCGGTTCCTTTGCACCGTTCCTACCGGCGGAGAGCGGCGGCCCCGTCGAAGACGCCGGACCCGCCGCCCTCCACCTGGAACGGTGCGGTTTGGGCCAGCCCGGCTCCACATCAAGTAATTCCAGGGCTTTGGAGCACCGGCGTGTGCGCAGCGCCCGGCCTGGCCCAGCGCAGGTCGCGCTCTTTCCCGGGCTGATGCGCCAGGTGGACGGCGAGCCCGAGGCCTCGGACCGCTGGCGGGTGGACGAGCAGCAGCCGCTGTTCCCACCGACCCGGCCTCCCCCAGTCAGCCTCGTGGACGACGTCGCCGGGCTCTCCGCGCTGGCGTCACGCCTGCCCCCGGGGCTGCGCTTTGGGACCTCGTCCTGGACGTTCCCCGGCTGGCCGATCTGGCGGAGTCGGTACGCGATGGACCGCCTGGTGAACGAGGGGCTCGCCGCGTACGCCACCCACCCGCTGTTCCGCACCGTCGGCATCGACCGCACATGGTATCGGCCTGTCGATGCTGCCGAGTTTGGATCCATGCAGTCCAAGGTGCCAGCCGACTTCTCGTTTCTCGTCAAGGCCCACGAGGACCTCACGATGCGGAGGTTTCCGCACCATGAACGCTACGGCCCACGCGCGGGGCGGGAAAATGACCGCTTTCTGAGCGTACAGTACGCGATGGACGAGGTCGTCGGCCCGTTCGTGGAGGGGCTCGGGGATGGCGTGCTCCTGTTCCCATTCGCACCGCAGGGCGGGCTCTCCCCCGGGAAATTCGCGGACCAACTGTTCCGATTCCTCCAGGCATTGCCCAAAGGTCCGTGGCGATACGCGGTGGAGGTTCGAAATCCCGATTTGCTCACCCCTGCCTATGCGGATGCGCTGGAGGCGACAGGTGCTCTGCCCGCGCTGGTTGGATGGCCGGGAATGCCGACGATTCCGGAACAGGCGAGGCGCACGCGGGCGCTCAGCAGACCGGAGCGGGTGGTGCGGTGGATGCTGCACCCAGGGCTCAAGTACGAGGAGGCGAAGGCCGACTATGGGCCGTTCACCGTGCTGAAGGCGCCGGATTTGGAGACGCGCGGGGGGGTCGTGGAGGTGATCCGGGGCGCGAAGGCGGCGTGGGTGGTGGTGAACAACAAGGCGGAGGGGTGCGCGCCACTGTCGATTGGGGCGCTGGCGGGGGGGGTGGTCGGGACGAGCTGAGCAGAGGGCCGAACGCCCGTGCCGGTGGACGAGGCGGTCGCGGAAGGGTGGGTGAAGCGGCCCTTTCCAAGGGGGGTTATGCCGGGGCGATGGTCGATGGTCGCTGCACGCCGTTGCGCTCAAATCCGCTCCGCCCACAGGAGGCATGGTCCACCACGGAGACATGGCGACACGGAGAAGATGAAGGCAGCCATGCCAGCACGTACGGCGGCCGCGCGGTGTTCCGGCTCCATCTCGATGAAGGGGCTCGGGCCCCCTCCGCCCTTCGGGCACCTCCCCCCGGTGGGCCCGGTGGGGGAGGAAGGTCCGCCGGATGGTACATCCCGGCACCGCACCACCATCGTCAGGGTCGGCACGCCATCGTGGACGAACCAGTGCTCGGTCGCCTCAAGGGCTCGACCTCGAAAGGCGGAAGCCGACGTTGAGGTTGGCGTACTCCGGGTAGCCGTCGTTGCGGTAGGACACGGTCGCGTAGGCCTCGTCGTTGTCCCAGTCGCCGCCGCGATTGACACGGTAGGAGCCCTCATGCCCCTCGCCAGAGCCGGTGACGGGACCGGCCGGGTCCACGTCGCTGCTCCCATCGCCGTAGCCTCCGTGGCCAGAGTCGTACCAGTCGTTCGTCCACTCCCACACGTTCCCGCTCACGTCGTAGAGCCCCCAGGCGTTCGGCGCCAGCGTCGCGACCTCGTGTGCGTAGGTACCAACGGAGTAGGCGTTCTCCTAGGTCCACGCCACGTCGGCTGACGTGTTCGACCCTGAGTACGTCGTGTCCTCCCCGGCCCGGGCCGCGTACTCCCACTCCGCCTCAGTCGGCATCCGGTAGCCGAGGCAAGCGTAGGGATCAGCGAGGTAGGCCGCCGCCGCGAGGTCCGTGCCGTCGGCGAGGTAGCACGGGGTCAGCCCCTCGGTCGTGGACAAGGCGTTCGCATACTTCGCCACGTCGTACCAGGTGATCGAGTCCGCAGGGCAGTCCGCCGTCGTTGTTGCGGTCGTGCACGGGTAGCTGGGCTCCGACTCGTAGGTCCACCCCGAACCTCCGCTCCACGACTCCCACTGCCCGCGTGTCACCTCCGTCGCGCCCATCCAGAAGTCGTGCGTGAGTGTCACCTCATGGTCCGTGTAGGCGCCGTCCGCATCGCCCGCGCCTCCGCCCATCGTGAACGTGCCCGCTGAGATCAGGACCATCGATGACCCGAACGCGGTGGTGGCCTCTCCCGCGCAAGCGGTCAACGTGAAGCTGGCGAGGGCGAAAGTCAAGCGGATCACCGGGGCTCCGGGGTGGAAAATAGATGGCGCAGCGGCAGTATCCCGCCGCGAGGGCAGGTGTGGCCCGCCAAGTACGGGTTGAACCTTTCCAATCCCCGCACCGCTCGCCCCGCCGGCTCTGAATGGCGCAGTAGGGGGTACGGATCGGGCGGGGGGTTCGGAAGGACCCCGCGTCGCGATGACGACGCCACCTTCGGGAGCACCTTCGTGGCCTTCGTGGTTGGCCGGGGAACCACCACGGGCACGAGGGCGACGGCCGCGGTTCGGCCCGAGGTGGTCACCCTCGCCGCCAGGGTGGTGACCCCTGTCCGTGGTTCGGCCCGAGGCGGTCACCCTCGCCGCCAGGGTGGTGACCCCCGTCCCCGCTCCGGTCCGAGGTGTTGACCCTCGCCGGCAGGCTGGTGACCTCTGTCCGCTCGCGGATGTGAAGCGGCGTTTTGCGGCCCGGGGCAGCGCGGCGGAGGAGGGAGCGAGCCGCCCCCGGCCCCCTCCCCGTCACGTCCACCTTGAGTTTTTGCGACTTCGGGCTATCCGCCCGAATGTCTGAACCCGAAGCCCCCCCAAGCCCTTTCGCGAATGTCCCCGCCGTGCTGGCGGCCACGCTCGCGAAGCGTGGTTTTACCGAGCTCACGCCTGTGCAGGCGGCGGTTGTCGGAGCTGAGGCTGGGCGGGACCTGCTTGTCTCTGCCCGCACGGGCTCCGGCAAGACCGTGGCGTTTGGCCTGCGGATGGCGGGCCTGATCAACGATGGCACCCCAAGGGGGAAGCCGCGCGCGTTGGTCGTCTGCCCCACGCGCGAGCTGGCGATGCAGGTGGCGAAGGAGCTGGACTGGCTGTTCGCCGGCGGGCCGGGAACCCCCGCGCTGCGTGTGGTGGCCTGCGTCGGCGGCATGGATCCTCGGCGCGAGTCGATGGCCCTCGGCGCCGGGGTAGAGGTTGTGGTCGGCACCCCTGGACGGCTGTGCGACCACATCAATCGCAAGAATCTGAGGCTCGACGATCTGCGCGTGGCCGTGCTCGACGAGGCCGACGAGATGCTGGACATGGGCTTTCGGGACGAGCTGGAGGTCATCCTCCAGGCGTGTCCGGCGACCCGGCAGACGGTGCTGTTCTCGGCGACTTTTCCCCCGCTGGCGGTGGCCCTCGCTGAGCAGTACACCAAGGCGCCGTTGCGCCTCGCGTTGTCGGACGCCAAGGAGCCGCACGGCGACATCCAGTGGGTCGCGATGTTGCATGCGCCCCGGGAGCGCGAGGCGGTGGTGGTCAACGTGCTGCGGCACTACGACTCGCGCGCCGCGCTGGTGTTCTGCCACACGCGGGAGACGGTGCATCGGATTCACGCCACGCTGTCCGAGCGGGGGTTCTCTGCCGTGGTGCTCTCCGGCGACCTGGGGCAGGCCGAACGGACCCGGGCCCTGACCGCGGTTCGGGACGGGCGGGCGAGGGTGCTCGTCGCGACGAACGTCGCGGCGCGGGGCATCGATCTGCCCACGTTGGACCTGGTCATTCACGCGGACATGCCGCACGATGTGGAGAGCTTCACGCACCGGTCGGGGCGCACGGGCCGGGCCGGGCGAAAGGGGATTGCGGTCGTGCTGGTCGCGGCCTCGCGCCGTCGGGCCGCAGATCGCCTGTTTCAGCAAGCCGGCGTTAAGCCCGAGCGGCTGATGCCCCCCCGGGCCGAGCACATCCGCACATCCGATGAAGGGCGACTGACCGCTTCGATCCTCGAAGGTTTGACGACCTCCGGGGATGAGGACCTCGTCCTCGCTGAGAAGCTGCTGGCCGAGCACTCCCCCGCGGCGCTCGTCGCTTCGCTGGTCGCCTCGTACCGCTTGCAGCTCCCTACCCCCGAGGATCTCCCCGAGACCTTCGCCCTTGGCCGCTCGGAGCGCCCGAACGCCGACCGCCCGGCTCGGTTTGTGCGGGATCAGGGCCCGATGCAGCGGTCCGAGCCGCGGGGTTTTGACCGCCCACGCAATGATGGGCCGCGCAACGTTGACGGCCCTCGCAATGATGGCCCTCGCCAGGATCCCCGCCATTTTGACGGCCCCCGCAACGATGGCCCCCGGCAGGATCCCCGGAGCTTTGACGGCCCTCGGAACGATGGGCCCCAGCGGTTCGAACGGCCCGCCCGGCCTGATCCCCGCCGGGATGATGACCGCGGCCCCCGACAGGACCCGGGGTTCAACGCCCGTCCGCGGGGGCAAGAACCGCGGTTTCAACGCGACGAGCGGCCGAACGAGCCGGACCGCGGCCCGCAGCGATTCACGCGCGACGACCGGGCGACCGGCGGGCGCACCGGAGGCGCAGAAAGCGAGGGACCCCGGCAGACCGAGCCGGATCGCGGCGGTCAGAGCCCGCCGACGAAGGCTCGCCCGCCAGGCAAGGGCGGCGCGGCGATGTTCAAGGTGAACCGGGGCTTCAAACACAACGCCGAGCCGTTCTGGCTGGTACCGCTGTTCTGTCGGCGCGGGCGCGTGGACCGCCAGGTGATCGGGCGCATCGACATCCGCGAGCGGGAGACCTGGTTCGAGATTGATCCGTCCGCAGCCGAGGAGTTCGCCGCGTCGGTATCGGTGCCCGACAAGCGAGAGCCGGGCGTGCGGTTCGACCGGGTGGAGTGAGGGGCGGCTGCCCGGCGCCCGATTGGGTTGACGCGCCCCGGCGGTCGTGCCACCCTTGGCCCGTGCTCTCCTCGCAGACGTCGTGATGATCCCGCTCCTCGCCCTGGCGCTTTGGACCGGTTGTTCCTCGACGTGCGGTAAGTGCTATGACACCGCCTCATGGTGCGCGGAGACCGAGCGGACGCCCTGGGGGCCCGGCGGCGCCGACCCGGAGCTCACGGCCGCGGTGGATGCGTACATGGCCCTGAGCGGGACATGGGAGACGGAGATCTCGTGTGCTGGCCCCGGCGCAGAGGGCACCGTGACGCTCGCGCTGTCCACCGCGACCCTGGCGTTGGTGTCGAGCTTCGGCGACGGGTGTCCGGACGGGGAGTTCGACGTGCGTGGGACGGCGTCAGTGAGCCTGAGCGGCTGGACGGTGTCGGTCGTTGACCAAGAAGTCTGGGTGTGGATACGCAGCGAAGAAGGTGCCGAGATCGAGATGTGGGCGGGGGATTCCTCCACTCTGCACGTGGAGGCCGCCGCGGGGCAAGCAGCCACCGCCTCGGTTGGGGACTGCACCTTCACGAACTGGACGAGGCCATGAAGGGACGCAACGGTTGACGGAACACCCCGGTCCGATGAACGCCGAGGGCCTAGATCCCCCACATCCTCCGCCTCCATGTTCATGAGCACCCCCGCACGATGAACGCCGAGGGCACAGATCCCCCACATCCTCCGCCTCCACGTTCATGAACACCCCCGCACCATGAACGCCGAGGGCACAGATCCCCCACATCCTCCGCCTCCACGTTCATGAACACCCCCGCCGCGCCGCCCGAGGTGGTGACCCCCGCCGCCGCCGCCACCCTGGCTGCCCGTCCCGCCCCCCGATGCGCACGGCCGGTCGCCGATTCTCCCGTCGCGAGGGCGCGCGCCGGGATTATCGGCCAGTGTTGGCGAAGAACGCCCGCATCCGCGGGCTCGTGTTCGCGTCATAGCGGCCGGGTCCGGCGCTACCGCGCCGTTCCCGCCCGAGACGCAAACACGGGAGGCGGCGGCCCGAGGCCCGCAGGCCGCCCGACACATCATTGATAATGAGAATCATTATCAACGAGCCTTGACGCCCATCGAGGGGCCGTTCGTCTGGGCGGGACCGACGGTACACCTGGCCGGCGAGGGCGGGATGGTGTGGTGGACGGTCTCGGCGATCATCGGGCTGACGGGCCCGACGCGGGAAGATGCCCAGGTGGAAGCGCGGTCGCTGCTGGGCATCAACCTGTGATGCGCTACTCGCCTTCTACGCCGCAAGTGAGCCAGACCGTGAGCAGGTAACGGTCATCATCGGTGGTGCCGCCCAGGGGTGGCATGTCGGGCACGTCGGCGGCGGCGCGGGCGAGGACGAGGTCTTTGTAGGCCCAGACGTCGGCGGCGGTGTCGAAGTGCGTCTCGATGGGCGCGCCCTCGCGATCGGTCTGGGTGGACGCGTGGCAGGTCTGGCAGTTCTCGGTCATGAACGCGCTGCCGAAGGTCTCCCAGGTGGAGATGGGGGCGTTCGCGCAGGAGTCGGCGGAGTCGTTCGCCCCACCGGCACAGGAACTGAGCACGATGCAAGCACCAAGCAGCCTCACGCGATCACACCCTGGATGGCCTCGACGCCCATGACGTACTCGGCGGGATCGACGTCCGCGAGCGCGAGCAGAGTGGCGCCGATGGCCTCGGCGGAGAGCACCTGACCGTCCTCGGCGGTGTCGCCCGAGGCGGGGTCCACGTTCTCGCCGTAGTAGCTGCTGTCGAAGCTGCCCACGACGCGGTCCCCTTGGAGCCCGGCGCCGACCAGCATCACGCTGGTGTAGGGCCAGTGGTCCTTGCCGTTCAGGCCGTTGAGCAGCGGCGTGCGGCCCATCTCGGAGAGCACGCAGATCACGGTCTCGTCGAGCAGCGTGGCTTCTTCTTCGCCCGGGGCGTTCGCCAGCATCTGGACAAGCTGCCCGAGGCCGCTGAACAGGTCCTCCCAGAGCGGCGACTGGCCGTCGTCGTTCTCGGCGTGCGTGTCCCACCCGAACGAGGCGCTGGCCGAGAGCGTGAGGCAGCGGCTGACACCCTTCTGGAGGGCATCGACCGCGACCGCAGCTTGATCGGCGAGGGCGGCGCCGCCGGTGAAGTCCATCAGGTACTGGAGGTCCTTGAGGTCCGCAGCGTGGCTGGTCGCGGTCGCGAAGTCGGCGTTGAGCAGGTCCTCGACGCTGGAGCGTGCGACGCTGGCTCGGGCCGCCGCGCGCTGGGCGACGAACCGGTCCACGAGCGCCTGCGAGGGACTCCGGAGGCTCGCGACGTCAATGTCTGACAGGCTGAGCGCGCTGCCGTCCAGCAACGCCTCCAGCTGGCCGGAAGCCCCTGTCCGGGCCACCGCGACGCCAAGATCCCCCGGGAAGCTTGGTCCACCGAGCACAAGGTGGGGTAGCGTAAACTCCCCGCGGCGCTGATCCGCGAGGATGGCCGGCCAGTCCGGGGTGAGCCCGCTGGTCGTGCCGGTCATCGCGAGCATCGTGCAGATCTCGTGCGCGATCGAGCGGACCATGACGCCGTTGAACACCACGGTGCGGTCGTGCCAGGCGTTGAGGAAGGTGTCCACGGAGGGGCGGTTCGCATGGCTGACGTAGGAGATGTTGCCGGCGGAGGCCCGATCGGCGTCGGCCTCCATGTCCACATTCTCATTGGAGAACTCGCTGGCGAACACGCGCGTGGGGTCCCAGCCACCCTGCGCGAAGACGAAGATGAACTTGCGCTTGGAGGGACTGGCCGCGCGAGCGATCCGCGGGATCAGGCCTGAGCCGAGCGTGAGCCCGACCCCGGCGAGGGTCTGCCGAAGGAAAGCGCGTCGGGAGCGGGGAAGCAGGGGTCTCATGGGAACTCCGCCGGTCAGTAGTAGAGGAAGTCGGGATCGCGCAGGAGCGCGGAGAGGACCGCGGCCCAAGCGCCCTGGGTGGTCCCTTCGACGGCGTAGACGGCGTCCCACAGCGCGAGCGCGGCGGTCACCTCGTCGCCATCGACGGCGACCTCGGTGCCGAGCACGCGGGCGTGAAGCGCTTGGACCTGGGCGGCCATGGCATCGCGCGTGGTCTCGGGGTTGTCGTCGAAGTTCACGGTGAACAGCCGCTCGGGCTCGTTCGCGATCACGTAGCTGGCAGCGAGCTCCGCGAGCCGCTCCTGGGCCAACACGAGCGTGGCGTTGGGGCCCTTCGCAGTGGCGGTCACGTTGTAGCCGTCCGCGCCGCCCGCCAGCGTTCGGAAGCCGTACGCGTCCGTCCGAAGCATGTCGTAGTTGCTGTACGTCCAGGTGAAGCCGGTGAGATCCTGAACGGTGGAGGCCAATAGGTCGGGGGTCACCATCTTCTTGGGGACATAGCCCTCGGCGTCCGTCGAGCCGGAGAGGTAGGCCGGATCGGTGACGAAGCTGGCGAGCAGCGCGCGGACGGTCAGCCCCCCGGTGATGAAGGCATCGCGGTGCTCGACGAGCCGGTTCTGGTCCTCGCCGGTGAGCGGTCGCCGCAAGAGCAGCTCAGCGGCCTGCTCGGTGGCGCACATCGGGAAGCGGTTGTCCGCTGCGATCTGCTGGCCGAGATCCGCGAGGCTGTAGCCGGGCTCGCCGTAGTACCCGCGTTCGACGCCGGTGTAACTGCGGTACTGCGGCTCGCGCTCAGGGAAGTAGTAGCTGGCCTCGCCCGGGTTGGTGTAGTCGTACCACCAGAAGCCGAAGAAGTAGCTGGCAAGCGGGTCGAGCGAGGTGTGGCAGTTCATGCACGCCGGGTTGGTCAGCAGCGCGTCGGAGACGGCCTCCTCGTTCAGCAGGTTCACGTTGCGGTCGAACTCGATGGGGCGGACGAGGTAGTCGTTGCAGAGCAGGATGCGGCTGACGGCGTTCGCCCGCTTGCGGTTCGCGTTGGAGTCGGTGCTGGTGTAGCGCCACCACATCGAGTTCGTGGACATCACCCCCGCGGCAGGCCGATCATCGGTGTAGTGCGCCTGTTGCCAACCCGTCGCGCCGTCGGGGTAGTCGAGCGGCCACATAGCGGCGAGCGTC
>CANKNP010000034.1 GCA_947483545.1 Deltaproteobacteria bacterium | reverse complement strand
CCCTCGGCTCGGGTGCGCTTGGGCGCTGCTCTTTCTCTTGAGTGCGAGCACTACTTCGGGGTCATCGCTACTTGAGCCACTCCCGTAGCTCCGCCTCGTACCGCACGGTCCGCTCCTCCACGTCGTACCGATCCGGCTCCCGAAGGCGGGCCTCCCGCAGCGCGATGAGCGCGCGGATGACGTCGTCACGCTCGGCGTAGGCATCTGCGAGACGTACCAGACCGGCCACGGTGGGCACGCTCTCGACCGGGACGCGCGCGACGGGGAGCAGCATCAGCATGTTCTCCGCCGACGTGGTGCGGTGGAGGTTTTTTGGGGCGCTGTACTCGACGAGCAGGTTGTCGTCGGTGTTGAGGGGGATGCCCTGGGTCATGAACATCGCCTGATCGCGGTCGAACAGGTAGTCCGCGAGCAGGTCGTAGCCGTCGAGCACGCCGATGTTGGCGAATTCGCCCTCCAAACCAACGGTCTTGTCTACCACCGCCGCAGCACGGGCCGCGGTCATCTCGATAGGGTCGTTGGACCCCACCATCACCATGTCCGCGTCCCGGATGCTGGAAAAGAACAGTACATGCGGAAAGCTCTCGCTGAACGTTCGCATCACGCTCATGAGGTCCCTGCTGTCCATGCCGTACATCTGTACCCACTGGCTCCAGACCCCCCCGGGCTTGAGGCGTGCCTTGCCCATCTCAAAAAACTCTCGAGTGAACAGGTTGGAGACCCCCGTGAGCCAGGGGTTGGAGGGCTCCGCAACGATCAGATCGTAGGTCGCCGAGGGCGTGAGCAGCACCTGGTTGCGCCCGTCGTTTCCGATGATTCGCACACGGGGATCGGAGAGCGCGTCGTGATTGTAACGACGGAAAAGCGCGGTGGCCTCTGGCATGGAGGGCTCCAGCTCGACCACGTCGATGGTGTCGAGGTCGGGATGGAGCGTCATCGCGCCGAGGGTGATCCCGCTGGCGAGGCCGATGAGCATGGCGCTCCGCGGCGCCCTGTCGCTGTCTGGGTCGAGAAACATCATTGGCAGGTGGGCGACGAGCACCTGTGTGGGCATGTCCGCGCTGGTGCTCGCGTCGATTTTGCCGTTGTTTGCGAGCCACATGTTTCCGCTCGAGCGATCCCGCGCGACGGTCACCACCGTCGAAAGGCCCTCGTTGTAGTAGAGTAGCTCGTAACGGTCGATCAACAGACTACGCATATGCGCCATCGTGGGCTCGTGAAGATTGTCCACGTATTTGTAGACGCCGCTGGTCATCAGCAGCGGCTCCCAAGGCGGCCGAAACGTCCAGAGGAGCACGATGGCGGCGACCCAGGCTGCGGCCGAGCGCCATGAGGTCGGGCTGCGTCCGGCATTGTTGGCGACCCACGCTGCGGAGAGGTTCACGCTGATGCACAGCAGCGTGGTCCCAGAGACCCAGAGGCCGGGCAGAAGCACAAACCCGGCGAGGAACGCCCCAAGCAGGCTACCCACCGTGTTCGCCGCGTAGACCCTTCCAACGGTCCTGGACAGTGTGCTGTGTTCACTCGCGATCCCGGCGGCCCGGGTGAGGAGTGGAAACGTGACGCCCATCGCGAGGGCGGCAGGGGTCATGACCGCCATGGCGATCACGCACTTCATGGTCCAAATCAGCTCCGGCACATCGCGAATCTGAAAGTACAACCAGACGAAGCTGAACGGGAGGTACGGCCAAAGCCACATCGCTCCCCAGGCCAAGGCGCCAACCGAGAGCTGGGCGAGCGCGACCGCCTTGGCGATGGCGGACAGCCGGTCGGGGCCTGCCCCCGCGGGTGCGATCCGGTCCGCGATCTCGCCGCCGACGTAGCCTCCGCCAGCGATCCCGACGAGGAACGCCAGCAGCATCACCGAGAAGGCGTAGGTGCTGGCTCCCAACGTGAGCGCCATCAGCCGAAACCAGGCGACCTCCAATCCCAGGCTGCCGAACCCGCAGAGGGCGGCGACGAGGAGCCAGCGGTGGTCCTGTGCCGGCGGGTCGGTGGCCCACACAAGCGTCGAGGGCGCAGGCTTCATCGCGCGTCCACGGCCGAGCCACAGCGCGGCCGCCGCGAGTGTCAGGTTCGCACCGGCGGCCAACCAGGTCGTGGACTGAACCCCCAGCCCGGGCAGGAGGTGGAACCCGACGAGCCACACGCCGAAGACCGCGCCGGCGGTGTTCACGCCGTAAAGCTGGCCGATTTGGCTCCCTGGGCCCCGGATCCGCGCGGTCTCTGACTCCGGCGATGGGGGTGCCTGACCCTCCACGAACCGCGCGAGGATCGGCAGGGTCGCGCCCATGCACGCTGTCGGGATCAAAAGCGTGGCGCCGAGCAGCACGAACTGGAACGCGCCGAAGAGGACGGGCCCGGGCGACGCTACCTCGTAGAACCCCCTGTAGAGCGGCGCGATGACCTCTTGGATCCACGGAAACGCGAGCGCAAAGGCGCCGATCACCGCCTCCAAGGCAGCGTAGGCGACCATCGGATTGGCGATTTTTCCGGCGTACCGGCTCGCGACCCAGCCCCCGAGCGACAGGCCCGACATAAACGCCGCCAGCACAGTCGCGATCGCAAATTGGCTGGTCCCGAACACGAGGTGGAGCTCGCGCCCCCAGACGGTCTCGTAGACAAGGCCGGTGGCGCCTGAGCAGAAGAACAAGAAGTAGAGCACGGCGCCCGTCTATTGCGCGACGCACAAGGGGTGTAGCCCTGGCCAGCGGGATACGACGGTGGAATGTACCCGCACGCCACGCTCGACTGGAACGCGACCCGGCTGGAGGCTCGCCTGGCCGAGCATCCGGACGAGGTGCCGACCCGCCTGGAGCTTGCCAGAATCTGCCTTTCTCGCGGTCTGTTCCACGGCCAGCCAGAGGTTCAGCTCCCGATGGCGCTCCAGCACGCCAAAAAGGTGCTGTCCGAGGAGCCGCAGTCCGTCGAGGGCATGGTCATCGCCGGCGCCTGCCTCGTCGGGATGGATCGCGCTGAGGCCGCTCAGCGGTACCTCGACGAGGCGACGCGCTTGCAGCCGGAGCGAGCGGATCTCCACGTGGCCCTCGGAGCGATGTACCGGGCGCAGTCGGATCGGCACCTTGCGATCCGCCATCTGGAGACCGCCGTGCGGCTGGCGCCAACGTCCTGGGAGCCCCACTTGCTGCTCGGGCGAACGCTGGGCGAGCGAGCCCGGGAGACCGACGAGCCGCGCTTGATTGAGCGGAGCCAGTACCACCTCGTCCAGGCGCTGCGCCTGCAGCCTCCCACGGATTTGCTGCAACCGTTGATGCTGGATTTGGGCGTGACGTGCCTTCAAACCCAACGCTACCCCGAGGCCGAAAAGCTTTTCGTGCGGCTGAAGGAGCACCAAAAGTACGCGCCACTCGCGCGGAAATACCTGGGGCAGGTCGCGTTCGCATTGGGCAAATACAAGAACGCGATCCAACACTACAGGAGCTACAGCGAGAGCCATGGCGAGGAGGCCAACGTGCTGGCGCAGATGGGCCTGGCCTACCTGCACCTGCGGGAGCTGCCCCGCGCCCGGGAGCACTGCAACCGCGCGCTCCTGCTCGACCCGGACCACCTCGGCGCGCGGCATGCGCTGGCCTGCACGCTCATCGAAGAGGGCCAGGTCAGTGAGGCGATGAAGGTGCTGCGCAACACGCTGGCGGATCATCCGTCGGATGCGGCGAGCTACCTCGAGCTCGCGCGCCTGCGTCGTCGGCTTCAAGATTATCCCTGGCTGCAAAAGGCGTTGCAGACGGAGGTCGAGGGGTTCGACAGGCTGCCCATCACCGGGGGGGAAGGCGCGCCCCGCGTCGTCACACGCAAGCGCATCGCCATCCTGCTCGAGGAGCTTCGCGCGGTCGGCCCCTCCAGCATCCCCACGGTGCTCTCCGCGATCGACACCCTCGAGGACGAAGGCCTGCGCTTCTTCCTGTGGGAAGAGGCATGCGCGCTCGCCGGCGGGCACGTCGCGGACGAGGTCGCTTCCAGGCTCCGGGAGCCCGGACACTCGTACGCGGTCCATCTGGCACGAAATGCGCTGGCGGCGGCGGCTTGGCTACCGGAGCCGGCGCTGACGGCCGGGCTGAACGTGACGATGGAGGACATTCAACGCCAGACGGTCGAGCGCCGTGGCAATCAGTCCGATATCGCAGCGCATCGGCGGGCGATCGAGGCCGAACGCGACGTGGCCAGGGCCCACCAAGCCTTGCTGCTGCTGGCCATCGCGACGCGGCGGTCTCGGTCGGCGAGGCAATTGCTTGCGGTGTGGGGCAAGGACGCCGACCCGGATCTTCAAGTCGCTGTGTTGGCTGCCCAGGTGATTTGTGGGGATGCGGATGCCCAACGCGCATTGTTGCGCAAGGGCCAGGAGCGCGGCGCCGCCCACCTTGTGGAGCGATTGATCGCGGTGGTGCAACCCGCGGGCCGGCTGGCCGTCCCGCAGACGGTGCGAAACGTGGGCGACGTTCATTGCTCGTCCTGTGGGCGCACGGGCGCCGAGTGTACCCACCTGTTGTCAGGCACCCAAGCGGTGGTTTGCGACCTGTGTGTCCAGCTCATCGCGAAGGATCGTCGAAGCCATATGGCGCCGGACAGCGCGGTCTGCCACCTATGCGGTCGTACGCAGATGGAGACGCGCGGGGTCTACCGCGTCACGCGCGTGGACGTCTGCGCGGACTGTATGGATACGTCTTTGGGCGTGATCGAGCGCGAAGAGGTCGAAAAGTTTTTGCGGGATTGGTGAGCGCTCAGCTCCCGAGCATGCCTTTCTTCAGATCCTCGGTGGGCGGGTGCGGGCCCACGTAGATGCCGAACAGCGCCTTCATGAACGTACTGCCGGAGATCGTGCCCCGGTTGACCCCACCGATGGTGAACGACGTGCCTGTCCCTGGGACATAGTCGATCACCACCTCCTGACCGACGTTGATGGAATCGGGCATCATCCCCAGCAGCGTGGCGATCTGGTCTGGCGTCGCTCCCGGCGAAGCCGCGAACCCCTCGTTGAAGCTGTCCACCATCTGCGACTTGCTCACCTTGTAGACAAAGTGCATCACGATGCGCTTGGGAGCGTCCGTGGTGGCGGCCACCGTGCCGTCGTGCGTGGCGGTCGAGAGATACAGCCCACCGACGTAGATGTCGATGAACAGCTTCTCGCGGAGGCCCAGGCCGTTCAGCGCCAGGGTGCTGCCCCCGACCGAGGCGGTGTCGGGGAGCGTCACCCCGGCGAGCGTGCCGGCCGAGGCGTGGGTGAGGAGTGCGAGGAGGGGGAGCATGCGGCCGATATAACCCTCGGGTGGGCGGCTTGGTCCCTCCATGGGGAGGTCTGACACCGCTGCGGGACTCCGCTCCACATCCCCAGGGTTACTTGACGCGTCAACGAGGTCCCGATGCTGTTCCCCCTGCTGTCTGTTGCGCTTGCGGCGAGCCCCTGGGCCGCGGATCTGCAGATCGGCGACTGCGGTGCAGTGCTGGCGAAGTTGGTGGCGCCCACGACGGATGTCGAGCGATTTGTAGCGGGCCGGTGCTACGCGCGAACGGGGGCCGCGGCGCGGGCCGCGGAGGTGCTCGGAGCGGTCGGGGGGACCCTTGCGAGCCACGCCAAAGGGGAGCTTGCACACGCGCAGATCGAGGCTGGGGACGGTCGTTCCGCGCTGGCGACGCTCGCCGGGGTCGATCTGCCGGGCGACGCGGAGCTGGTCCTGCGGGGAAGGGCGCAGATCGTGGCGGGATTGGCGGTAGACGCGGTGCGGACCTTGGGGACCCCCCCGGCCGGGGCATCCGACGCCCGTCTGTACTGGACGGGCGAGGCCGCGGCGCAGGCACGCATCGCGGGGACCGTGATCGTAGGCGTGGATGCAGCGGGCTTGCTACAATCGGTATGGACCCAATACCCGACGTCGGAGTTTTCGACGCGCGCTGAGGTCACGCTCGCCAATTTGGGGAGGCCGGTGCCAGACTACACGACGGCGGAGGGGCGAACCCTGGCGCTCGCGCGGGCCAAAAAACTCCTGGCGATTCAGCAGGCGCCGATGGCGATCCCGCTGCTCGATGGGGTGAATGCGGCGGCACCCTTCACGGGGGCCCAAGTCATGTACATGGCGGAGGCGCTGTTCGACGCGAAGATCTATGGGCGAGCCGTCGAGTGGTTTGGGCGGGCGGGGGCGTCCACGACCTCGTCGGTAACTGCGTTTCACGAGGCGCTGGGGACGGCGCGGGCGGGGGATTACCCCACGGCGGCGAAGAAATACGGGGCGCTCATCGCGCGCTGGCCTACCTCTGCCGAGGCCGATGAAGCCGCTTGGAAGCCCGCGTACATGGAATACGACGCGGGGCACCTCGCGCCCGCCGTGGATTTGTTTGCCACCTACATCAACGGTCACTCCCAGGGTAAATTCCTTTGGGACGCCCGATGGTTGCGCGCCTGGTCATTGTATCGGCTTGGGCGGAGGGAGGAAGCGCTGGTCGCCTTTGACAAGGTGATCGCGGGCGCGAATTCCGGGGCCGGGGAATTGGCCGCCGCCGCGCGGTATTGGCGAGCCCGGGCCACATCGTCGGACGATGGCCTCCGCGAGGTGCTCGAAAAGCACCCGGACACCTCTTACGCCTATTTTGCCGCGGCACGGTTGGGCAAGACCTGGACGGCGACCCTCACGGCCGACCCACCCGCATTTCCCGAATCGTACCTGGCCGCCCACCGGACCGTTCGGGACGCGCGAGACCTCGCAGACGCCGGGCTTGGCGAGCTCGCCTTGGTTCCCACTTCAGAGATCGAGGCCAGCAAGGCTTCCGAGACCACCGCTTTGGCGATGGCCGGCTTGCTCATGGATCTCGACCGGATCCAAGCCGCCCAGAAGTTGGCCAAAAACTTTGCGTCCACGCCCGCCGGCCGTGGATTTTCGGCGCCGCGGCCCTACCGCGCCGTGGTGGACCGCATCGCAGCCGAATCCGGGCTCCCCGCGCTCTTGCCCTACGCGATCATGACCGCCGAGAGCGGGTTGGATCCGTCCGTCACTTCGCCCGCCGGGGCGCGTGGGCTCATGCAGTTGATGCCGGCCCTGGCGACCGAACTGGCCAAGGGCCGTGTGGCAGGGTTCATGGTGGACGATTTGTATCGCGCGGGCGTGAACACCCGCTTGGGTACGACCGAGCTGGGCCTATTGCACGGGAAGTTTCAGTCCAGGGCGCTCCTGCACGGCGGGTCGTTGCCCCTCGTCATCGCTGGCTACAACGGGGGTGCGAACGCTGTCGATCGTTGGCTCTCCGCCTCGTCCGAGATCCCCGAGGCCGACCGCTTCGCAGAGGACATCTCCTTCACCGAGACCCGCCGCTATGTGAGGCGCGTGCTGGGCTATTTCCAGAAGTATCGGAGAGTCTACGGGGGGTGATCATCTCAAAGTGGTGGCGTCACTTCGGGATGATGATCATCTCAAAGTGGTGGCGTCACTTCGGGATGATGATCATCTCAAAGTGGTGGCGTCACTTCGGGGTGGTGACGAACCTTGCGCTGCGTGGAAGACGGGGTAGAGGCGGGGCGGGAGAGGACCGTGCACTACTTTCATGTGATCGCGACAGGCAATCAGGACCGCCCGGTCTTTGACGATCGGGACGTTCGCGGAGATGTTTTCCGAGGGTTCGAGGCTGTGAGCGGCGCAGCATGCGCGATCGCGGCCTACACCTTCATGTCGTCGCACATGCACTCCTTGATTGGTCTGGCGGACCCGGATCGCCTGCCCGTGGTCATGAAGCGGCTTCTGGGGCCGCCCGCGCAGAACCTGAACCGGCGGATGCAGCAGCGGGGGGGGATCTTCCAGCGTTCGTTCTGGCGGATGCCCGCGGACAGCGCCGCATACCTGATGACGCTCGCGATGTACATCCACGCGAATCCGGCGCCGAACAGCACCGATCTTCGGCGACTCGATGTCGGGTTGCGATCCAGTCAGGCCGCTTGGATGTCGGGCGCAGCGCAGGACTGGCTGCAGCCTGGTGAGGTTTTCGACCTGTTCGAGGGCAGCTACCCCGCTACGCTGCAACAGTACTTGGAGGACCGAGCGGCGCTCGTCGTGATGCAGCCTCAACTCGACGGAAGGGTCGACTGCGTCGTCGTGGCCGTGTCCCGGGTGTGCGGGACGCGCCCAGCGACGCTCCTGGACGCCGAACGCGGGGGGAAACGTGATCGCATTGTCTTGGCGTGGGCGCTTGTCCGGGAGGTAGGCGTAGCCGCGGCGAGTCGGGTCCTGGCGGTCACCCAGCAGACGGTGCGGAGGTGGTCTTCGGTGGCCGAGCAGGACCCCGCGTTCCAGCCGGCGATCGTTCTACTCGGCGCGATCATCCCGAAGTGATGGCGTCACTTCGGGATGATGATCATCTCAAAGTGGTGGCGTCACTTCGGGATGATGATCATCTCAAAGTGGTGGCGTCACTTCGGGATGATGATCATCTCAAAGTGGAGGGGTCACTTCCGGCCGGGGCCCCTACATCCGGTCGAGGATTGGGAGTCCCAGCCAGCCCATGCCGGTGCTCAAGGCCCGGCGGGCGAGATCCAGGAGGGCGATGCGGCTCGCGCGGTACTCGCCGCCTTTGAGGACGGGAAGATCATGGTGGACGCGGTGGATCCGATTGGCAAGGTCGAACAGGTGGTCGGCCAGAAGGTTCGGGCGTGCGTGTGTCAATGCGGCCAGCGCAGCCTCCGGGGTGCGGAGGATGGACAACCCAAGCTCGCGCTCCAACGGGTGATCCAAACGCAGGGCGGCGGGGTCCGGCACCTCGTCTGCTTTGGCCAACAACGTGACGCAACGGGCGTGGCTGTAAAGGAGGTAGGGCGCCGTATTACCCTCGAAGGACAGCATCTTCTCCCAGGAGAACGTGATGTTCGTCTGCGGGTGTTGGGAGAGATCGGCGTAGCGGATGGCGCCCATGCCGACAGCCTCCGCGATGTGGGCGCGCTCGGCGTCCGAGAGGGTCGGGTTGCGCTCGTCCACGATGGCGCGGGCTCGGGCTACGGCTTCGTCGAAGAGGTCCACGAGCCGGATGATGTTTCCGGCGCGGGTGGACATGGCGCCTTCGGGCAATACCAGCATGCCAAACCAGGCGTGGGTCAACTCCACAGTGATGCCCATCCGCCGGGCAATCGCGAACAGCTGGTTGAACACCAACTGCTGGCGCATGTCGGTGACGATCACGATGCGGTCAGGGTTCCAGCGGGCGATGCGGTATTGCATACACGCCAGGTCCGTCGTCGTATAGTTGGAAGCCCCGTCGCGCTTCTGCACAATCACCGGGCTGTTCTTCAGGGAGGGCTCCTCAAAGCGTACGATCCAGGCGCCCTCGGAGGGTTCGGCGATGCCAGCGGCCTTGAGCTCCTCGACGACGCGATCGGTGTCGTCGCGGTAGGCGCTCTCGCCGAGCGTCACGTCGAACTGAACCCCCATGCGCGCGTAGACGGCATTGAATTCGGCCATCGACACGTCCATGAACTGTTGCCAGAGGGCGAGGTTTTCTGGGTCTCCCCGCTGCAACTTCACGGTCTCCGCGCGGGCGACATCCCCCAGGCCCACGTCCTCCTTTGCGCGCGTCCCAAACAACACATACAACCGCTCCAGCTCCCCGATGGCATCCACCGCGTAGGCGGCATCGTCCCGCCAGGATTTCCAAGCCACGATCAATTTCCCGAACTGGGTGCCCCAATCCCCGATGTGGTTGTCCCCGATCACGTTGAAGCCCGCGGCGCCGTGCAGCCGATACAGCGCGTTCCCGATGTGCGTGGAGCGCATGTGTCCGACGTGCATGCGCTTGGCCACATTTGGGGAGCTGTAATCCATCACCGCGGTTTTCCCCGCGCCAATTTGAGGCAGGCCCAAGCTGGTCGCCGCGGCCTGGTCGGCCAACACTCGGGCCAACACCTGATCATCGAAGGTCAGGTTGATGAACCCCGGGCCCATCACCTCGACCTTTCGAATCAGCGGGTGTTGGATCTGGCCCGCGAGGGACTCGGCCAGCGCACGCGGGTTCTGCTTGCGCGCCTTGGCGAGCCGAAACGCAAAGTTCCACTGGTAGTCGCCGTGCGCGGGGTTTCCGGTCGGGGCGACGGGCTCAAGAGGCGTGGTGCCGTCGGGATCGGCGGCGGCCGCGATGGCGGCGAACATGTCGTGAAGCAGGGTCGGGATCATGCGGGCGGGTATCAGGCAGGCAGACAGGCGCCCAGGTCCTCGGCGAAAGCGGTGATCTGGGCTGCGTGGGTGCGGAACGAGAGCACACACACGCGGATGACGAACCCGTGGTCGTCGAGCGGCACGCCTGTGAGGAACACGCGCTTTCGGCGGTTGATCGCGGAGAGCAGCCGTCGCGTGGGCTCATCCCCGGGGCCGCGCACCCGGAACGCGAAGAGCGAGAGGTCAGGGGCGGCGACGATCTCCAAGCCGGGATGGGCGCGGATGATCTCGACCGCGACGGCCGTCAAATCGAGCTTTTCGTCCAGGGCGGCGCGGAAGGCCCCGGCGCCGGCCAGCTTGAGCGGGAGCCATACGCGAAGGCCGCGGGCGTCGCGGGAGAGCTCAGGGCCCAGCGCCGCAAAGTCCCAGCGGTCGCCGTCGGTCTGGGGGGCGGGAAGGTAGCCGCCGTCCGCGACGGAGTGGGCGCGGCGCAGGGTCTCGATGTCACGGACGAGCACACACCCGGTGCCGTACGGCAAGAAGAGGCCCTTGTGCGGATCGAGCGTAATGGAATCCGCGCGCTCGATGCCCTGCAGGGTGGCCCGGCCACGGTCGGTCAACAGGAAGAAGCCGCCATAGGCAGCGTCCACGTGAAACCAGAGGCGTTGGTCCTGGCAAAAGGAGGCGAGCGCACCCAGCGGATCCACAGCGCCGACAGCGGTCGTGCCTGCGCTGCCCACCACGCAGAACGGGGTGAACCCGGCGGCGCGGTCGGTCGCGACGACCTCCGCCAGGGCGTCGAGGCGCATGCGGAAGCACGCGTCGAGGGGGATGACCCGGAGGTTTTCGACGGGGAAGCCAGCGATCACGGCGGCCTTGCGCACCGAGTGGTGCGCGTGGGCGGAGACGTAGAGGGTGCCGCGGAGAAAGTCCACCGGCAGCCGCTCGCGCCGGGCAGTCACGATCGCGGTCAAGTTGGCGATCGAACCCCCGCTGGTCAGGATCCCGCCGGCGGTGGGCGGCAGGCCGGCCATCGTGCAGAACCACTTGAGCACGTTGGTCTCGAGCTGCACGAGGCCGGGCGCGGCCATCCAGAGTCCGACATACCGGTTCGTGATGCCTGCGATGAGATCCGCGAGGGCAGACGCCGGGAGTCCGCCGCCGGGGATGTAGGCGAGGTAGCCGGGGCCAGAGGTGTGCAAGGCGGTGGGCACGACCTGTTCGAAGAGCACCCGCAGCAAGTGTCGAAGGGATGCGGGCTCCTCCGGCAGGGGCTCGGCCAGGGAACGCGCCAACTTCGCGCCGCCGTCGGTGTTGGTGGCGGGCATGTCCCCAATGCGGTCGAGGAACGCGGCAAGTCGGCCGCCGACCAGCGTGAGCATCGCCTGAAGTTCGGCGCCGGAGGGCTCCAGGGAGACCCCGCCCGCGGTCTTGGCGGAGCGGGAGCGACCGCGCCGGGCCGGTGCGGGGAGGACTGGGGCCTCCAACCTACGGGACCACGACCGGCGTGCCGACCAGGTCGCCGAGCCCGTCCACCACGAAGTGAACCTCGCCGGGCAGGGTCGCGAGCGCGCTGCCGGGCTCGGTTTCGTCGGAGAACGGAGGCAGGGCCTGATTGGAGACGTAGGTCCCGGTGTCGTTCACGAGCACGGCCACGACGGCCATCTTGCGCTCGACTTCGGGCGAGGAAGCCCCGTAGATCGAGTCCCAGGGCATCTGGATCTCGAAGCCCTCTTCGGCGACACCGGCGTCGGGGGCTTCGGCGTTGAACAGGGACATGTTGTCACTGTCGAAATTGATGGCGCTCTCCAACCATCCAAAGTCGTCCACGCTGGTGATGTCCCGCACGCCGGCGTTGTCGCCCCCACTGCTCCCGCGGAACGCATACTGGCCGTGAACGCTGATGATCACCCGCTCCGCGCCGAACGTCTCGTCCGCGAAGGCCACGTTGAGCGAGGAGATCACGGTGTCCCCGTCGCCGTCGATGTCCGTGAGATCCCCGGTGTGGGGGAAGCCGGTGCTGTCGCTGTAGTCGGTGTCGAGGAACAGGACGAGGGCGTTGGCGTCGTCCTCGAAAACGCCGTCCACGCCAATGCGAAGACCGGTGGCGTCGCTACCGATCCGAAGCGCGTCGATGCGGTTGAACGCGGGGTCGAAGGAGCTCTCCCAAGGTTGGCTCACGATGGCATCGGACAGGTCGCCCAACCAACCGTCAACGAGGGCGGGTTCGTTGGGGGCGATCACCCCGGATTGCGTGATGGCAGCGAGCAGCGCGGCGTGGATCCAGGCGTTGTCGAAGCGCCCGCCGGCAAAGAGCTCAGGCAGGGTGCCGCTCCCCCAGACCCCGACATCGGCGTTGGTGTGCCAATTGTCGCGCCATTCGGCGTCCGGGGCCTCGCCGACGCCGTTGCCGCTGATCACGTGAAGGCCGCCGCATTCGTGGTCGGCGGTCACAAGTACGGTCGCGTCGGGGCCGAGCAGGGCCATGCCCGCGGTGATCGCGTCGTCGAAGGCCACCATCTCGGGGAACACCCGGCTGGAGTCGTTGGAGTGCGAGGCGTGGTCGATGCGGGCGCCTTCGACCATGAGGAAGAAGCCGTCGGGATCGGCGAGCAACGTGGTGATCGCGGTGGTCGTCATGTGGGACAGGGACGGTTGGGTGTCGTACCCGTCAAAGACATAGGGGAACGTGCCGTCGTCGAACATGCCGAGCAGCGGACGACCCGCGGGGATCCAGGCGGTCAATTCGTCGGCGGTGGTCAGGTAGTCGATGGTCGTGGTGTCGAACACGACCTCGTCGCAATCGCCCGTCCCGCCGCCGAGCAGCACGTCGGGCAGGGAGAGGGCGATGGCCGCGCAGATATCGGCGTAGTCGCCGCGATCTTCGATGTGTACAAGGAAGGACGCGGGCGTGGCCCCGGAGATGCGGTCGGTGGTCACGACGCCGGTGGCCATGCCCCTTGCGCGGGCGACCTCGACGACGTTCTCAAGCGTGTTCCCGTCGATGTCGAGGCCCAGGTACTCGTTGTAGGTCTTGGTGCCGGTGGACATCACCGTGCCGGAGGCCGCCGAGTCGGTGACCCCGGTGAAGGAGGCGGTGCGGATGCGCCCTTGGATCGGCATGGCGTCGAGCCCGAGCGTGCTGGCCTCGCCGTTCTTGTAGAGGCCGCCGCCCCCGACCTGCTCAAGGCCCATGCCGTCGCCGATGAAGAGCACGACCTGAGGTGGGCCGGCGGGCGCGGTGTCTTCGCTGTGCGGGGAGTCGCGGCTGTCCAGGGGAGAGTCCGAAGGCGAGTCGGTCGGCGAGCTGTCCAACACCACGTCGGTGGCCGCCGTTCCCGCGCAACCGAACAAGGCGAGGAGGAGGAGCATTGTGCCAGTGTACTTCCCGATCATCCCGAGGACCATACGCAGAAATCGTCGAACCACACGCCGCCGTCGTTGTCGTTGCTGTATACGCCCACGACGCCGGGTCCGGTGCCCGCGATCTCCGGGAGGTTCGCCGTGAGCACGACGGCGCCGTTCACGATCACCTGGACATCGGCGCCGTTGACCTGAACGCGAAAGATCGCGAAGGTCAGGTCCGCGGGCCAGTACAGATCGGCCGAGGAGTCCGCGTAAAGTACGGTACAACCAGACGAGTCGCAGCGCGAGATGTCCATTCCCCCCGTCGGGGTGTAGCGCTCATAGTCGCCCTGCGGGTCGTCCCAACGCGCGACGTAGGCATTTTCGCCGTTCACCGCCCACGCGATCCCGGTCAGGTCGTTGTCGTTGCCGGTCCAGGCGGTGCCGGTCTCGATGCTGAACGCCGTGCCCAGACCCATGTCCGCCGTGTACGCGATGCCGGCGTAGCTCCCTGCCCGGCCCTCCGTCAGGTAGCCGGACTCGACATACCAATCGCCCTCGCCGGTATAGGACCAGCCGGAGAAGTCGTCGAAGGGGGTGCAGTATTCGGTGGTCTCCAGGCAATCGGCGATGCCGTTGCTGTTCGCGTCGAAGCCCTCGTCCACCTCGCCATCGGCGTCATTGTCGGCCCCGTCGCACACCTCTTCGTTGGGATCGGGCGGGGAGTCGGAGTCCTGGGTGTCCGAGTCCGGGGAGTCGGAGTCCGTGGAGTCGGAGTCCTGGTCGTTGGCGTCGGAGTCTCCGGCAGGCGGTGGGCTGTCCTGGCCGTTGCCCAACTTGTAGTCAGAGCAGGCGGCCAGGAGGAGAACGGGGAGCCAGAATTGAAGGCGGCACGAAGTGCGCGCCTTCAAAGCTGGCTCCTGTGTTTGCGTCTCGGGCGGGAACGGCGCGGGAGCGCCGGACCCGGCCGAATCGACGCGAACACGAGCCCGCGAATGCGGGCGTTCTTGGCCAACACTGGCCGATGCGCCAGCGCCGCGCCCTCGCGGGGCGGGAGAATCGGCGAAGATCGAGCGTAGCAAGAGCACATCCGGGGAGCGCACAGGGTACCCCAAACCGGGAGGGGGTGCGAGGGCGGGCCAGCCCGGCGCGCGTTACCCGCCGCCCCTCGGAGGCCTCGATGCGCGCTCGTGTCTACGTCACCCTCAAGCCCGGCGTCCATGACCCGGCAGGCACCGCGGTGCAGGGCGGTCTCCAGAGCATGGGCTACGAGGAGGTTCGCGGGGTTCGCATCGGCAAGTTCTTTGACATGGAGATCGCCGACGGCACGCTGGATCCGAAGGTGCGGTTGGAGGAGATGTGTCGGAAGCTCCTGGCTAATGTGGTCATCGAGTCGTTCCGCGTGGAGCTCCTTTGAGCGCGAGGGTCGCGGTGGTGACGTTCCCGGGGTCGAACTGCGACGCGGATCTGCGCCACGCCGTCACCCTGTTCGGCATGAAGGCGGTCGCCGTGTGGCACAAGGAGCCGAGCCTGCCGAAGGTGGATGCAGTGCTGCTTCCCGGCGGGTTTTCCTACGGGGATTACCTGCGCTGCGGGGCGATCGCGCGGTTCTCGCCGGTGATGGCGGACGTGATCCGCTTCGCCACGAATGGGGGTCCGGTCCTGGGCGTCTGCAACGGGTTCCAGATCCTCGCCGAGTGCGGGCTGGTCCCCGGGGTGTTGCTACGGAACGCGGGGCTCTTGTTTCAATGCCGAGATGTGCGGCTCCGGGTCGAGGGGAAGGCCACGCCGTTCACGCGCGGCCTTGCGGGCGCCGAGCTGCGGCTCCCCATCGCCCACGCTGAGGGCAATTGGTTCGCGGACGAGGAGACCCTGGCGCGGGTCGAAGGCGAGGGCCAGGTGATCTTCCGGTACATCGAGGATAACCCCAACGGTGCGCTCCATGACATCGCGGGCGTGAGCAACCTCGCCGGCAACGTGGTTGGGCTGATGCCCCACCCCGAGCGCTACGTAGAGGCCGATCTCGGCGGGATCGACGGTGCTGGAGTGTTCCGATCGCTGGCCGGCGCGCTCGCCACCGCGGAAGACGTGGAGGTGACGGCGTGACCCCCGGCACTACCGGCAAGATCACAGACGAAGTCGTGCAACAGCACGGGTTGTCCGCCGACGAGTATCAGCGGCTCCTCGAAGTGCTCGGCAGGGAGCCGACGTTCGTGGAGCTGGGTGTGTTCAGCGTGATGTGGTCTGAGCACTGCTCGTACAAGTCGAGCCGGATCCACCTGGGTCGGTTGCCGACGACAGGTCCGAACGTGCTCATCGGCCCCGGCGAGAACGCAGGCGTCGTCGACCTCGGCGATGGGTACGCGGCGTGCTTCAAGATGGAGTCGCACAACCACCCGTCCTACATTGAGCCCTACCAGGGTGCCGCGACGGGAGTGGGCGGGATCCTCCGGGATGTGTTCACGATGGGCGCCCGGCCGATCGCCCTCATGGACAGCTTGCGGTTCGGCCGCCTGGAGCATCCGCGCACGCGCGCGCTCGTAAAAGGCGTGGTGGCCGGCATCGCCGGGTACGGGAACTGCATGGGGATCCCCACGGTGGCGGGCGAGACGCGGTTTGATCGCTCGTACGACGGGAACTGCCTCGTGAACGCGTTCTGCTGCGGGATCGTCGCCAGCGACCGGATCTTTCTGGGCACGACCGGCGCGCCCGGCAACAAGGTGTTCTACGTAGGGGCCGGGACCGGGCGGGATGGGATTCACGGCGCCACGATGGCCTCGACCGAGTTCGGCGAGGGCAGCGAAGAGAAGCGCCCGACGGTGCAAGTTGGCGATCCGTTCCAGGAGAAGTTGCTGCTCGAGGCGTGCTTGGAGCTGATGCAGGGCACGGCCATCGTCGGCATTCAGGACATGGGTGCCGCGGGGCTCACGTCCAGCTCGGTCGAGATGGCAGGAAGGGGCGGGCGAGGCCTGCATTTGCGGCTGGATCAGGTCCCGATGCGGGAGACGGGCATGGTCCCGTACGAGCTGCTGTTGTCCGAGAGCCAGGAGCGGATGCTCATCGTCATCGAGCCGGGGAGGGAGGCAGAGGTGTTCGCGGTGTTCCAGAAGTGGGACCTCTCGGTCGCCGAGATCGGCGAGGTCACCGACGACGGGATCTGGCGCTGTAGTTGGCACGGGGAGGAGGTCGCGGCGATCCCGGTCGCCGTGCTGACGGACGCGGCACCGAAGTACGACCGACCGCAGCAGGCCCCCAAACGCCTGCCCGACCTGCCTGAGTTGGTGGACGCAGACCCGGCCGGCCGCCTGCTGGCGATCCTGGCGGATCCGGACATCTCCGACAAGGCATGGATCTGGCGCCAGTACGACCACCAGGTAGGCACGGACACGGTCGTGGGCCCAGGTGCTGACGCCGCGCTGGTCCGGATCAAGGGGACGCGGAAGCATCTGGGGTTCGTCTGCGACAGCAACGGGCGGCATGTGTACCTGGACCCCGCGATCGGCACGGCGGGGCAGGTGGCGGAGTGCGCCCGCAACCTCGCCTGTGTGGGGGCCACGCCGATCGGCCTCTCCGACTGCATGAACTTCGGTAACCCCCAGAAGCCCGAGATCATGTGGCAGTTCGCCCGCTCGGTGGACGGTATGGCCGAGGCCTGCCGAGCGCTGGGCATCCCGGTCGTCTCGGGGAACGTGTCGCTGTACAACGAGACCGATGGGGTCGGCATTCTCCCGACGCCGGGACTCGCGATGGTGGGGCTGTATGAAGGCCCCCCACCCCGGGTCCGGGCACGGTTTTCGGAGGGGCTGGAGGTGGCGATCCTCGGTGCGGAGGGCGTGGGATGGCTCGCTGGCTCGATCTACGCCCGCCAGCTCGGGTTCGACCGGCACGGGGCGCCGCCCCCGGTGGACTTCGCGAAGGAGGGGGCGCTGCATGAGACGCTTCGCGCGCTGGTTCAGGCCGACGTCCTGGAGGTCGCGCACGACTTGTCCGATGGGGGCTTGCTCGTCGCGCTGGCGGAGTGCTGCCTCGGCGGGGTGGGCGGTAGGTTCGACGTGGGGGGCGATGCGGGTGCGCTGTACGGAGAGGATCACGGCCGTGCGCTGATCGCCTACCGTCCGGAGGCGCGAGATGCGGTCCGGGCGCTGGTCAGCGTCGAGATGCGGGTGCTCGGCGCGACCGGCGGCGAGACGCTGTCCGCAGGCGGCAGGAGCTGGCCCGTCCAGGCGCTGCGCGACGTGCATGGGGCGGCGTTTGCGAGCTGGATCCAGGCGTGATGCGGCCGGCGTGCGCCCTGTTCGCCGTTCACGGCGTGCTCGACGCCGCGCGGACGGTGGCGGAGGCCCTGCCGGCGTTGTCGGCGCGGGTGGGGGAGGGGGTTCAAAGCGCGGCGCTCGCCGTGCGAGGTGAGGAAGGGGTCGTCGCCGTGGCGCCGGACGCTCGGCGACCCGGTCCGGACCTCCGGGGTGTCGCAGATACGGCGCTGGTGCGGATGGGCGGGGATGCGCCGATGGTGTTCGCGGACCGCAGCGGCGCTGTCGCCGTGGTGGCGGACGGGCGGGCGACCAACGCCGTGGTGCTGCGCGGCGCGCTGATGGCGCGGGGGGCGCTGTTCGCCGGGGAGTCGCTGGCCGAGCTGCTCATCCATCTGGTGGCGCAGAGCGAACGGCGGACGTTCATGAACCGGATGCTGGAGGCGCTACCAAGGATCGAAGGGGGGTTCGCGGTGGTGGTGCTCACGGGGGAGTTCCTCGTGGCGGCCAGGGATGTGCGGGGCCTGCGGCCGTTGTGCATCGGTCGGCGGGGCGGCGGATGGGTGGTGGCGTCCGAGGGGGGGGCGCTCCGGGCGAGCGGCGCGAGCTACGAGCGGGAGGTGGAACCGGGGGAGGTCGTCGTGGTGGAAGGCGCACAGTTGCAGAGTCTGCGGCCGTTTCCCAAGATGGCGCCGCGGCCCTGCGTCGCGGAGTGGCTCGGGCTCGCGGCGCCGGACGCCCGGGTGTTCGGGGTGGACGTCGTGCTGGTGCGGGAGCGGATGGGCGCGGCGTTGGCCGAGGCGTTTCCGGTGCGCTGTGATCTCGTCGTGCCGATGCCGGGGAGCGAGGCGCTCGCCGCGGGGTTCGCGGCGAAGAGCCAGGTCCGGGCGCTGCCCTGCCTCGTCGGCGACGTGTCAGGTCAGATGCGCGCCAGCGCCGGCGTCCACGGGCAGCGCGTCGCGCTCCTGGTGAACCTTTTTGCGAGCGGGGAGCGGACCCGGCGGGCCGTGGCGGCGCTTCGTGTGGCCGGCGCCGCAGAGGTCCACATTCGGTTGGGCGCCATGCCGCTGATCGGCAGTTGCGTGTACGGAGTCGTGGGCCCGCCGACGGACGATTTGCTCGGGAACCGGTTCGAGATTCCGCGGATGCGGGCGTGGCTCGATGCGGACAGCCTCGCTCATCCCGAGCGCACCACAGTGCACGTGGTCGTCGGGCACGATTCGACGGCATGTTGCGACGGTTGTTTTTCAGGGGATTACCCGGTCGTTCCCCTGGACCCGCAGATCCCGCTCTTCCCGAAGCCCGCCTCCGTCTGGTAAGCTGACCCGCTGGAGCCTTGTATGCCTCGCATCATCGGGATCGATCTGGGTACGACCAACACCGCTGTGGCGGTGATGGAGGGTGGTCGGCCGCGCGTGATCGAGGACGAGCGAGGGTACAAAGTGCTCCCGTCGGTCATCTCTGCGAAGGGGGAGGGCAAGTTCGTTGTCGGCCAAGCCGCCCACAACCTGATCCTGACGCGCCCTGAGCGGACGGTGTACAGCACGAAGCGGCTGATCGGCCGGCGGTTTGATAGCCCCGAGGTGCAAGAGGCAATTCGGCGGGTGAACTACAAGGTTCGGCCGGCGCCGGATGGCGGTGTCGAGTTGATGGTGGGTGACCAGTGGATGTCGCCGACGGAGGTCGCGGCGGTGGTAGTACAGGTGGCCCGCTCGATCGCCGAGAAGGCGCTGGGGGAGCGCGTGGAGGAGGCGGTCATCACAGTCCCCGCGTACTTCAACCACGCCCAGCGCAAGGCGACGATCGAGGCTGCGGAGATGGCGGGGCTCCGATGCGACCGGCTCCTGCACGAGCCGACGGCCGCGGCGTTGGCGTTTGGACACCGGAAGAACGTCGAGCGCACAATCCTGATCTTCGACCTTGGGGGCGGCACGTTCGACGTCAGCGTGCTCCGCCTCTCGTCCGGGATCTATGAGACCCTCTCGACGCTCGGGGATAGCTACCTCGGCGGTGAGGACATCGACTCCCGCATCGTCGATCACCTTGTCGGCGCGTTCCGCGACCGGTCCGGGGTTGACCTGACGAACGACAAGAACGCCGTGCAGCGCATCCGGGACGCCGCAGAGCGGGCCAAGTGTGAGCTGTCGTTCTCCGACCGCACCAACATCGTCATCCCCCACGTCACCCCGCAGCACAGCATCGATCTGGTGCTCACGCGGTTGAAGTTGGAGGAGATCACCGCGGATCTGGTCCAGCGCTGCGTGGACATCGCCCGCCGAGCGGTCCTGGAGGGCGGGCTCAAGCTCTCGGAGGTGGACGAGGTCATCCTCGTCGGCGGGCAGACACGGATGCCGCGGATCCGCGAGGCCATCAGCGCGCTGCTTGGCCGCGAGCCCTCGCGGACGGTTCACCCGGAAGAGGCCGTGGCCGTCGGGGCTGCCGTGCATGCGGCGAACCTTGCGGACGCTGACCAGAGCCGTACCGTCCTGCTCGATGTCACGCCGTTCGACCTGGGCATCGACAGCGCCGGTGGGCTGTTCGTGCCGATCGTCCATCGAAACAGCCGGGTGCCCGCCACGGAGACCCGCACGTTCGCCACCGCCAACGACAACCAGGAGTCCGTCCGGGTGACCGTGCGCCAAGGCCAGTCGCGAAACAGCGTGGAGAATGAGTTCCTCGGCGAGTTTGTGCTCACGGGGCTCTCCGCGGCTGCTCGGATGATGACCAAGGTGGACGTGACGTTTCGGATCGATGGGAACGGGATGCTGCACGTCTCAGCCATCGAGAAGGGCTCGGGGGAGCGAAAGAACATCACGATCCGCAACTACGCGGAGCATGCGGCATCGCCGCACATTCCCGCCCCAGAGGAGGCGCGGGTCGCGGAGGCGGAGCGGCTCAAGCGACAGGCTTCGAGCGCGGCCGAGCCCGTGGGCAAGCGGCCTGGGCTCTTGGACGGCATTTTTGGGGCGCTCAAGCGCAAGAAGCCGATCATACCAGTGAAGGAGGTCGGGCCGACCTCACCTGCCGCGCCTGCCGCCGCCTCCATCGCGCCCCCTGGGGCCCCTGAGCTTGCAGCGAGCCCCCGGATCTTGGACAGCGAAGATGCCCCTGTGGCCCCGGAGCCACCACCGGTCGCGGCTCCAGCGGTCGCGGAGCCCGGGATCATCATGCCGCTGCCCACGCCCGGACGGATCGACGAGATGTTCGCGGTGCAGGACGAGGACGGGGTGATCCTCGACACCCCGGTGGAAGACACCGATGAGCAGGTGGAGCCGCCGGTCGCGGTGGGCATCGCCGGAGGCGCCTATGGAGCGGGGGGCGGCTTCAGGGATGCGGTCAAGGACTCGCCGTCTGAGGCGCCGTCTGAGCTGTTGAGCGTGAATCGGATGTCGCAGAACCCATTCGAGAACCTGCGCAGCGAACTCACAGACCCGGGGGCTCTCCCCGTCGCATGGGATGAGCCGCTGGCTGCACCCAACGACTCGCAGGGCGGGTTCGATTTTCGCGCGTCGCCGGACGACGCGGACTTCGCGGACGTCGGCGAGCTCGTGGAGGAGGGGGGCGAGGCTTCGTCGCCACGCGGCGGATTTGCGGTGCCCGAGGAGGAGATCGCAGAGCGGTTCTCCATCCCCACCTCGGAGCCCTCGGCGCTGCAATCCGTGCCGGGCTCGGCGGATCACGTGCGGTCTGTGAGCGGAGCGGATCGGGGCGCCGAGAGCGCGCGCACCCCGAACGAGGATGACACCGCCGTCATGCGTCGGGGCTGGGCCTGGTCCGAGTCCGAAGCGGTGCCGGTCACCCCGGCCCGCCCGGTGGACCTGGGGCCTGACCCCTTCGTGCGGCCGACAGATCCGGCCCCCGCTTCCAATCGGAAGCCTGCCCGTGTGCGGCTGCGGTATCCCGACCCTTCCCGGCTCGGCGAGGAGTACCGTGAGAACCTACGGAAAGGGGGCACGTTCATCAAGACGCCGAAGCCCCTGCAGGTCGGCCGCGAGTGCATCTGCGAAGTGACCGCCCCAGGCCTGGACGACACCTTGTTGTTCCCCGCGGTCGTCACATTCGTCGCGACCAGCGGGCCCGGGCAAGAAGCGGGCATGGGCATCGAGTACCGCCTGTCGGACACGGAGCGCCGGAGCATCGAGCGGGTGATCGACCGCCTGTGACCCCCGGAGCGCCGACCCCGGGCGAGACGACCCTCGATCGTCTCGCCGGAACCTGGAAGATCCTCCAACTGCGCGACGGGCACCGATTCTCCGCCGACGACATGCTCGTGGCGTGGTT
>CANKNP010000033.1 GCA_947483545.1 Deltaproteobacteria bacterium | reverse complement strand
GGGCGGGGGGGGCTCGACCGCGCGTGGCGGGGGGGCCTCGACCGCGCGTGGCGGGGGGGCGAACCGAGGGGGGGCGACCGAGGGGGGATCGATGTCGTCGGCGACAACGGCCGGCGAAACGCGCGGGGCGCGGACGACCGAGGCAGGCTCAAGGTCGCCGGGGGCCCGCTCGAAGGCGTCGACCGAAGCCGCCGTGCGTGGCTCGGCGGCGCGCGAGTCCGCAGTGCGAGGATCGGCCGTGCGAGGATCGGCCGTGCGAGGGTCGGCCGTGCGAGGGTCGGCCGTGCGGGAGGCGCGAGCGGGAGCGGCAGGGGGAGGGGCACGGCGGTCGCCGCCCGCCCAGTCGGAGAGGGCGTCGTCAAAGCCACCTTCCGGGCGCGAAGGGCGCGCGGGGGCAGCGGATGCGGCGGGCGCGGGGGGGCGGGGCCGGGCAGGCGGCGCCTGGGTGCTCTCCCACTCGACCTCGACCAAAGACCGGCCGCTGTGCTGGGTGGGGGCGTCGCGATCGATGTCGTCGATGGGGAGCAGCTCGGGGGGGGGGCGCGCAGACCAGACGCTGGGGGGCGGGGGGAGGGCGACCGAGGGCACGTCGGGGAGCGAGGGCGGGTCCGGCCGGCGAGGGAGGACGCGGGCGCGCGTCGGGGCCTCCGGCACGCGAGGGCGGTCCTCGGTCAGGAGGCGGGGAGAGGTGCGGGGGGCGGGGGCGGGGGGCTCGGCGGGATCGAGGTCCTCGGCGTCTTCGGCGTCGTCGTCCGCGGGTTCGTCCTCGTCAGGGTCGGTGCGCCCGCCGGGGAGGCGGTCGCGGAGGGCAGAGACGCCGCTGGCGCCGGCGCGGACGGCGGCGCCCCCGAAGGATCCCACAGCCCGCGCGGCCAACGGCACGCCGGTCTGTACGCGATCCACGGCCCGAGCGAACATGGGCTGCCAGTTGATGCCGAAGAGCACGGTCACCGAGGCGATGAGCGCCGAGCCGACGGCAATGCCGGCGCCGAGGTCCCCAAGCTGCGGCACAAGGGCGCCGACCCCTGCGGCGCCGAGCAGCCCGCCGGCGGGGAACGCACGGCCCTCGGCGCCGGCCACCAGCTCAATACCAACGGCGAGCAAGCAGAACGCTACGCCGCCGAGCACGACGGATCCAACGCCCCCGACCCGGCGACCCGCGAGGCGAACGGCGATCATCGCCGCCACGACGAGTACGGACCAGGCGGCGTAGCCGAAGGCCTGAAAGAGCAGGTCGGAGATCACCGCGCCGAGCGCCCCGGTCATGTTCTGGGCGGCGCCCGCCCCCGTGGAGGACAGGCTGGGGTCGTCCGCGTGCCAACTGACCAGGGACAAGGCTACGAAACCGCATACGCCAAGGCCGCATAGCAACACCCCCTGCTCAACGGCAGGGTTGAACGGCGCGGCGAGCGCGGCGGTGGGGGCCTTCTTGCGCCGCGTCGCGCCGGAGACCTTGGGGCGCGGCCGGGGCTCAAGCGCCGTCGAGACGGGCTCAGCGGTCAGCGTGCCAGAGGAGGCAGTCACCTGGGAGGATCGAATCTTGGCCACCGCGAGCTCCGTCAACGGGGCATCGTACCGCCTTTCCCTTGACGTGTCACCTGCGAGGGTGCGGAAGCACCTTTAGTTTAGTAGGCCACCGTGACGCCGAGCTCGCCTCGAAGGTCGTCGTACTGGGTGGTGTAGAACTGCGAGGCGCAGTCGACCTCCCCACAGGAGCGCTGGCGCCAGCCGCCGACAAGGTGGATCTCCACGAACGAGGTGACCTTGTAGGTGAGCTCCACCGTCGCCTGCAGGTTCAGGTCCACGCGGCTCATCTCCCCGTGGAACGCGTCGCGCCAGAGGCCCAGCTCGACGCCGAGCCCAAGTCGCCCTGCCAGCCCGCCCTTGTATCGTAGGAAACCGTAGTGAAAACTCACGTAGTTCGTGAACAGCGTGTCTCGAAAATCCTTGTTGTAGCCGAGGGACAGCGCCTGATGACTCAGCGGCTCCCATGTCACCAGCGTGCGAACAATCAGCCCCTTGGGGAAGCCCGTGAGATCCTGGGCGTAGCCCTCCCCAGCGCCAGACCCGTCGATCTCGGAGGGATCGACCCCCGCCGCCTCTGCGACCACCGTCGCCTCATCCTGGTAGGCCTCCCCGTACCCGACCTGCGCCTGCACCCAGATCTTTCCAGTGGGCTTGCCCTCGACGCCCCAGATCGTGTACCACGCGAGGCTGTCCGGCTTGCCGACATACTCGCCGTAGTCTCCGCCCTCGAACTCGGGGCCGACGGCGCGCACGAGGTTATCGCCCCAGCCGGCCCACGTGACCGCGTTGTGCGACACCAAGGCGGTCTTCGGTGAGACGCGCCACTTGCCGTTGAGCACGGGGCCGCGGCTCACGGCGTTGTTGTATTGACCGACGCCGGGGATCCGGTAGTCATCGATGCGAAGGGCCGCGAGGGTCTCGACCTCCACGGCGGTTCCACCCCGGAAGATCAAGCCACCAAGCAGATCGTTGGAGGTCGTGACGCTGTTGGCGTTGCCCTCGTTCTCCGCCCCGCCGGTCGGGTAGTTGCGGCTGGTGAACGTGTCGTCGACGGAGAGCCCGACGGCGCTGGTCCGAAACGCCCGCAGGCGCAGCGAGCTGTCCACCTCATTGAACCCGTCGAGGTTGTCCACGCGGACGTCATCCTGGACGAGGTCCACGTACTTTCGCAGGCGGTAGCTGACCGCGGCGTCCAGCTGCACATCAGGTTTGTCCAGCGCGAACGCGATCCCAGGCTGAAGCTGGAGGGCGGGCGCGCCGATGGCGTCCTCGGTCACACCGTCCGCCAGGTAGACGTTCGAATGGTACGTGACCCCCGCGGCCACCGACGGAATGACGTCCAGCTCGCCAAGCTGCACGTGCTCACCGGGCGCCCCGAGCGCCCTCGAGGGCGCGAGCGCCGCAGCGAGGAGGCCGATCCAGCGTGCCCGCATGGAAGCAGGCGCGGGGCCCCTCAGACGCCTGAGACGGTCCAGGTATACCCGGCGACCTCGCCGGTCAGGCCCTCATCGAACCGGAGCGTGCTTATCGCCGCGAGGAAACAAGCGCCGACGCCGGCGTTCCCCGTGGTGTTGTTCAAGAGCTTGGCCCCGCTCACCCGCCCGGCCGTGATGGTCCACCCGATGGTGACACGACCGGACATGTTCTCGTCCTGCTTCAGGCCGGCTTCGGTGCAGCTCTGGAACGAGCCGGACCGCTTCTTGACTACCGAGGCGATGTTGCCAACATCTCCCTCCTCCACATCGGCATCGGCGTTGCCATAGTCGACCTTGGGCTTCTTGATTTTCACCACCGCTGCGGTGCCAACGCTGGCGTCGCCTTGCTTCGCCGTGTTCACCCCGACCGATGCATCCGTCCCGGCGCCCGAACCGCCCCCCTTCGTGAGGATGTTGGTCGCGTTGGCCTGCTCCGTGCCGCTCACACCGGCCAACTTGTCCTGCAACGAGCCGAGCGCTTGATCGTCGCCGATCATGTCGAGCGCGGTGGTGCCCGAGGTGCCGAGGCCCAACGTGCCCAGCGCTTGGATGACCACCGAGCTCGCCACCTGCTGCTCGACCGACGGAGGCGCGTCATTGGGCGTGGAGGAGGGCGAAGCCGGCGCCTTCTCAGGCTCCGCCGCAGCAGGCTCCTGGGTCTCCGGGGGCTCTTCGCCGACCGCCGTGGGCTCGGGCGGCAGCGCGATCGCCTCGATCTCCTTCACGATCAGCCGCGCGGCGTCATCGACATCGACCAGATCCTCGTCCGAGGGGCGCTCGGTGTTCAACACCCAGGTCATGAAACACGCCGAAACGATGGAGAAGGTGCCAAGGAGCGCGAGAAAGAGCGGGTCTTCGTCGTCGTACCACTTGGCGCGGAAGTCCGCCGCGGACATCGCACGCTCAGGCTGAGGCGGCGCGGGAACGAACTGGAAGAGCACACTGTGCCCCCCCACCACGAGCTTGCCCCGCATCCGCTCGTCGAGCGTGTAGACCCACAGCTCGCCCTTCTTCTGCGCGGTGGAGCGAAGCGCGATGAGGGACTTCATGCCGTCCTTCGTCTGGACCATGCCCTCCACCCACTCAGGGACCTGCAGGAGGTAGCCATCGCGTTGGGGAATGAACATGTCCAGCTTCTGACCGAGCCGGGGCTCAGCGAGCACGAAAAGGTTGCGAGGGCTCTCCCCGACCGTGACGACCTCGCCGATCTTGGTGATCCGCTCGGAGACCTTGCCATCCTTGAGCAGGCCGAGGCGCAAGACCTTGGGGAGCGACTTCTGGCTGGGGGCGACGGGTTGTGCGGCGGTGCTCATGTGATTTTCCTGGGTACAGCAGTAGGGACAACATAGCGCGCCAAAGGTTCCCACGGCGCGCTCATCGTGTGCTCTCGACGACAAAGCGGTAGTCTTTGAAGCCGGCGGCCGAAGCCGAGGCGAGGACCGACGCGACGACGCCGTAGGGCACCGTTTTGTCGCAGGCGACGAGCAGGTCGAGGTCATCCGTGTGACGCGCGCTCAAGGCATCCTGAACGCCCGGCAGGATCGCGCCAGGGGCAAGCCCTGCAGGAAGCCGGCTGCCCCCCCCGAGGGTGAGCAGCACCGCACCGTCCAACATGACGGCCTCCTTCCGGACCTCCAACCGAAGCCCCTCCTTCGTCTCCGATCGCACCGCGACGGCGGGGAGAAGGAGCGTCGGCGCATCGGCCAGGTTCGGGTCGTAGAAGGTAAGTAGAAACGCCAGGATGAGGGTGAACATGTCGGTCATCGACGTGATCTGAAGGTAGGGGTTGAGGGGGAGCCGCCGGCCCGCGCGTCGCTCCCGACGCTCCCGGGCGGTCCGAGGGCGAATCGCGCTCACCGGCGCACGGCCAAGAGCGGCTCCGGGAAGAGCACCCGCTCTGTTCCGCCCGAGACGTCGGCCCGCGCCGCCGCCATCACCCGGGCGACCACCTCGAAGGGGACGTCCGCGGTCGGAGCCAGGACGATACGACGCTCTGTCGGATGCGCGGCCTTGAGCGTCAAAAGAGCGCGGGACAACGCCGCATAGTCATACGTTTCGACGCTGCAGGCCCCGTTGCAGGGAATTCGCGGGTCAAGGCGGTCTGCCCCGCCCACGAGGAACCCCTCGCTGTCGATGTCCACGCTCACGACACGCTTGGACTGCTCCGTGAGCGCCCCTTGGTCCGGCGCATCCAACGCCGTGACGACCCCGCCCCGTGACTCCATCTGCGCGAGCGCGAGGAACCGCACGCTCAACAGCAGCATCGGCACAAGGTGGACGACGACGCTGAGCATGGGGATCAAGTCCAGCCCGGGTCCAAGGTCCTCCAGGCCGTGACGTCGCCCCACCGCTATTCCTTGCCCCCCGGCAACGGGAGGACGGCGGTGCCGCGCGCTCCAACCGCGACCAGGAGGTTCACCAGGCGCGCAACCCCATAGTCCACGTCGTCCAGGATCTGGTTGGCCCGCGCCGCGACGATCGCGTGGATCGCGAGGACCGGAATCGCGACGAGGAGGCCAGCGAACGTCGCGTTCATCGCTACGGCGATGCCGCTGGCCAGCGCGGTGGAGCGCGCCTCGGCGTTGGCGTCGGCCACCGCATGAAAGCTCAAAATGAGCCCTTGGATCGTGCCAAGCAGGCCGAGGAGCGTGCACAGGTTCGCGATGGTCGTCATGTAGGGGATGCGCCGCTGAACAAGGGGCGTCACCTCGAGCGTGGCCTCTTCCAGCGCGTCGCGGATCTCATTCTCGGGGCGACCCGCGCGCATCAGCCCGGCCTTGAGCACCCGGGGGAGCACCGCGGCCGACTCCGCATTGCAGATCTTCAGCGCGGCATCGACGTTGCCGTCAAGCACATCCCGCTGGATCTGTGCGAGGAGCGCGGGCGCATGCACCGAAGCCCGCAAGAAAAGGTACACGAAGCGCTCGGCGGAGATCGTCGCGCCCAACACCCCACAAGCGAGGATGGGCCACATGAAGATGCCCCCTTCCTCCATCCATTTTGCAAAATCCCATTCCAAGCTTGCTTTATACCCTCAGAACGGCTTCTGGTTGATCGAGTCGACGATCTTCGGGAGGAAGGTCTCCTTCAGCTCCAAGACATACTTCGGCACCAGGTTCTGGCGGGTGATCAGGATCTGGATCTCGGGCTTCTGGACCTGTGCCGTCAGTTTTTCGGTGAACTCAAAGCCCTTCGCCTCCACGGGGGCGCGCAGGCTGATCACGACGGTAGCGACGAACAAGACGCGAGCGAGGATCTTCATTGTCCACCACATGGGCTGGGTTGAGGTTGAGCGGGATCGGGGGTCGGTGCGGCGGGCGCAGGATCCGGGATCACCGCGCCGCCGGGGATGGCCTCCGGACCGGGATCCGGGGTCGATGGCTCGGGGGGGGCTTCCGGGGGCGGCTCGGGGGGGGCTGCGGCTGCCGCGGCTGCTGCGGCTGCCGCCTCAGCGGCGTCCTCGGCCTCCTGCTTTTTGAGCTTTTCTGCGCGAAGGCGGGCTTTCTCCGCCTTTTCCTTGATCTTCTGGATCGACGCAACCCAGGCGTCCAGCTCAGTGGCCGGGCCCCCGCCCGCGGCCCGGTAGGACCCGATGGCGTCGATGGCGGCGTCGTAGGACTTCATGTAGTCGCCATACAAGACCGCGAGGTCGCGCCAAGGTTCCGGATTTTTGGCGTCCAGTTGCAGTGCGAGCTCGTACTCCCGCTTGGCGTCGTCAAAACGACCCACCCCCCGGTAGGAGATGCCGAGGTTGATGTGGATGCCGGCGTCCTTCGGCTGCTGCTTTGCCGCACGTTCCCAAAGCGGTAACGCCTCCGCATACGCGCGATTGTCCAGGTAGTGACTGCCAAGAAACTGAAGCGCGGCCATCTGCACGTAGTCGATGGCGAGGGCCTTCTCGAACTCGGCGACGGCGTCGCCAGCGTAGCCTTGCCGGTAGAAGACCTGACCGAGCGTGGCGTGCAGCTGCGCGCTCCCCTCTCCGTTCTGCTGCTGGGCTTTCTCCAGCAAGAACCTGGCGAGATCCAGCTTGTCGGTCTCCAGGTAGACCATCGCGAGGTTGCAGAACAACGGGATGGCGCGGGAGTTCACCTCCAGCGCCTTCTTGGCCTGCGCGATGGCTTCGTCGTACCGCTTCTGCTCGCGGAAGGCGTTGATCAACGCCACTTGCAGCTCCACGCTGCGCTCGTTGTACCGAAGGCCCGACTGAAAGCTCGCGATGGCCAGGTCGGTCCGCCCCGCGCGCTGGTTGAGCAAGCCGAGGTTGAGCCAGGCCTTGTCGAACGCCGGGTCCACCTCGGTCGCGCGGAGCCAGGACTTTCGGGCTTGATCCTCGTTGCCCTGCGTGAACCAGGCCACGCCGGCGTTGTAAGGGATCGTGGCCTGATCGGGGTACTTGGGAGACAGGGCAGTCAGCCGCTCCAACGCCTGGGCGGCCTTGTTGGCGTCCTTGGTGGTGAGCATGGCGACGGCGTCGTCAAGCTCGCGGCGGTCCGCGGGCTCGAACGGATCCTTGCCCAGCGCGGCCTCCAAAGCAGCGGCGACCTCCGCCTCGGACCCACCTGGCTCGTCGGCCGGAGGCGCCTCTTCGGGGGCCCCCCAAGGGGCGTCGGCCGGGGCGGTGGTGGACGTGGCCGTGGTGGGCACCGTCGCGGGCGCCGTGGGCACCGCGGCAGGAGTGGTGGCCGTGGGCTTGCCCTTCTTGAGGCAGCCGGAGAGCGCCAGGGCGATGAGCAATCCCGAGAGCGGCAGGGAGACGGTGCGAAAGCTCAAGGCGTTTCCTCCTTCTTGGTCACCTCGGACGTGGGTCCGGCGAGAGGGACATCACCAGGGTCGATTGTGCCACGGGACTCGGTGCGCTCGCTCGGGAATTCAGAGGGGTAGCGCTCGTTCAGGGCGTTCAACGCCTTGGAGTTCCAGACCGACCAACGTTTGTCGGCCTTGGCCTTGTCGAGAGACTGCTGGAGGTAGGTTCGCGCCTTCGCCTCCAGCGCGATTCGGCCGGTATACTCGTCGATTTGCCTGCGGAACTCTGTTTCGAGCTCCTCACTGGCGCCCTTCGGCGCCGGGATCTCGTAGATGATGTCCGAGTAGGCGAAGTAGCTCATGCCGATAAAGTAGACGGCCGCTGCCGAGCTGTCGTAGTCCTGGTAGGTCGAGACGATCGCGAGCGAGCGATCCAGGATCGCCTTGACCTCGACGATCTTGGCCTCCGTCAGGATCTTGACGTTCTTGAGATCGTCCTTGTCCCACTTGACGACCTTGAAAAGCTCGTACTGCTTCTCGAGGTCCCGAACGGCACCCTCGGCGGCGAGCCCGCGCGTGTGCTGCGTGAGCGACTCCACGCTGGCTGCGGCGAACGTGCTCTGCAACTTCGCCCAGGTAGCGACCGCGCCGCGGTCCCCCTTGCGCTCCTGGATCTTCGCCAGCTTGTACAACGCCTCAATCGCGTGGTTCGGGTTGCTCGCGCCGTAGCGGTCGAGGTAACGGTTGTAGAACTTCTGGGCGTCGGCTTCGCTGACCGCCTCCCACTGCTCCCCGGCACGCCAGAAGGTCGGCTCGGCATCGGCCTGATCCTTGTAGGTGATCGCGTATTTCTCGTACAGCGCGGCCGCGCCCTTGTGGTCTTCCAAGCCGACGCGCAGGAACGCCGAATTGAACATCGCGGCAGGCGCGTCTTCAAAGTCGGGGAACAACCGGACGAGATCGTCGTAGTTCTTGACCGCCTTCTCGAGCTGCAACGTGGCCTGGTAGGTCTCGGCGATCACGAAGTAGAGCGGCTTGGACCGTTCGTCGTTGGGGTACTCCTTGACGTACCGCTCATAGAGCTTGATGGCCTCGACCGCGTTGCCGGCGAGGTCCGCCTGACGCGCCGCGTTGAACAACGCCTGCTTCAGGTACTGGGACTCAGGGAACTGCGCGATGAACTGCAGGTACCGTTCTGAGGCAGCAATATGCTCGCCCTTCGCGGCGATCGCGGCGGCGAGGTTGAACTCGGCCTGCTCCCGGATGTTCTTGAACTCCTTGGTCTCTTCGCCCGTGCCGATGCCTTCCAACTCCTTCGCCAGGACAGCGACACGCTCCAGGTCCCCTTCGTTGGAGTAGCTGTTGAGCAGCAAGCTCGCCGCGAGTCCCGCCTCCCGAGTCGCTGGGTACCGCTTGATCAGCCGCTCCAGGCGCACCCGGGCCTCGGCGATGTACCCGTGGTTCATGTAGATCAACGCCGGGATGTACATCAAGGAGGTGCGTGACTTCTCAATTTTTTGGATGGTGTCCGGATCCGTGAACTCACGGTCCACGATGTCGTCGCACGCCACGATGAACGCCTTCTGTTCGTCGCTGATCAGGTACACAGTGACAGGCTTGCCGAACGGACCGGTGACGGTCTCCTGCACCGTCTGGCCCTGGGGCACATCCTCCAACTTGCCGTACTTGGCCAGCACGATCTCGTTGCGCGTCTGCAGGACCTGGTACCGCGAGACCTCACGGTACGGGGAGCGCTCGTTCTTGAGCACCTGATCGTAGGCGAGCAGCGCCTCGTCGAACTGGTTCGACAAGAACAGAGTGCTCGCGTAGTAATACTCGTAGTCGTTGTAGTTCTCGCCGAACGGGTACTTATCGAGGAATTCCTTGAATTTGGCCGCAGCGAGCGCGTAGTCCTGGACACTGCCGCTCTCCTGGGCGCCTTCGAACAGCTCGGTGGCGACCTGGGCGAGCGAGGTCTCGATGAACGCACGCGCCCGCGCGATCGCATCGGGATTCGTGCGGTTCGCCGCGTACCAGGCGCTCGACTCCGAGTAGTTCTCCCCGAGCTGCTTCATCGCCTCGTCCGACTTCTGCTGATCGCCCTGTGGAGGCATCTTCAGCCAGGCTTCGGCGACCCTGGACTGGTAGACCGGGTTGTCCGGGTGCATCGGCCAGCGGGTCTGAAGGTAGGCGTAGACGTCGATCGCTTGCGGGAACTCAGCGCGTTGTTCCAAACGATCTGCCAGAACCTCCAGCTCTTCGTGGGCCCAGCCGCGCTCGCCGCCGTTCTTGGCGACCTCTTTGAGGTGCTCCACCGCGACATCGACCGGCCGCCGGCCCATCTCGCTCGCCATGTCGGCGTACGAGATCGCCAGGTACTTCACGGCCTCAGGCCGCATGTTGGAGGGCTTGCCGCTCTCCGCCATCTTCTTGTCCGAGTAGTCCAGCAACTGCACCATGTAGGACAGCGCCTGGTCCCACTCATCCTGCTTGTAAGTGGCCCACCCCAACTGGTAGATCGACTTGTCGTAGTTGCGCCCTGTCGGCCCGTCCGCCATGACCTTCAGGTAGTAGCTGATGGCCATCGGCATGTGGATGAGCGGGGGCTCCGCCGGAACGTATCCGGGGGACCCTGGATTCCCGACCTTCGGCCGGGCGGGCTTCTCGAACCAGTACTGACCCAGCAGGAGGTTGGCATCGTTCGCGAAAGGCGTGCCCGGCCAGCGCGCGACGATCTGCTCGTTGATCTCGCGTGCCTTCTCCTCATTGTTCTGAGCGGAGTTCGCGGCGTTGTAGCACCATGCGAGCATGTAATAGGTGTCGGGCAGGTTCTCGTAGTCCTGGTTGTTGGCCACGATGTCCAGATAGAGCGCCATGGACCGCCCGTACTCCTTGAGCGGCTCGTCCACGGCCTGCACTTCGGCGCCCCCCGCGATCGCCTGCAGGAATCGCTGGTATTCCTGCTGTGCAACGAAGAATTCGTCCTCCGCCTGCTGGAAGTACAGGTCCGCCAGGCGGAACTTCATGTCGGCCGAGTAGGGGCTCACCGGGTACTTGCGGAGGAACGCCTCCAGGCGTGCCACCGCCGACTGACGTTGCGCCAGCTCGTCGGTCCGCAGCTTGTCCAACATGCCATCGTAGATCCTACCGATCCGGGCGACCTCAGCGTCCTCGTGCTGCTGAACGATCGTCTCCGCGTCGATCTGGAACTCGCCCATGCGGTCGTTGAACCGCTCCAGCGTGTCCTGAAACGCGCGCCACTCTTCGGCGTTCACCGACTTGGGCAGATCAACGGCCTCCGCAGGCCGATGCACAGCGCCCGCCAACGCCAACACCGCCGCGCTTTGACGCCACGGAAAGCAAATCCTGGGCAGGGGCCCATCCCGACGCATCATTGACTCTCCCCATCGCCCGCGTTCCGCCGGAGGAGCGCATATTGCTCCCTCAAGCTCTTCAACAGCCGCTCCCGCTCTTTCTCGAGCAGGTCCATCTCATCCGTCGTCGCCCCCTTGCGGAGCCACGCGACGTCCACGATGCCCTTGTCCGCCGTCAGTACGTCCGTCCGGAACTCGGCCTCCACGGCACGCACGCCGGCCTGCACCGCCGTCTGGGCCAACCCCTCCACGGTGGTCGCACCGAGGGCGACGTCCTTGTGGAGCACCACAACGGACGCCTCAGTGTCCTTCAAGGTCTCCCGCACCGCGCTCATCTCGCGTACCTCGGCCTCTGCGATCACACCAGCAGCCTTACGCACGTCCTGCTCCAAGGCTTGCAGCTGGCTCCAGACGCGATCCACGGCGCCGAAGGCCGCAGGGTCTGCCGCTTCGGCGCGGAAGGCAGCCAGCGACTTGCGGATCTCCGCGAGGGCCGCGGGGGCCGTGGTCGAATCGACGAGCGCCTCGTCGCGACGCCGTTGCAGTGCCCCAAGGTCCACGCGTCGCGCTGGGACCGCGGATCGCAGCGCGGCGACCTCAGCGTCGATCAGCCGGCCTTGCAGCGAGAGCGCAGCGCCCGAAATCCGGCCGAGCTCCGAGGTCGCCGCGGTGAACGTGCCGAGTCGGCGGGACTCGTCACCCAGCGACCCGCGAAGTACCTGGATCAGGTCGTCGCTGTCCTTCAACTCTGCACGCTGTTGCTGCAGACTGCCCCACGCCATCGCCGCCCGGCCGACCTCCCCGCGGGACAACAGGATCTCCTCCGCGTAGCCGGGGAGCAGGTCCTCCGTCGCGCCCTTCTTGTCGTCGGTCAACTGGTCCAAGAACCGCCCGGTGACGATGCTGTCCGTCTTGATCTCCCCGAGCCGCGCGACCACAGGGTCGTACTCCGCGACGACCCGCTCATAGTTCTGCTCGGCGGTGTCGTAGTCTTTGAGCTTCATGTGCAGGTGCCCCTGCAGGATCTTCATGCTCGCGGTGTACCGATGCTGAGGGAACTGCTTGAGGAAGATGTCCACTTCTTCGCTCGCGGACTGCCATGCCTCCGTCGCTCGGCGGCTGACCGCCGGCTTCGGCGCGGTCATTCCGGGGATCTTCGGCCCTGGGGCTGGGGTGGCCTCGGCCTCTTGCTCCGCAGCAAACGCTTCGAATTCCCCGGCCCGCTTGATCTCCGCCCACGCGGTCTCGTAGAGCTGATCGGCGTAATTCGGGCTGTTCGGCGACAACTTGTTGTACCAGACCACGGCCTCCGCCATGTTCCCGGTCTCGTAGTAAAGCCGGGCCAGCGCGAGCTCGGCGAGCTCGTTGACGCGCCTGTGATCTTCGTCGGTGATCGGGTCTTTCACCGCCAGCTCAAACTCGCTGATGGCCTGGGTGTAGTTCTTCTCCTGGATCATCTGCACGCCGAGGAAGTACCGGGCGCGCGAATAGTACGGGGTCCCCGGGGCCAGGACCTCGAACATCGCCTTGGAGCGACCCGACTCGCCGCGACGGTAGAACGACTTGGCCAGGGTGTAGCTGATCACATCGCTCGTCGGGACCAAACGGGTGTCGATATAGTCCCGGTAGTACTGATCGAAGCTTGCGTTCTCCCGGAGGATCGCGAAGGTCTCCAACGAGCGCCGAACGGCGTCCGGGAAATACGGGTGGGTCCGGCCGGCGTCTACGATCGTCTTGTAGTGCTCGAGCGCGGTGCGGTAGTTGTCGAGCTCGAACAGGCACTCGGCCAGGTACCATTCCGAGTCGCGCGCCAGATCCGGGGTCGCGAGGGCCTTGGCGGTGACGAGGATGTAGAACGTGGTCGCGGCGCTCTTGTAGTCGCCGATCAGGAACTGGTAAACGCCCTCCTCATAGCGATCACGGGCGTCCGTCACCCCGATCAGCCCCCGTCGCTCTGTGAAGTTGCGCCGCATCTCGGCCACCTCTGTGCCGAGCACCTCCGCGTCCGAGGCGATCACACCCACGCGGTCGAGGCCCCGATCGGCTGCGAACGCCTCGGACGCCACCAACACCAGCGCGCACCCGATGGTGCACAGCCAGGGCAGCACCCGGAAGCGTAGGACTGAGAGGCTAGTTGCCATCGATGATCTCGCACTTCAGGTCGTAGCTGACCTTCGCCCGCTCCTCGAGGCGATCCACAGCACCTCCCTTCTCAGAGATCGTCGCGCGGAGCGTGCAGCCCTTCCCCAGCTCGACAGTGAAGGGGTAGGTGTCCCGCACGTCGATCGTGTAGTTCTGCGCGTACTTGAACACGCCGAACCCGGTGGGCCGGACCTTGAACTCCACCGCGAGCGTGTGCTTCCCACTGGCGACCATGCCGTCGCTGACCTGGATCTCGCGGTTCTGGTTGAGCGCCCCCGAAGCATCCGCCTTGGCGAGCTTGTTCTGCCCATCCAACGTGTAGAGCACCGACTCAAGCACGAAGCCGCCGGCGAGCTTGTTGACATGCTGAATGACCAGTCGCCCCCCGTTGGAGGACCCTTCAATCACGATCTCCCGAAGCAGTTGCAACGTGGCCTTCGCTCGGAAGACCCGCTCCTTGGTCTGATCGACCTGCTCCTCGGATGTGAGCAGCTCGCGGTTGACGGCCGAGAGCGCCTCCTGCTCCGCGGCGGCGTTGGCCTCGGCCGAGAGCGGTGCAGGCGTGGCTGGCGCCTCCGTTGTGGCCGGCACCGGATCTCCAGCCCAGGCACGCCCCAACACCGGGGCACCCGCGAGGAGGAGCGAGAAGGCGGACAAAAGAACCGAGCTTGAACGACGCATCTACACCTCTACCACGTCAATCGCCCCGGGGGCGGGCGCCAAAAACCAGCGATGCGTACCGAAGTACCGCGTCCAAGGCTCCTTCGCCAATGCGCCGAGCGATTGTTCAAGGCTCCGTGAGCGCGTCTCCGCCGCCGTCCGCGACGTTGCCCGAAGTCCCGGCGAGCGCGTCCACGAGGCGATCGTGGGCCCGGCGTGCACGCGACAACGCGCCGTCGATGTCGTTGACAAGGAAGGCGAACGCATACATGTGATCGTCTTGGGCGCGGACATAGCCGGACAGACAATGCACGCCGTTGAGAGTTCCGGTCTTGCCGCGCACCCGGCCGGCCATCGCCTCTTCGCGGAACCGCGACCGCAGGGTTCCATCCCGACCGCCGACGGACAGCGTGGTCAAGAACTCCGGCCCCACCGCCGGGCTGTTCCACATGTCCACCAGCACACGGCTTAAAACCGACGGCTTCAGCATCACGTTCCGGGAGAGCCCAGAGCCGTTCACCAGCGAGAAGTCCGTGGACGCGATCCCGATCTCGCCCAGGTACTCGGCGATCACCTGGTTGCCCTTCGCCGTGGTGCCCGGCAAGCCGAATCGCTCGGCCCCGACGGTGCGCAGAACCTGCTCGGCGATGAAGTTGTTCGAGTGCTTGTTCATCTCCCCGAGGATGTTCATCAGCGGCTCGCTTCTGGCTGTGAACATCACCTTGGCGTCCACTGGGGTGGTGCCCGCGATCATCTTGCCCTTCACCTTGATGCCCTGTTGCTTCAGGAGGCCGCTGAACACCCCGATGTAGTTCCCCAATGGATCCGCGAGGGTCTTGTAGATCGTGTCCGCCTCGCCCTCGACCGGCACGTTCCCGGTCAACGTGAACGTGGTGATCATGCCCGATTCGTCCAAAGCCCGCTCGACCTTGACCCAGCGTCGGCTGCTCTTGCTCCCGGTGGTCAGCCGATTGTCGAGCACGACCGCGGCAGTGGGGCTCTCGAACTCGGCGTGGGCGGCCGCCCCAGAGGTTGCCGCTGGCCGCACGACGATCGCGGCGATGTTGTAGTTCACGGAGAGCGCACCCAACGGCGCGAAGTAGGTCGGCCCGTTCTCCATGTCGTCCTCGCTGTCCCAGCCGGGGATCAACGTGGTGTCGGCAAAATAGCTTGCATCAAAGACCACATCTCCCTTGATCTCCTTCACGCCCTGGAGCCGCAGGTCCATCACCATCCGGTACATGCGCTCGACCACCATCGTCGGGTCGCCCTGCCCCTTGATGTAGAGGGATCCGTCGAGGATCCCGGCCTCATCGACCTTTGCGCTGGTCATGACCCACGTTGGGAACGTCCACGCCGGGCCCAACGCACGGAGCGCGGTGGCCGCAGTCAAGAGCTTCATCGTGCTCGCGGGGACCAGCGCTTTGTCCTCGCCCCAGGCGTAGACTTGCGCGCCGCTCTCGGCGTCCACCACCTGGACTGAGACGACCGACGAGCTGAACAGGGGGTCCGTCGAGAGCTGCGCGAGGGCGTCATGCAGCGGCTGAATCTGCGCGGGGATCCTGGCAATCTCTTCGCCAGCGACGGGCTCAGGGGTCGCCCCGTCCACCTGCACCTCCGGCGCGCCCGCCGTGGGCTCGTTTGCCCAGGCGATCGGCAGGGTAAGCAGGGACAGCAGGGCCAGAAGATGGAGCCGCATAGCGACCTCGGGGGGACAGGGGAACAACGCGCGAGCCGGCCCATAGATTCTCACCCACCTCTCGACGGGAATCAAGACATGTACCCCAGAATAGTGAAAAAATCTTGCTCACTTACGGCGACATGCTTGCTAGTTCAAACGAACAGAGGTCTTGACGTGGCGAGAGTGAATTTTCGATGAGGCGGGGTCGTGCGGCGGGCCAGCCCGGGCGCTGGACAGACAACGCCGCCCTAAGCCCAAGGAGTGCTTGACTTGGAGCCGGGCTGACCCCAACCCGCACCGTTACAGGTGGAAGGCGACGGGCTCGGCGTCTTCGACGAACCGTCGCATTCCGCCGGTAGGAACGGTGCAAAGAGACCGCCGATCCGCGCGCGCGGTTCGCCGAGCGCGCGGATCGGCGGTGGGCGGCTTGGGGCCCGAGGCTGGTGGCTGATCTCGGCCGTGGGGCGCCGCTGCACATCGGCGGGGGGAACCTGGGGCTTGTCCGTCGCGTTACAACGAAGCATCGGAGCCAGGATGCCCATCGCGACGTGTACTCTCCGCTCGCGGGCGGCCGGGATCCTGCTGTTCACAGCGCTCCCCAGCCTCGCTAGCGCCGGCCCCACCGACCACCCGGACCTGCCGTTCAAGAGCCTCGCGGGCGAGGACGGCGTACACGTGCTCTTCCAGAACCCGGCGTTGATGAACTTCGATCGCGACCCTGGGTATGCGTTCTACTACAACCGCAGCGCCTTGGACGACGGTCTGAACGCCTTCACCGTCGCCACCGCCGGCAGCGGGCTTGGGCTCGGCGTCGGCTACCGCCAGTTCGACGATGGCACAGTGGATCCGGCGGGCTGGTGGAGCTTTTCGACCGGTGCCTCGCTCCGCATCGCGGACGGCGTCGCGCTTGGCACGGGCATCCACTGGCAGCTCCCGGATGGCGGGGACAACAACTTCGTCTCCTGGGATCTCGGCGTGGGCTGGCGGCCCGTGCCTTTCCTCGGCTTCGCGGGGCGGGTCCAGAACATCGGCAACCCCGCGCCCTCCCTCGGCGCCTCCACCGAGTACGGCGGCGGCCTCGCCCTCCGGCCATGGAACGACGTGATCACGCTCGGCGTCGACTGGCGCGCGGTAGCACCACCCAACAGCGCACCTGAGCAGCACGGCGTGGGCTCGCTCCGGCTCAAGCCCACCCGGGGGCTCTGGCTCCGGGGCTACGCGGACGTCCCTTTCCTCGATCCCGTCGCACTCACCGTGGGCGCCGCTCTGGAATTCCATGTCGCGGACATGGCCATCGGCGTGGACGGCGCCACCGGGCTCGGCGACCCCACCAACCCTGGCGTCGGTGGCTACCTCGCGACCATCCCGCGAGAGGACCAACTCTTCGTCCCCGGCCGCAAAATCGCCGAGTTCTCGCTCGACGGCGCCTATCCCTACAGCCCGCAGGGCGGTCTGCTGTCCCCCGCGCCCGAGGGCTACCTCACGCTCCTCCGTCGGCTCGACAAAGCAGCGCACGACCCCCAGGTGCGGGGCATCCTCGTGCGGGTGCACAGCGTGCCGTTCAGCTTCGCCCAAATCGAGGAGATTCGAAGCCTGCTGTTGGGCGCACGCACCAACCGGAAGTCGGTCGTGGTCTACATCGATGGCGAGGCATCGAACGGCACCTACATGCTCGCCTCCGTCGCGGACCGCATCTACCTGCACCCCGCCGGCGGCCTGGACCTGGTCGGGCTCTCGGCAGAGCTCCAGTTTTTCAAGGGCGCGCTCGATCTCGTGGGGGTCGAGGCGCAATATCGGAAGCGCGCTGAGTTCAAGTCCGCGCCTGAGCAGTGGACCAACACGTCGTCGTCGGACCCTGCGCGAGAGGAGATGGACGCGCTCCTGGACGACCTCGCGGGCGCGTTGCACGGCGGTATCGCCCTCGGTCGGGGCAAGACCCCGGAAGAGGTCAAGGCGCTCATCGACCAGGGGCCCTTCACCGCGAAGGAGGCGCTCGCCAACGGGCTCGTGGATGCGCTGGTGTACCCCGACGAGGTCGAGCGGGAGCTGCACAAGGTGTTCACCCAAAAGGGCCTGTTCCTCGACGACGACTACGAAGAGGCCCCCGACCAGGCCGGCTGGCAGCCCCAGCGGGCCATCGGGGTCATCGTGGTTGACGGCCCGATCTCCGAGGGATCCAGCAGCTCAGGCGGATTCCTGAGCGGGGGCTCCACCGGATCGGACACCGTCGTCCGCGCCCTCGATCAGGCCCGCAACACCAGCGCGATCAAGGCGGTCGTGCTCCGCGTGGACAGCCCCGGCGGGTCGGCCTTTGCATCCGACGAGATCTGGCGGGCCGTACAGCGCCTCCGCGATGACGACAAGCCCGTGGTGGTCAGCATGGGCGGATATGCCGCGTCCGGTGGGTACTATGTGGCTGCGAACGCGACGGCGATCTACGCCCTGCCGTCCACGGTCACCGGGAGCATCGGCGTCTACGGCGGCAAGTACAACATGCAGGGGCTGTTCGAGAAGCTGCACATCGAGACCGAGAGCTTTGACCGCGGCCGCAACGCCAGCATGTACTCCATGTCCAAGCCCTTCGACGATATCCAACTCGCCGCGTTGGACCGCATGATCGGGGAGACGTACGCGCAGTTCAAGTCCAAGGTGGCGCAAGGCCGGCATCTCTCGGACGAGCAGGTGGAAGAGGTCGCCCGCGGCCGGGTCTGGAGCGGCACCGCGGCCTCCGAACGTGGGCTGGTGGACGCGTTTGGTGGGCTCTACGATGCGGTGGACCGCGCGCGAAAAGAGGCGAACATCGCGGAAGGGGCGCCCTACACCCTGGTCGCGTACGACCCCTGGGGCGGGGGCAGCGACCTTCCGACGAACCTCATCCGCGCGGGCGTGCGGAAGGTGATGGGCGGAAAGGGCCCCCTCGGCACCACAGAGATCGAGCTCCCCGAGGCGTTGCGCCCCTTCTGGTCCCTCGCCGCGCTGGAAGGCACCTCGGTGTTCGCGATGATGCCGTACCACCTTGAGATCCGGTGACGGCGTGAAGTCCGCCCGCATCCTGGTCGCTGACGACGATCGCGCCGTCCGCACCGCGCTCTCGGTGAACTTGCAGAAGGCGAACTACGAGGTCGCCCTCGCGTCCACCAGTGCTGAGGCCGTGCAACTCCTGCGGGAGTCCTCCTACGACGTGCTGCTGACCGACGTCAACATGCCCGGGGGCTCGGGCATGAGCCTGCTCGCCGAGGTGCGCACGCACTGGCCTGAGACCCGCGTGGTCATCATGACGGGGTTCGGATCGGTCCAGGACGCCGTGACCGCGATGAAGGCGGGCGCCTCCGACTACATCATCAAGCCGATCGAGCGCGACGAGCTGCTGGTCTTGCTGGACCGAGCGGTCCAGACGCGCGCGATGCAACGGGAGCTGGCCCAGCTCCGGCAGGAGGTCACCGAGAAGTACGGCTTCGCCAACATGATCGGCATCTCCGGCCCGATGCGCGAGGTCTACGAGCAGGTGCAGGCAGTCGCGGACTCCAACGCGCTGGTGCTCATCAACGGCGAGACGGGCACAGGCAAGGAGCTCATCGCCCACTCCATCCACTACCGAAGCCGTCGCGCCCAGGGCCCGATGATCGCGGTCAACTGTGGTGCTTTGCCCGAGAACTTGCTGGAGAGCGAGCTGTTCGGACACGAGCGCGGGTCGTTCACCGGGGCCACACGCCAGCACCAGGGCAAATTCGAGCAGGCCGACGGCGGCAGCTTGTTCCTCGACGAGATCGGCGAGATCCCGCCCAGCGTACAGGTCCGCCTGCTTCGGGTACTTGAAGGCGGCACGTTCACCCGCGTGGGCGGCGAGTCCACCGTGAAGGTGGACGTCCGGGTGATCGCCGCGACCAACCGGGACTTGCGCAAAGAGGTGCAAGCCGGCAACTTCCGCGCCGACCTGTACTACCGGCTGCATGTCTTCAACATCAAGCTGCCGCCTTTGCGCGACCGCCGGGACGACATTCCGCTGCTTGTGCATCACTTCTGCCGCAAGTTTGCTGAGCGCCATGGCCGCCGCGAGCCGGAGATCAGCCCCGCCGCGATGCGCACGCTGCAAGCCCACTCCTGGCCCGGCAACATCCGCGAGCTCGAGCACTTCATGGAGCGCACCGTCCTGCTCGCGGCCGGCGGGGAGATCGCGACTGTCCGGCTGCCCGATGCGGAGCCCGTCACCCGACCTGGGGGCGCCGGCATCACCGTCGATGACATCGGCCCGGGCGGCCTGCCCACCGCGCTCGATCAGGTCGAGCGACAGCTGATCATCGAGGCGCTGCAAGAGGCCGGGGGCGTTCAAGCCCAGGCGGCGCGCAAGCTGGGCATCTCCCGATCGAACCTCAACTACCGGATTGGGCGGCTGAACATTCGGCTGCAAGACATCACGTTCGGGTGACGCGGCCGGCAAGGGGGCAGGGTTCGCGAAAAGGCGAACGCTTCCCCCCTCCCCCCTGCAAGGGGGGAGGTGCCCGAAGGGCGGAGGGGGGTGTGCGAGAAAAGGACGGTATGAACCACCATCCCGGCATCCCGCGGATTCCCAGCGGCGTTTCACGGCGCCCTGGAACGTCGCCGCCGATCCGTGCGCTCGGCGAACCTCGCTCGCGGCTCGCCGGTCTCTTTGCACCGTTCCTACCGGAGGAATGCGACGGTCCGTCGAAGACGCCGGGGCCCGCCGCCTTCCACCTGGAACGGTGCGGTTAGGGGCCAGCCTGGCTCCAAGTCAAGCACTTCCAGAGACTTAGGACGGTGTTGTTTGTCCAGCGCCCGGGCTGGCCCCCCGGGTGCCGAGCCGGCCATAGAACATAACTGAGCCCCTCATTTTTGTTATATGCGACGGTCATGCTCCAGTTGGCGGGCTCGGTTCCATCTCCTGGGGTCCGTCACCGCCGCAGAACGCCCGTTCAACCCGGCGGGTACCCCCGCCGCCCCAACCCCACCCCGACCGCGGCGCTCAACGCGGGGATCGCCATCCCGACCATGACCCCCCCGGCCGCCAACGCGATGCTCAAGCTCACGAAGATCACGGCGGGAAGCGTGAAGATCAGCCAGGACCGCCGGGCGAGCAGCCCGGATGCGACCATCAGGGCCATGGCGCACAGCGCTTCCACCTCCGGCGGGGCCATGCGCAGCGCGGCTTGCCGGAGGAGCGTCTGGATCTCGACCGCGAGGATCTCGCACCCATAGGCCGGGCCGTCCGCCGTGCGGTGCAGATCCATGTCCCCCTGCATCGCCCCGACCACCACGATCCGCCCGGCGACAGCCTCCAACGCGCCCGCGGCTGGCAAAACGGTGGCTGGACCCGCCGGCGGGAACACGTACCGGTTTCGCGCCGCGGCGTTCCGCAGCGGTCCGATCACCAGCTCGCCGCTTTGAACCTTTACCTTCGCCCTCAGCGTGGCGGCGACCGCCAGCCCGCTCACATGGTCGTACGCGGTCCCCTCCTTCGATCGCACGACAAGCCGCGCGCTGCGGACCCACCCGCGGTCCAGATCTGCGAGCGAGACGACGTGCCCGAGCGTCGCGGCCGATCGAATCGCGCCGCTGTCCGGCGGCGACACCGTCTCGCCGGTGACGCGGACCGGCAAGATCACCTCGGTGCCCGCCACCCGGGCGCGGGACATCGCCGCGGCGATCTCCGCATCCGCGGGATCCGCAGCGCTCAGCGTCACATCCAACACCACCGCCGCAGCCTTCGCGGCGACCAGGCGGTCCAGCAGCTCAGCGTACGTGCCCCGCAGGCTCGGCAAGCTCGCTGTCTCGGGGAGCCCGACCACCACGACATCTTCGAGGATCACACTTCGCCCCGCGAGCCGCAGCACGGGGGACTGGAGGAGCGCGTCCAAGGGCGCACCGAGGCCCCACCAGCCGGTCAGCGCGGCCGTCGCGAGGGCCCAAACCGCCACCGTCGTGCGGACCACATGCTCGCGCCGGGTGGTTTGGGCGCGGGTCGCGCTCTCCGGACCGGGTAGCACGGGCGGCGTTCTTGGAGGGGAAGGCGGAGAACGCTCGATCTCCGCCGGACGTTCCCGCACCGGGGGCTCGAAGGAGTTGAACGTGCGGGCCACCGAGCGCCGCTCCCCCGCGCCGTCCAGCATCCGGAGCAGCGCTCCCACATCGCTCGGTCGAAGGTCGCGATCCGGCTGGAGACAGGCGTCGATCACGGCGGCCAGCACCTCGGGCGTGTTCGGCCGCGCGACCCGAACATCCTTGAACCGGCGGGCGCTCCCCGCGTGCAGGATCTCGTACCAGTCGGCGCCCTGAAATGGCGGATCGCCCGTCAGCATCGCGTACAGCACAACGCCCAGGCTCCAGATGTCCGCCCGCGCGTCTACATCCCCGGCGCTCCGGGCCTGCTCGGGCGCCATGTAGAGGGGCGAGCCCATGCCTCGGTTCTTGTGGGTGATGTGGGTGCGCTGGTCGTCAT
>CANKNP010000032.1 GCA_947483545.1 Deltaproteobacteria bacterium | reverse complement strand
GGTCGGCGAGACGATCAGACAGGTGGGGGGCTCATTTTCGGGAACCTCCTTTCCGGTGCAGGCGAGGAGTCCGAGGGGAAGCCAGAGGAGGGAAGTGCGCATGGCACACTCTAGCCGATCTGCGGCACCCGAACGTCCCATTTCCCGCAGCGCGTCGGCGCGTGAACCAGCTCCGCCAACCGAGCCAGATACCGCTCCCGAGGCCACTCCGCAGCACCAAATCGTGCGAGATGTTCGGTATGAACCTGGCTATCGACGAGCTTTACCCCCGACGCCGTCAACCACCGCATGAGCGTGATGAACGCACACTTCGACGCATCCGGGGCATGCGCGAACATGCTCTCCCCAAAGTACATGTCCCCAAGGCTGACGCCGTAGAGCCCGCCCACCAGCTTTCCGTCCTGCCAGGCCTCGGCCGAGTGCGCGAAGCCCAGCTCGTGCAGCGCGGTGTAGGCGCGTTGCATGCCCTTGGTGATCCAGGTGCCCCGCTGGCCCGGCCGTGCGCGCTGAGAGCAGGACCGGATCACCTCGGGGAAAACCGTGTCGAACCGGATCTCGTAGTCCCCGCGCCGCAGGATTTTCTCCAGCGATCGCGGCACGTGCAAACGCTCTGGCTCCAGCACAAACCGCGGATCCGGGGAGTGCCACCAGATCGGCTCCCCCTCGTTGTACCAGGGGAAAATACCCGCTTGATACCCGGCGATCAGCCGCTGCGTGGACAGATCCCCACCCACCGCGATCAGCCCCTGCTCGGCGAGGTGCGCCGGGGGGAAGATCGGCAGCTCGTTCAGCCGAAAGACAGGCATCAACGCCCCCAGAGAGAGGGCAGAGGGTCGTCGTCGAGATCGCTCGCGTAGCTCGCCAGGAAGGGGGCCAGCGTGTCTCGAAGATGGGCGGTTGCCACGAGCGCCGCGCCGAGCGCCTCGCTCCAGGGTTCTCGGCCTGCGTCTTCGATCGCTCCCGCGGCACGCGCGCAGACCCGAGCTTCGCGCTCCTGGCTGCTCCCAAACTCCTCCGGAGTCAGGAGCGGTTGGAGCGGGTCGGCGGGGATCGCATCGAAGTAGGCCCGAAACTGGCTCGTCGGGGCGAGCACCTGCCGGAGGGTGTACCGATCCGCGAGCGCAGCCTGCAGCCTCAGCGCGGCGTGCTCCCGCCAGTCGAGCTCCGCGTCCAGCGCAAAGCCCCAGTCGCGGTGGTGGAACGCCTCGACGCCGTTCACGATCCAGTGGCAGACCTCGTGGAAGATCATCTGAGCCGTGCTGTCATCGGGATCGAGCGTGGTCTTCGGGCCAAGCTCCAGCAGTCCCCGCCCGTCCGTCGAGGAGAAGATCGCTGGGTTCCTGCGCACCCGAAGGCCCAAGCGCCTCGCGGTCGCGAGCCAGACGACCTCGGCCGGGTCGAGGTACCGGGACCGGATCGGGCGCTCATAGGGTGTGGACCAGACGTCATACACGGCGCGGCTCTATCCGCGATACGCGCCCGAGCATCTTGGAGTCGTGATGAAGGTTCGAGTTTTCCTGCGCCAGTCCCTGTTCTCGATGAAGGGCGAGCACGTCCCCGCGGCGGCGGCCATCCTTGACGGCGATCTCGTCGAGGTGAACGCGTTCGGTGTGCGGGTGAAGGTGAACGGCTGGTTCGACGAGAGGGGCAAAGAGCTGACGGGCGAGCCTCGGGATCTGCTGATCCCGGACTCGAAGGTTGACCACCTCGTCTACAAGTAGGTGCTCTGGCTCTTGCTCGGGTGCGCGGAGCCGCTCACGGGCTCGGTGAAGACGGCCGATGGCGCGCCGATCTCCGGCGCCCGCGTCATGGCGCCCGACTGCGAGGCGGTGAGCGGCCCGGAGGGCACGTTTCAAGTGCATTGTTCTCCCGCATCACGGGTGTTTGAGGTGAGCCACCCGGCGTTCACCCCCGCCAAGGTGACCTGGGCGAAGGGGCCTGTCCTGGCCACCCTCTCGCCGATCCCGACCGCACCGGGCGTCTACGTCCAGCGGGGCGACGCGTTGCTCGCGTTGACCTCGGCGGCGTTGACCCGTACCGGCGACGAGACGACCGGCTGGAAGTTCTGCTTTCCGGACGCCGGGGAGCCCGTCACCGCCGCCCCTGGTGCCCTCACGCTGCTCGACAACCACGAGGTCGATTGGCGACTGTTCGCGTTGGACGCGGACCGTTGCGCGTACGAGCTGCAGCATGGAAACGGCGAGTGGTGGACGAGCCCGAGCAAGGGCATCCCCGTCACGCGGGAACGGGAGCTGGCGCCGGGCCGCGACTGGCTGAGCGTGACCCTGGAGGCGGGCGATTACGCGCTCCTGGACTGGTACGCGGGTGCGCCGGTGCCAGAGGGCGAGGGGTATCGGGCGCGGAGGCTGCGGGTGGGGGAGGGGTAGTCACACCCCCCGCGCAGCCGGAGACCGCCAGATCACCGCATCCACGACGTAGTGATGAAAGTTCAACGTCTGGTAGATCACGAGGCTCGCCCCAATCCCGATGGCTGCGAAGCCCTCGACGGTCGCTCCCAGGAGCGCGAATCCGGCCGTCGAAAGCGCGAAGCACACGAGCGCATACATCTTCCAGTTCGCCGGCTGACAAAGCCAGGCCAACGTCCGGGGAGCTGCGCCTCCCTGCCCCGCAAATCGCCGCACGTTGCTCGCCCACACAAACAGCACATACTGGGCGTTGTGCCAGATGTTCACGAAGATCCAACCCCGGGTGATCTCGTTGACAGCCACGTAGCTCACGAACGTGAGCAGCACGTGCGAGAGCACGAACCACGCATGTCCGGTCTCCCACCGGGCGCGAATCCCCCAGATAACGAGTAAAAACCCAGCGACTCCACCGATCGCCGACGCAAGCAACTCCGGCACAGCCGGCAGCCAGAGCGCCCCGCCAAAAAAGTTCGTGTGCCCCTGTGCGCACCGATGGAGCCATCCCCAGATCGGAAACACGAACACCACCGAATCCGTGAGCCAATCGCGCCCAGTGACACCGATCCGCGCGCTCGGCGAACCTCGCGCGCGGATCGGCGGCGTCTTTGCACCGTTCCTGAGCCCGTCGCCTTCCACCTGGAACGGTGCGGGTTGGGGCCAGCCCGGCTCCAAGTCAAGTCCTTCCGGGGACTTGGGGCGGTGTTGTGTGCCGAGCGCCCGGGCTGCCTCCCCCGCGCGTTGGTAAGCCCGCGCGATTCCGTAGCTTTGCCGTGTATAGTGGTACGACTGCCAGTGGTAGTAGAGCGTGTTCAACGCCAGGGCGCCACCCCAATTCGCGAGACCCGCCGTGCCCAACAGCACCAACGGCGGCAATCCGGTCCACAAAAACCAATATCGTCGGGCGTTCGCCCGATCGAACGCCACCCGCGTCCACATCGCCGCGACGTGCGGGTAGGCGATCAGCCAGAAGTCGATCCAGAGCACTGCGGCGAACCAACCCGCCCCCGCGTTCGCGAGGCAACCGAGACCCAGCGCGAAAACCAGCACCCCGCCGATCAGGCCGACGTCGAAAGCTCGACTGTGGAGCCACCCCGCGGGGGAGGCGACCGCCCAGAAGTCCCGCGCCAGCGGTGCGCCCGCCGTGCTCACCGTCACGTCACCGGGTGCGGGTACTGGGGCTCAGGAGGGGGCGGGGGCGGCGGGGGATCCGTGGGCGGCGTGGTGGGCACCTCGGGGATCACCGGCGGGGTGGTGGGGACCTCGGGGATCGGCGGGGCCGGCGGCGTGGGCTCGGCGGGCGGCGTAGGCGGCGCAGGAATCTCAGGGATGGGGGGCGTCTCCGAGAAGCCACCGGCGATGCAGGACGAGAACGCGAAGCCCACCCCGCCAAACAGGAGGAGCAGGCGGCGGGTGTACGAAGGCGAGTCGGCCGGAGGGGTCATGGGCGAGAGTGTAGCGTTTCCCGCGGGCTACTGCGCGGGCGAAACCCGGCACGTCGCGAACTTCTCCATGCAGGTGACCCGCGTGGTCTTCCCCGCCACGATGGTCACACCCGGCACGTCGACGACCCCCGAGGAGAAGGTCACCTTCGCTGCGTACGTGCCTGGCGGCACGGCCGATAGCGAGGAGATCCCCGCGACGGAGATGCGGAGCGCATCGCCAGAGAGCGCGAGCACGCCCGTGGTTGGGGCGGCTGGTTTGGGCGGCGGCGCCGGGGCTGCAACCGGGGCCGGTGCCTCCTCAGGGACGGGGGCGACCTCCGGGGTCGGAACCGGCGCGCTGGGAGGGGCCGTCGGCGTGCTCGTGGCCGCGATCCGCTCGGGGGACGACTTCGTGGACGGCGGGGGCAAACCCGCGGTGGAGGACTTCTGCGCCACAGGTGCGCCCGCCTTCTGCGCCTCAGGTGCGCCCGCGGAGAACACCGCCGGGCTGGCCGAAGACGTGCTCGCCGGCAGCGCCCCTGGCACCGGGGCATGCGCCACCGCTTCCGTCGGCGCGGGCACCGTCACCGATGCCACCTCGCTCCCCGGGGAAGCAAAATACCAGACGCCGGTCGTTGCCGTGACCACGAACAAAAGCGCTGCGCAGCCTGCCAGAAACAGCAGCAGCAGCAGAATCCCCCCGCGCGCCTGTGTCTTGGGCTTCGGCGCCCGCACCCCCGAGCTGGTCGGGATCTCCGACGTGAACGCCGACATCGTCGCGGCGGCGCCGCCGACGTCCGATCGCGCCCCACCCCCGCCGATGGTCATCCCCACGCGAAAATGGGTGCCTTGGCTCAACGGCTTGTCGGGCCGCGACATCGGCGTGGCGGCCGGTACGTGCTCCGGCGCCCAATCCTCCAGGACCTCTCCGGAGAGCGCTTGGGAGATCCGGCTCATCCGCCGCGCACAGTCCCGCGCGTTGGGGCGATCCTCGGGCTCGTTCTGTAGCATCTCCACGAGCAGCGCCACCAGGTCCGGGCTCAGCTCCTGAAGCCACGCCCACTGCGGTCGCAGCCGCTTTCCAGGCGGGCGCCGGTCCACGTCGCCGGCGCTCTCGCCCGGAACCTCGCCCGTGAGCATCTGGAAGAGCGTGACCGCCAGCGCGTACACATCCCCGCCGGCGGTGTCCTCCCCGCGAAAACGCTCCGGAGCCATGTACATCAACGTGCCAAACCCAGCCGCGACGGTCGCGGCCTCGCGGGACTGAAACTCAGCGCGTGCAATGCCGAAGTCGAGCAGCTTCACTTCGCCCTGCGGCGTGATCCGAATGTTCGCGGGCTTGATGTCCCGGTGAACGAGGTGCAACGGCTGGCGATCGGGTCCAACCTGTGCTTAGGCGGCGTGCAGCGCGTTGGCGATCTCCTCCGCGACCTGCAACGCGGCGCGAGGCGGCATCGGCCCCTGCTCCAACAGCCCAGCGACGTCGAGCCCGTCTACGAATTCCATCACCACGCACCAGGCGCCCTCGACCTGGATCAAATCGTCCACGCGCACGATCGCCCGGTGGTGGATCAGCGAGAGCATCCGTGCTTCGTCTCGAAGTCGCTGCTCGATCCCCACCTTTCCGGCATGTGCGGCGTGAAGCAGCTTCATCGCCACGCGGCGCGACAGCCCCTCGCCTACCCGCTGCGCCTCGTAGACAGCCCCGAACGCACCTTCACCGACGACCCGGGTGATCTGGTAGCGAACGTTTCCAGTGACCACGGGCGGCTCCGTGCGGGGATGTAGCACGGAAGGGAGGGACGGGGGCGGGCGGGCTTGGGGCCATCGGCGCGAGCAGGTCGGGGCCGTGGGACGCCCGTGGGAATCGGCGGGGTCTAGGAGTCCGTAGTTCATACCCCGGGAGCGCCGCCCGCGAGGGCTCGCAGCGGGCGCCGCGGCTGCTCCCGGAGCCGCAGAATTCAAGGTCGCCCGGGCCCCCGGCGCGGGTACTCCCGCGTCGGGGCTAGCGCCTGGAGTTTTGGATCACCCCAAAGGGGAGAAGGGAAATGCGCCGGGGGTCACGGCGACCCCGAGCCCACCCCAAGGCGAGGATCAACCCACCCAGCCCCGCCCCCCGGCTGTTCCCACTCGTGCACCCGCACGCCACCTGCTCCTCGTCCACAACCTCGTCGGTGTCCGTTGGTTTCACCACCTCCGCGCTCCAGGACCACGCCGCCGCGTTCGTCCCGATGTCCCCCATGGGCACCACGCCGATGTAGACGTCCGAGAGATCGACGCCCAGGCCCGAGATCACCACCTCTGCGCCGCCCGACGCATCCGCGCGGATGACCTCGTGGGTCACCGCCCCCGCGTCGTCCACGGAGGCGACGGTGATCCCCCACTCCGGGCTCGCCCCGCCGACCTCGGCCTCCCCGGCGAAGCTGAAGCGCAGGTCTCCCCCCGGCGCGCCGCCCAGATGCATGAAATTCTGACCCAACGCCTCCGGCGTGTGGGCGTCGTAGTCCCCGTCCGCGGGGTACTCTTCGACGTGCGCCCGCCAGGGGTCTACCTCAAAATACCCGAGGGCGTCGAGCCACACCTGTCGCTCCGAAACGTCCATCGCGGCGACCCGTGACGTGTAGCCCAGCACGGCATCCTCGAAGGACTCGCCCGCGCCGCTGAGGCCCTGGTCCAGCGCCGAGGGCACGCTCGCAGCCGGCCCGGCGGCCTCCCAGATCATCCGTGGAGCGGCGGGGTCCACGTTCTCCGCAAGGTAGGTGTTGAACGCGAAGTGCCCGTACTGGACGTACTCCTCGTAGGATTCCAGGCCGAGCTCCGGGGCCGCGAGGTAGGACCAGAGGCTCCAGATGTACGTGTCCCCATCGTCGTAGACTGAGTCCGTCATCCACTCGGCGGTCGCCTCCCAATACCACCAGTCGCTTTCGTCCCAGAACACGTCGTAGGCGAACTGGGTCGCGTGATTGAATTCGTGGGCTACGAGCGTCTCGGCCCAGACGTCGCCGTGTTGGATCCAGTCGGTGTTCAGCACCATGAACGGCACTGTGCCGGACTGCTGCACGTTGGTGTACCCCCCGGTGTCGCCCCAGGAGGCAGGCAACGCCGCGATCAGCACCGTGATCAAGCAGTTCTCGGTCTCGTCCGGAGCGAGCCACCCCAGCTCGTCAACTTCGACCTCCCAGGAGCGTTCCAGCGCATCCTCGTAGGTGTCGAGGGCGGCCTCCGTAACCGCCGGATCGGTTGCGTCCCAGGCGATGGCGAAGTGCGTGGTGATGCGGACGGAGTCGAAGGTGCCGTCCAGATTCTCCGCATCCGCAAGCTCCTGAGGATCGATGCAGGTCTCCGGCACCGCGGTCTGAGGCCGCGTAGGCGGGGGCTCGCTACGCTCAGCGCGAGGCGGATGCAGCGCGAGGTGGTCGAGCGTGCGGCACCAAGGGGTGGCGTCCGCGGAGGGAAGGAGGGCGAGGAGCAAGATCATCCGGCCAGCGTAGCGTGGGTTAGGATCGAACGATGCCTGGGTGGTTCGCTCGGGGAGGGGCGAACACTTCCGGGGTGGTGAACGCCACCGGGGCCAAAGACGACGCGAGGGGCGAACACTTCCGGGGTGGTGAACGCCACCGGGGGCAAAGACGACGCGAGGGGCGAACACTTCCGGGGTGGTGAACACCACCGGGGGCAAAGACGACGCAAATATGCCCGCCCCGGGCCGGTGAACCGAGAGCGGAGCGGGCTGCTTTGGTCTTCGGCGGTGTTGTGCCGCGCAGGCTGGGAGGGAGAATGGTCAGGACCCTGGCGCGGGGCACTCGTCCGTGAACGAGGGCCGTGTGGCCCCGCGCCGGAACGCCGGAGCGGTCGTGAGTTGGAAATGCGGGCGCCGATGTTGTTGTTGCGGTTGCTCGCGTCGTTGTTGTTGCGATAGGCGACGCGCACGTTCGTGGCGTCGTCGTTCCAATTGCCGCCCCGGATCACCCGGTTGGAGCCTGCTTCCTTCTTGCCTGCGGTCTCATGTCCCGGCGGGCTCGCATCGTTAACCCCGGGGCGTCACTTATGGCCGGTCTCCGCGATTTTCCGCCGCAACCGCAGCGTGTTCGCGTGCGAGGCCCAGGCCACGATGGAGCCGGCCGGGCGTTGTACGTCGTCGTCGTCAAGGCCCCGACCTCGCCGCCGGTCGAGGGTCCGAAGGCGACGACGCAGGCGGCGAACCCGCGCCGCGTCCACGCTCTGGCCCGGGTCGTCGGCTGTTCGTGAACGTGAACGGTACGTAAGGGGCCCGGCCGTCTCGCTTCGCGCGCTCGTTCCGCCCGCGCCGGAGGGCCAACCATGGTGAGCGTGGGCAGCCCGTCGTGGACGAACCAATGCTCGGTCGCGTCGAGCGCGTCTTTGTCCGTCAAGAACGCGGTGAGTGGCGCATCGTCGAACGTGCGTCCTGCTCCCCCCCCACCTCTCGGCGCTCAGGCTGGGGCCGGGCTTTGGCCCCGGCCCCGCCTGGCGCTCCCAGGCGGGGTGGGTGGGGGGCAAGCACCCTTTCGAGGCTGAGTAAATGCAAAATGCACCAAGGCCAAAAGGGCTCAAAAATCAAGGGCTCGACCTGGAAATGCGGGCGCCGAAGTAGCTGTAGCGGTTGCTCGGGACGTCGTTGTGGCGAAAGGCGACGCGCACGTCCGTGGCGCCGTTGCTCCAACTGCTGCCCCGGATCACCCGGTAGTAGCCTGTCGCGGGGCCCGCTGGGTCGCTGGTCGGACTCACCGCATAGTAGCTCCCGTCGTACCGGTCGTGCGTCCACTCCCACACGTTCCCCGACATGTCGTAGAGCCCGTAGGCGTTCGGCGCCTTCGTGGCGACCTCGTGCGCAAAGGTGCCCACGGAGTAGGCGTTGTCGTAGTACCAGGCCACGTCGGTGGCGGTGGCCGAGCCGGAGAACTCCAGGTTCTCGCCTCCCCGGGCGGCGTACTCCCATTCAGCTTCGGTCGGGAGGCGGTAGCCTTCACAGGCGTACGGATCCGCCGGGGCGCTGAATGTGCCATCGCCGTTGTCGGCGTAGCAGGCGTCGAAGCCCTCGGCGGCGGACATCGCGTTCGCATAGTTCGCCACGTCGTACCAGGAGATCGAATCAGCGGGGCAGTCCCCATCCGTGCTGGCGTTCGCCAGCGCACCTGACCTGACCCCAACGAGCAGACATACCCGTAGCTGATCGACGTGTACGTCCAGCCCGAAAACCCCGACGCCATCTCCAACTGCCCCCGCGTGATCTCCGTCTCCCCAATGCAGAAATCATGGGTCAACGTCACGCTGTGATCGACGTAGCTCCCATCGGGATCTCCGGCGCCCCCGCCCATGGTGAACGTCCCCGCCGTGACCGCCACCATCGTCATCCCATACGCATTCTCGTAGTCCACAAACGTCTCACATTCAACGACGCCGGCATCATTGTCGTCACAGTCCGTCGTCAAATCCGTGTCCGTGCCCTCGTTCACATCGGCGCAGTCGGCGTCGATCGAGTCCCGAACGTCGCCATCCTCGTCCAGATAGCCGTCATCATCATCGTCGTCGTAGCAGACCTCAAACCCGTCGCAGTCGTCGTCGTCACCGTTGCCGGTGGTCTCCGAGGCGCCGGGGTGGTCGTTGCTGTCGGCATCGTCGCAGTCGGTGCCATCCGCGATCGTCCCGGCGGGCGGCGCAGGCAGCGACCCCCGAACCCCCGTAGCCGTCACCGTCGGCGTCGGTGTACCACATCGTGAGCGTCAGGCCGTCGTCCGGAACGGCGTCGCAGTCCTGCTCGATCCCGTCGCAAAGCTCAGGCACGCCGGGGTTCACGGCGGCGTCGGCGTCGTTGCAATCCCCGGCCAATCCGATGGTTCCCGCCGGGGCAGCGCAGGCATCGATCTCCGCGGTCGAATCTCCGTAGTTGTCGCCGTCCGTGTCCGTGTACCAGAGCGTGAGCGGCAACCCATCGTCGGTCTCGCCGTCGCAGTCTTCATCAACGCCGTCGCAGGTCTCGGTCGCAAGGAAATTCACCGCCGAATCCCCGTCGTCACAATCGGAGTCGTCCGAGACCGTCCCAGCCGGGGCCGCGCAGGCGTCGGAGTCGAAGGCCCCGCCGAAGCTGTCACCATCGGCGTCGGCGTACCAAGAGGTGGCGTCCGCGGCCTCGTTGTCCACAGAACCGTCACAGTCGTTGTCGGCGCCGTCGCAAAGCTCCACGCCTTAGGGATTCACGAAGGTGTCCGCATCGTTGCAGTCCTCGCAGGCTTGCCAACCGTCGGCATCGCCATCAGCGTCGAACCCGGAGCCGTCGCAGTTCATGTCGGCGTCGCCGCACACCTCGGTCGCGCCAGGGTTGACCTGGTCGTTGGTATCGTCGCAGTCCCCGGTCGCAGCCACGTAGCCGTAGGGTGCGTCACACTCGCTGACCGAGCTGGTCGCGCCGTAGCCATCGCCGTCGCCGTCGTAGTACCAGATGATCTCGTCCACCGCCCCAAGATCCGCCGTGCCGTCACAATCGTCGTCCAGATCGTTACAAATCTCGGTCGCCGCGGGGTTCACAGCCGCCAAGGCGTCGTTGCAGTCCGTCGAATCGGCGACCATCCCGGAGGGTTGCTCACACGCGACTGTCCTCGCGCCGCCGATATCGCCAAATCCATCGCCATCCGAATCCGTGTACCAACTTGGGGCGTCTGTCGCCCCGTTGTCTGCGGTCCCGTCACAGTCGTTGTCCAACCCGTCACACGTTTCGGTCGCGCCCGGGTAGACGGCGGCGTTGGTGTCGTCGCACTCCTCGCAGGCGGCGAAACCATCTCCGTCGGCATCGGCATACCTCACGCTGCCGTCGCAATTGTAGTCGTTCGGGTCCGTGCAGTCGGGCTCCAAAGCGTCGGGATTGTAGTCGGGATCGGTGTCGTCGCAGTCCCCGCCGAGCGCGGCGGTGCCTTCGGACTGCTCGCAAGATTCCACAGGGCTGTCACCAAATCCATCACCGTCGGTGTCGACATACCAGGTGCTCTCCAAACCCTCGTCGATTTGGTCGTCACAGTCGTTGTCAACCTCATCGCAGAGCTCGTCGGCCCCAGGGTAGACCGCGTCGTTCAGGTCGTCGCAATCGCCGTTGTAGATGGCCAGTCCGTCCGACGCAGTACACCCGAAAACGGGGTCGCCGATCCCATATCCGTCCCGATCCCCGTCCACGTACAGCTCCAACTCCACGCCTTCGTCGGCCCCGTCCGTACAGTTCTGATCGATGCCATCGCAAACCTCCTCGGCGCCGGGGTTGACGGCCGAATCCCCGTCGTCGCAGTCCCCGTCCACCTCGGCCGTGCCCTCTGGCCGGTCGCAGCTTGCGTGGCGCCGTCGCCGTACCCGTCGCCAACCACGTCGGTGTACCAGGTCGGGATCACGATCCCCTCGTCCACCGCCCGGTCGCAGTTCTGGTCGATGCCATCGCAAAGCTCGATAGCACCTGGGTAGATCGACCCATCTTCGGGCTGGCAGTCGTCCGGGTATGGCACCCCGTCTTCGTCGGGATCGAGCCGGGCGTCGAGCGTGGCCTTGTCGATGGAGATGCACGAGGCGAGCAGGGCGAGGAGCATGGGTGGCACAGGGAGTTCGGGGATCTATCGCGGGTGTTGGCGCCGGCGGATGGCGGTGACTACCCCCAAGGTGTTGGCCACCGGCGTCGTCTTTGGCCGCGGTGGCGGTCACCACCCCCGAAGTGTTCGCCACCGGCGTCGTCTTGCCGCCTGGTGGCGGTCACCACCCCCGAAGTGTTCGCCACCGGCGTCCTCTCGACCCCTGGTGGCGGTCACCACCCCCGAAGTGTTCGCCACCGGCGTCGTCTTTGGCCGCGGTGGCGGTCACCACCCCCGAAGCGTTCGCCACCGGCGTCGTCTTGCCCCCCGGTGGCGGTCACCACTCCCGAAGTGTTCGCCACCCGACTCGCCACTCCCGATTTCCAGCGGCGTTCACGGCCCACGTGGACGGCATCGCCCGATGGGCGAGCCGCCCGCCTCCCCCTACGATACTTGCCCGCAGGGCTCGACAGATCGTCCTCCAGTTCGACGGCGCCGATGTGGCGTTCGACGTATCGTCGGTTGACCGCGAGAAGTTGTACGGCAAGCGCCGTCGCGTCCCGCTCGATCGCGACAAGCAGCCCTGCACGCGCGCGGCCCTGACACGGGACGGCAGCGTCTTGATCCGCTCGGGCATGACGGCCCAGGGCTTTTTCGACGACCAGAACGTCTGGGTTCCGAACAGCGAGCTGGTCGGCCTTGGCCCGGATGGAAAGGCGCTCCCGAAGGTCGAGAGCACGCTGGGCATGCCCGTCGCCCTGACACCGGCCAGCCCCCAAGACGTGCTGGATCACGCGATCAGCACGGTCTACGCGCTCGACGGAGAGGCCCCCGAGGCGCTGAAGAATCAGCTCCTCGCCGGCAAGCTGTTCTGCTTCTCCTTCAATTATCGCGCGGACTGGCGCCCTGAGGTCGGCTTCCTCGTTGCGGCCCCCGGAGATGGCGGCCTCTTCGCGCTCATCGGCAAGCCAACCCCGCCCACCGTCTGGTCCGGCCTCGACTCCCCTCCCCCTGCCGCCGCCGAGGAAAACCCCGACGACGACCTCGACTTCGAGATGTTCTGATGAAGCTCCGGCTCACCAACGCGGCCAACCGGGATGGCAACCCGGATGGCGCCACGCTCCAGCCCGCTGCTCCGCCCCGTTTGGGTCAGGAGGGCCGCCCCGTCACGTTCCGCCGTTACCTCGCAGCGGGAGATGGTCGCTCTGACAGCGACCTGAAGCTGCGGCTTGGCGATGACTACGCGCAAGCGCTGATCGACGGGGATCCCGAGATCGACATGGAGATCGTCGGGCGGGCGATCGGCGAGACCGACACCGTGTTTCTGTCGGCGACCGGCGAGGTGTTGTACGCGGCGCCAGAGATCGTGGAGATCACGTACGGCACGGACGGCGCTGAGACCGACCGGAGGACCCCCGTGGACCAGATCGGAAATGTGGACGCCCCGGAAGCCCCGATCCGGTGGCTTAAGAAGTATCCGATCACCGACGCGATCCGCGGGTTCGTATTCGGCCGCACGATTCAGATCCGACACACCAGCGGACTTGAATTCGACTGGCTCTACGCAATGGCCAAGGACCTCTCGGATGAAGGCGTGATGGTGCTGCTGGGCGCCGGGCCGAAGGGCCGCGACCCGCTGATCTTCCAGACGAATGGCGTCGGCTGGCGCGGATTCTTGGAGGGTCGCATTGGCACCGGGGAGAACGCCGGCAAATACCAGCTCCTTTTGCACCTCTCCAAACAGGCGCTGAAGCGCCCGGGGACCCCATGAGCTTCTACTCCCTGCAAGGGGCCCGCCCCCTCGGAAAAGGGCAGCAGACCGGCCTCAACGCGCTGACGGACCCCGAGCTTGTCGCCCGGCTCGTCGGGTTCAAGCGGCAGGTCGCCAGCCAATACAAGGCGCTCGCCTCCGAAGAGGTGCCGTCCCTCCCGCCCGGCACGCTGCATGTGTCCAAGAAGATCGACGGGGAGCTGTGGTTTCTCATCGTTGATGGGGAGGAGTTCGTGCTGGCGAGCCCGAAGGGGGCGGTCGTGGTCGGGGATCTGCCGCTCCTCGTCGAAGCGCGAGCGGCGCTGGGCGGGAAGCTCAACGGGAGGACGATCATCGCGGGCGAGATGTTCGCGGCGAAGGCGGCCTCTGCGGATCGGGTACGGTGCGGAGACCTCGCGGTTGCGATGGGCGGAGAGGCCTCTGCAGAGGTGCAGCGGATCGTTTTTGCGGCGTTCGAGCTGCTGGAGGGCGGCGATGCCGAAGCGCCGGAGGTTTCAGAGTCCTACGCCGAAAGACTCGCGGTGCTCAAACGTTGGTTTGACGCCGGTAAACGCCTCCGCGCCATCCACACCGAGACCGTGTCCAGCCAGGGCGAAGTCGCGAGGCTCTACGGCGAGTGGGCAGAGGGCGGAAAGGGCGAGGGGCTGGTCGTCCGCTCCTTCGACCACCGAATCTACAAGGTAAAGCCCTTCTTCTCGTTCGACGCCGCGATCATCGGGTTCACCGAGCGGGCGGATATTCCGAACCAGGTCCGCTCGGTCCTGCTCGGGCTGATGCGGGAGGACGGCACGTTCCAAATCACATCCTCCTGCGGGAATTTCGGCGGAGATGAGATGCGCGGGCAACTCTACGCCGCGCTCGTACCGATGCAGTCCCCGAGCACCTTCCGCTACGCCTCCAGCAGCGGGGAGCTCTACCGCTTTGTACGCCCGGAGATGATCATCGAGGTGCGCGTGACCGACGTGCAGTCCGAGGACACCGCTGGCAACTTCATCCCGAAGATGGTGCTGAACTTTGGCTCCGGCGGCTGGACCCAAATCGCGCCGATGCCGGGGGCGACGGTGCTGCATCCGGTGTTTCAGCGCATTCGCGGCGACAAGAAGGCCGATCCGGTGGACATTCGGCTGTCCCAGCTCACCGAGCGGGTCCCGGTTCGGGATCTGACACGGGCCGTGAACGCGACCGACCGGCCCAAGAGCGAGAAAATCCATCGGGAAGTCCACAAGAAGGACGCGAAGGGCAAAGTCTCGGTGCGGAAATTCCTGCTCTGGAAGACCAACAAAGAGGCCGAGCCCGACTACCCGGCGTTCGTCGTTCACTACACGGACTACTCCCCGGATCGGAAGACCCCGCTCGAGCGAGAGGTGCGGCAGGCGCCGACGGAGGCCATAGCGAGGGCGATCCTGGCGGACATGGTCACCGAAAACATCAAGAAAGGCTGGATCAAAGTTAGCGGGTGATCACCCCGTCCAGCACCAGCGCCACGGCCTCGTCGGCGCGGGCGAGGTGGCCTTGGGCCACGTCGGCTTCGATGCGCAGGGGTGGATTCGATGTGGGCGCGAGCCAGGCGAAGATCCGCGGGGCATCGGCATCGTGCGGGGTGCAGGTCGCGATCCGAACGGCGCCGAGCCGCCCGATCACGTTGGCGGCATCATCGGTGAAGGTCCAGTCGCAATCGGCGCGCTCGGCTGTGTCCGCCGCGAGAGAGACGCGGATCCGGATGTCGCCGCTGGGGTCGATGAACACGACGCGGGTCTGGTCGTTCAACGCTGCGGGCTCAGCGCGAAAGCCTGGGGGCACCGGCACCGAGAAGCGCGAGGTGTGATCGGTGAACACCCCGTCGGTGACCGAGCCCGCGACAGGCGGTGGCGCCCACGTAGCCTCCTGCATGAGCGCGGGGGCGGTGGTCTGGGGGTGGCGGCAGGCGAGGAGGAGGAGGAGGGCGAACGGGGAGGGGCTACGGGCTGCGGGGGACGGGCTACGGGCTGCGGACCACGCGCCACGGGCGACGGGAACAGCGCCGGCCTCCAGCGAGGCTGCTCCGGCTGCTTGTCCGCGTAGGGCTGGCCCCCCGTGGCCGCCCGGGGTCAACCTGAAGCTGTGCCACCGCGAGCGAGCCGAGCGCCGACGCACAAAAGTGGAGAGGCTAAGGAAGGCAGGAGGAAAGGAAGCAAGGAAACATGCCGAAAAAAACGTCCGCCCCGAAGACGGAATCGCAGGCTCGGGCGATTGCGGTCCGCGGCACAGGGGGCGGTCTCCCCTTCCTGTGTTCTTCCCTTCCTGCATTCCTAAGCCTCCCCTGCTGGCGGACCGATTGTTGCCCAGCCCCTGCCCGGGGTCAACCTGACGCCGATCCACGGCCAGAGACGATGGGCGCTCACCGCCTACGAAACCGGGCGAGCGCGGCGACGTGCTCGGGGGCGCCCCAGAGGCAGGCGAACGTCGCGGCCTCAACGGAGGGATCCCCGGCGGACAACCCCCGGAGCAGGGGCTTGACCGCGGCGAAGGCGAGGGGGGGCAGGGAGGCGATCTCCCGGGCGCGTTCAAGCGCGCGGGTGGCGGGATCCGGGACGATCTCGTCGATGAGGCCGATGCGCAGCGCCTCCTCGGCGGTCAGCGGCCGGGCGCGGGTGAGCAGATCGAGGGCGCGTGCAGAACCGACACGGGCGAGCAGACGGCGCGCGCCACCGAAGCCGGGCGAGACGCCCATCGCCGCCTGGATGAACCCAATGCGGGCGGGGGGAGCGGCGAACACCAGATCGCAGGCGGTCAGGAGCTCAGCACCCCCGCCGAGCGCCGGACCCTCGACGGCGGCGAGGATCACGGGGGGGAGCGCGTGCAGGGCGTCGCATGTTGCAGCCATGAACGCCTGCATCTCAGCGGCAACGCCAGGCGCGAGCAGGTGCTCTTCCACCGCGCGGAGATCCCCGCCGGCGCAGAACGCGCCATGCCCGTGGATGACGACCGCCGCGAGGTCTGACCCGGCGAGGGTCGCCACGATGTCCGCGAGCTGCACCATCATGCGGGGAGACAGCGCGTTTCGAGCCGTCGGATGGTCGATCTGCACGATGGCGACGCGATCATCGACGCGGAGGTGAATCTCACCGGGTCCCGGAGGGAGGTCGGCGACGCGTTGGCGAAAGGGCATGGGGGCCGTTGTATTGCGAATCCCAGGGTGGGTCGGGCAGGCGGGCGGCTGCGGCCCCTTTGCCGCGCCGAACGACCGGGCCGTGAACCGCCGCTGCGAATCGGGGCGGGTCCCCCCCCCCGCGCCGAGCGAGCCGAGACCGGCGAACCTCACGCGGGAGGATCCCCCCGTCCGCGCGATGCCCACGGCCGTTTGACGGCCCGCGGTACCGACTCCCGGTGGCCCCAAGGCCGCCTGCCTACTCCTCCGGCCGCACCCGCCCCGCTCGCAGCTCGCTGATCTTCGGCGATTTCAGCGCCTCCGCCCTCGCCTCCTCCGCGACGATGGCCAGCCACGCCTCCACCCTCCCCTCCGCCCGCCGCTCCTCCCAGGTCTGCCGCCCCGCCCCGACCAACCAGGCGCGATGGGCCTGCACGCTCGCCAGGACCTCGCCGACCCCCTGCCCCGCCAACGCGGAGGCCGTGTGCACCGGCGCGGACCACGGCCGGTCGTCCAGGTGGACCGACAGCTCCAGATCCCGCGCGAGCGCGTCCGCACCAGGGCGATCGGCCTTGTTGACGCAGAACACGTCCGCGATCTCCAGCAGGCCGGCCTTCATCGTCTGCACGGTGTCGCCGCTCTCGGGCGTCAGCACCACGAGCACCGTGTCGGCCACGCCAAGAACGGCCAGCTCGCCTTGTCCAACCCCGACAGTTTCAACCAACACAAGGTCGAAACCTGCCGCGTCCAACACATCGACGATTTGACCTGTCGCACGCGACAAGCCCCCCGCCGCCCCTCGGGCCGAGAGCGACCGGACGTACACACCCGGGTCGGCCGCGTGGGCCTCCATACGGATGCGATCCCCGAGGATCGAACCGCCGGATCGGGGCGACGACGGATCGACGGCCACCACCGCGACCCGCTGGCCCGCCGATCGAGCGAGCCGAACGAGCTGGTCGGTGAACGTGCTCTTGCCCGCGCCCGGCGGCCCCGTGAGCCCGACCACATGCGGCGCGCCCGGCTCCGACCATCGGCGGGCCGCCAACGACCGCACAAGCTCGCGGCTCCCCGGCGCCCCGGCCTCCACCCGCGAGATCAGTCTGGCGAGGGCGCCACGATCACCAGCGCGGGCAGCGGCGAGCAGGGTCTGCACGACACCGCTATACCCCGCTCGCCGTTTCTTGTTAGCCGCGCTCTTTCCCACGGTGCCGGCATGACCCCGCTCGTCCGATCCGCCTCCTATGCCGCCCTCGGGCTGCTGCTGACCGGCTGCGGGGGCTCCAGCGCGGACGCCACCGGCACTGTGCTCGGTATCGACTTCTCCAACATCCAAACGGTCTTTTTCGGCGGGCCCTACATCGTCATGGTCACGACAGAGGACACCGACTGCGAGGGCGTCGCGTTCACCCGCACGACCTACCAGGAGGACGTCGCCCCGACGACGGACGCGGTCGAGATGCTGCAGTTCACCTACGTGAGCGGCGCGGTCTCCGAGGGCGTCAAGTCCATCGCGGAGACCGACGCCGAGGTGACCTCCCTGGTCCTGGCGACCGACGGCACCCAGGTCGACTTTGAGCGGGCGACGGCCGGCGCCATCACGATCGACACGCTGGTGGACGAGAAGTCTGCGACCGGCTCGTTCGACGCGGTGACCTTCACGGATGGTTCGGTGAGCGGCGAGTTCACGGCCGAGTGGTGTCGGAACCTGCGGGATCGCTGACCCATGCTGCTGACCCTCCTCGCGTTGCACCTGCGTTCGGCCCACGCCGGGGATGTGCTCGTGCCCGAGGCGACCCCCGCACAACTCTCCGATTTCAGCGTCGCGTATCTGTTCTACGACATGGTGCTCACCCAACTGCGGGACCGCGGGCTGAACGTGCAGGACGCGGATCGGATGCGTCCCTGGGCAGCCAGCGACGCGGACGCCTGCTACGACAACCCAGATTGTCCGCGGCTGATCTGGGACCACGAAGAGGGCGGGACCGTGCTGGTCGTGCTCGGCGTGGGGCAGACGGACGACGGGCTCTCGGTCACGGCGAGGATCTACAAAGAGGGCGAGGACGAGCCCGCTGAGGAGATCATCGAGACGGTAGCGGGCGGCGCGGAGGAGAAGCTGGCGGCGAAGATCGCGGGGATCGCAGCGGGCCTCAACGGGGACAGCGAGCCGGCGAGGATCGCGCCCAAGACGACGAGCGAGCCCAAGGCGACGAGCAAAGAGCCCGAAGAGGAGCCGGACGAGCGAGAGGAAAAGGAAGAAAAGAAGCCGAAAGCGCCCGCGGCCCCCGAGGACACGGCCGACGACGAGCAGGCCCACATGGGGGTCCCAGGCTGGGCATACACCAAGTTCCGGGAGAGCGGACTGTCGCGTCGGGAGTGGCTCAACCAGCAGCGCGTGCGCACTGGCAAGGTGTCCATTGAGCTGCTCGGCGGCTATGGCCTCGGCGACGTGAACCGTGGCTACGGCGTGCGCGTGGCCATCCAAGACGGCACGGACGGGTTTGAGACCTTCGCGGCCTCCACGGTCGAGGGCCCTGGCCCCGGCGCAGGGTTCGCCGGCGCAGCAGCGATCACCTACACGCCCGCGTGGTTCTTGGAGACCTCGCTCCAGCTCGGGCTCGTCCTCGGCACCAAGGCGCTGAACGCCGGCTGGGAGTGCCCGAGCACCGACTGCGCCGAGACCTCCGACGTGCAGGATTACGAGCCGGTCAACAGCGTGCAGGGCTTCATCGAGCCGCGCGCCCGGGTCCTGCCGATCGCCACCGGGTACGTCAAACCCTACGTGCTCGCCGGGCTGCACCTGCGCCTCTGGGACGGTTTTGAGGTCCCCGACGGATCGAGCGTGGACTACCCGAACAGCCCCGGAGGCGCCGGTGTCGGCCTGGTCCTGGGCGGCGGCGTGAGCCTGGACGTGGTGCCCAACCTGTCGTTCCTGATCGAGGTGCCGTACAGCATCACGCTGGCGGACGGCGGGAAAGAGGTGAACAGCGCGGACGTGGAGGCTGAGCCCACGGCGCTCGACGAGACGGATGGCCTGTTGCGCATCACGGGCGGCATCGCGGTGCGGTTCTGACCGGCGCCGGCGTGCGTGTCGGCATCGTCATGGGCAGCCGAACCGACACCGAGACGATGCAGGCTGCGGCAGACCTGCTCACGGCGCTGGGCGTGACCTTCGAGATGGGGGTCGTCTCCGCACACCGGACACCCGACCGGATGTACAGCTACGCGAAGTCCGCCGCTGAGCGAGGGCTGCACGTGATCATCGCCGGGGCGGGCGGGGCTGCGCACCTACCGGGCATGATCGCGGCGATGACGCGACTGCCCGTGATCGGCGTGCCCGTGCCGTCCAAAGCGCTGAACGGGATGGACTCCCTCCTCTCGATCGTGCAGATGCCGAAGGGGGTACCGGTGGCGACCGTAGGGATCGGGAACTCAGGCAACGCGGCGCTGCTCGCAGTGCGGATACTCGCCGTCCACGATCCCGCGCTGGCCGCCCGACTTGAGGCTTGGACCCTGGCAGAGGCCGAAGCCGCCATCGCGGGCACCCCTCCGCTCGGACAGCCGTGAACGAGCTCTGTGAGCCGGGGGCGACCCTAGGCATCCTCGGGGGCGGTCAGCTCGGGCGGATGCTCGGCATGTCCGCGAGGTCGCTCGGCTACGGCGTGGTGGTCTGGGCCGGCCCGTTCGATGCCCCCGCGCGCGGAATCGCGGATCAGGTGCTCACCCACGCGCCGGGCGATCTGGACGGCACCATCGAGTTCATGCGGGTGTGCGACCGCGTGACGCTGGAGTGGGAGAACGTGCCGGCCGAGACAGTGGAGGTGTTGGCCGAGCATCGGCCTTGCCATCCGTCCGCCGCCGTGCTGCGGGTGACCCAGGATCGGCTGGCTGAACGCGCATTGTTGGAGCGTCTCGGGATCCAGACGGCTCCTGCCTGTGGTGTCCGCGGCGCGCAAGATCTGGTCACGGCCATCGAGACGGTGGGACTCCCAGCCCGGCTCAAGACCGCCCGCGGCGGCTACGACGGCGGGGGCCAATGGAAGTTGCGAACGGAAGCGGATTTGGGGGGCCTCCCAACCATGAACGGCAGCACCGCCTACCGTTGGGAGCGCGAGGTCCCGTTCGAGCGGGAGATTTCAGTTGTGCTGGCCCGGAGCACCACGGGCGAGGTGAAGGTCTTCCCGATCTTCGAGAACGAGCACCATGACGGTGTCCTGCACCTGACCCGCTGCCCCGCCCGAATCCCCGAAGCGGTGGCCCGCGAGGCCGAGGACATCGCCCGGACGGTGGCCGAGGCGCTCCAAATTGTCGGGGTGCTCACCGTTGAATGTTTTGTGGTGCCAAGCGGCGCCGGAATCCCCGAGGTTTGGGTAAACGAGCTGGCCCCGCGGGTTCACAACTCGGGGCATCTGACCATCGAGGGGTGCGTGACCTCGCAGTTTGAGCAACACATCCGCGCGATTTGTGGTCTGCCGCTGGGCGAGACCACGCTACGAAGACCCGCGGCGATGGTGAACCTGCTCGGGGACAAATCCCGGGCGACGACGATGGTCACCGGGATGGCAGGTGCGCTTGCCGTGCCGGATGCCCACGTTCACCTGTACGGGAAAAAGGACGTGCGGAAGCGCAGGAAGATGGGGCACGTCACCGCGTTGGGCGCCACGGCGGAGGAGGCGTTGGAGCGGGTTTTGAAGGCGCACGGGGGGTTGGGGTTTGGGTAGGGGACGGCCTCAAGCCGAACCGGCCGGCTCCGGCTCCCGCCGGAACCGGTACCCGACACCCCGCACGGTCTCAATGTGCGCCGACGCGCCCAAGAGCTTCTCGCGGAGCCGCTTCATGTGGGTGTCCACGGTGCGGGTGTTGAGGTCCGCCGGCATGGACCACACCTCCTTCAGGAGCTGACCTCGGGTCCTCACCCGGTCGGCCCGCCGGACGAGCGAGAGGAGGAGCTTGAACTCGATCGGAGTGAGCGGGATCTCCTCGCCGAGCACGTACACGCGGTGCCCGGGCTCGTCGATCTGGAGGAGCGAGTCGGGCCCGGTGAAGATGGCATCGCCAACGTCGTCCGGCGCAGGAGCTCGGCGGAGCACCGCCCGAACCCGGAGGAGCAGCTCGCGCGCGGAGAACGGCTTCGTGACGTAATCATCCGCTCCGACCTCAAAGCCAACGACCCGGTCAATCTCCCCGCTACGCGCGGAAAGCATGATGATTGGCACGTCGCGCGTTGCGGGCTCCGCCCGAAGCCGGCGGCAGACCTCAGTCCCGGACAGGCCCGGCAGCATCAGGTCGAGGATGACAAGGGATGGTGCGACGCGACGCGCCATCTCCAGAGCATCGGGCCCGTTCGAAGCGGCGATGGCGCTGAACCCCTCCCGCTGCAGTTGGATCAGCAGGAGGTTTCGGATGTCGTCTTCGTCGTCAACAACAAGGATCGGACCGGCACGTTCAACCATCAGGCGCACCCGCGAAACGGCCGCTCTATCCGAACCTGCCTGGAAGCCCGCCCCCGCCGGTGTCAACGCGGTGAACGCGGTGTCACGATCTGGAAACGAGCGCAACCGTCGCGGATGTGACGGCCAAGGGACGCACGCAACGACTCGGTGACGCCACCTGACCGTCACCGAGCGTCACTCATTCGACGGACGGGGACAGATAGCCCCGCCGGCACCAACCTGCTGGCCCACGGCAGGCTCAACCCCGGAGGCTTCGATGCACCTTTTTCCTATGTTTTCTGCTTCTCCCCTCGTGCTCCTCGCGCTCGCCGGCTGCACCCCCAAGGACGCCACGGACACCAACGACTCCCCGGCCGACACGGACGCGGACACGGACACCGACACGGACACGGACACGGACACGGACACCGACACCGACCCGGATCGGGAGCCCACCGCCTGCGTGGAGGAGAACGGCGCTTGTGTGCTCAGCGGCACCTATACGGAGGACATGTGCCTGACCGCCGACCAGGCCTGGCTCCTGCGCTCGACCGT
>CANKNP010000031.1 GCA_947483545.1 Deltaproteobacteria bacterium | reverse complement strand
TGCGCCCCCCGTTTCGAGGGGGAGCGAACACCGAAGGACACGACGCTTCCCGTGTCCCTTCGGGAGAAGGTGCCGCCGTGCGCCGCGCCGGATGGGGGCTCCCCGCTGATGTGGACCAGGCCTCGTCCGCCCCCGGTGCCCTGATGCGAAACGTCACCGTCGATCTGCTCGCTGCTGCCGAATTTGCCCGGCGCGGGTCGCGTACGGGGCTCGAGTGGCAGGCCAAGCTGCTCGACGCCGGGCTGATGGTAGATCTGGGTCCGACGGGCGGGGAGCCCGTCCGCGGCGTGCAGATCGCGATCACCGAGCTGCTCGCCGTCGAGGAGCGCATCCTGCAGATCGACCAGCCGCCCGGGTGGTCCACCGGGGGCGTGCCGCCGATCGTCTGGGCGTTGATCTTCGGCACGATCATCCTCTTCAGCGGGCTGTGGAACCCGCTGATCGGGCTGTGCGTGTCGCCCTTGCCGCTGGGGGCGATCGCGCTCTACGGACTCTGGCGGCACCGGCGGATGGCGCGGGCGATCGAGCGCGCGGTCCGGGATGCGAAGGCGTCTCGAGAGCAATGGGAGGCCGTGCTGCGGGAGCGCGTTCTGGCATTACGAAGGGAACAGTTCCCGGTGATGAACGCGGTGGTGCGGATGGTGGTGCGGTAGCAGAAAAGAAGCCATGCCGCCGCGGTCCCGACATCGCGTGATGCCTCCGCCCTGCGCGATAGATCGCCCCGATGTCCGACCCCAGTTCCCCGTCCGGAGCCCCGCGCCCATGAAGATCCTCTACGGTGTCGTCGGCGAGGGCATGGGCCACGCCACCCGCTCCCGCGTCGTCATCGAACACCTGCTGAACGCGGGCCACCGGGTCGGGGTCGTCGCCAGCGATCGGGCCTTCCCCTTCCTGCAAAAGGCGTTCGCTGGGCGCCAGGGCTTCTCTGCGTACGAGATCCACGGCTTGCACCTCGACTATGCCGACAATGTGCTCCAGGTCCGAAAAAGCGTGCTCTCGAACATCGAAGAGGCGCCCGCAGGCATCGCTCAAAACATCCGGACCTACTTCGACCAGGCGCTGCGGGACCTCGACCCCGAGATCGTGATCTCCGACTTCGAGAGCTGGGTCTATTTCTACGGCATCAACCATTTCCTGCCGGTGATCTCCATCGACAACATGCAGATCATCAACCGCTGCGTCCACCCGCCGGAGATCACGCACGATCCAAGCTTCCAGTTGGCCAAAGCCGCGGTGAAGGTCAAGCTACCGATGGCGCGCCATTACCTCGTCACGACGTTTTTCTACCCGGAAGTGCGAAAAGAGCGGACGACCCTCGTGCCGCCAATCCTGCGGCCGGCCATTCTCCACGCCCGCCGGGAGCCGGGCGAGCACGTGCTCGTCTACCAGACCGGCAAGAACAACCCCGGGCTTGTGCCCTTTTTGCAGCGTCTCCCAGGCACGTTCCGAGTGTACGGTCTTGGGCGCGAGGGTGTGGAGGGCAACGTCTCCCTTCGGCCTTTCTCCGAGCAGGGCTTCGTGGATGATCTGCGTACCGCGCGTGCGGTCGTCGCCGGCGGCGGATTTTCCCTCATGAGCGAGTGTGTGCACTTGGGCGTTCCCATCTTCGCGGTGCCGATCCAAGGCCAATACGAGCAGGAATTGAACGCGCGGTATCTGACCATGCTCGGCTACGGCGACTGGTCCCCCGAGTTCGACGAGGAGCGGATCGCCGCGTTCCTCCACGATGCTCCGCCCGAGACCCATTATCTGCCGCAGGACAATCGGCGATTGTTTTCAGCGTTGGATGAGATTTTGCTGACGTAGCCCCGACGCAGGGGTGCGTTGAATTCTTCGGCTCGGGGAGCAGCCGCGGCGGCGCTCCGGGGGTATGCCCTGCGGTCTTAGCCCTAGTAGGGGAAACGTGGTTAGCGGCATTTGACCTTCCACCCCAGCCGCGGATTTCGAGGGTTCTCCCCTTCTCCCGCCTGCGGGAGAAGGTGCCCGGGTACTCGCGGGCGGAGGGCTGCTCAAGATCCGCGGGGAGCCCTCATCCGGCGCCGAATACGGCGCCCTCGGAAGGGAGAAACGCCGTACGCTCCTACGTGCGCTTCAGTCGCAGCTCGCCAACGCCGAGTACGACACATCCACGGTGTCGCCGCCCTCCGCCGCGAACGCCTCATCGAACACCACCGCGTTGGTCCCCGCGTCGTAGTTCCAGCCGTTTGGCTGATTGACGCCGTTCACATCCACGGTGATGGTGCTGGGATCCGGCGTGCGAGTGAGCTCGAACGTGGTCTCGGTGATGGACGCGTCGGCCAGGGCTCCGGCCATGCTCGACCAATTGGAGCAGATCGAGATGTACAGGCCGCCGGTGTCGTTGACCGCCTCGTAATAGCCGCGACCGTAGTCCGCGCTGTTGGAGCCAGAGTTGCACCCCGAGGGGTAATCCCCGGCGATCGCGGATAGTTTGACCTTGCTCGCGTCCCCCTTCTTCGCGACCACCCGGTTGACGTAGGAGTCCCAGGAGCCCCAGCTCTGCTCGGCTTCGTCGCTCACGAAGATGACGTGCAGGAGCGCATCCGTCCGCAGGAACCCGCTGTTGCATTCGCTGGAGTCGGTCTTGTCGATGGCCTCGGCCATGATGGTGAGCAGCGCCTCGGTCCAGATGCCGCCGCCGTTGGAGCTGGCGGCGGTCTGGAACCGGCTCTCGTAGCTGGAGGTGGAGGCGGTCAGCACTCCCGAGTTGTTGCAGCCGTCATCGTCGTTCACGACCATGACGTGCCAGTCCGAGGTGTAGGAGCTGAGCTGGGTGATGAACGAGGAGAAGTTGTCACCGAGCGCGCGGGCGTCGTCGTCCATCGAGCAGGACTGATCCACGAGGAACACGATGTCGGCAGGCGGATCGGTGGGGACCTCGAAGTTGTCGGTGTACGCGCCGGCGTAGCGACCCTCGCCGCTCTGATCGGCGTTTCGGGTGCCCATCGGCTCGTTGCTCATGACCGACATCCGGCCGGCAAAGTCGCCCTCGAAGGTCGGAGTGAACCGCAGGTTGACCTCGGTGTACTCGCCTGGGAGCAGCGAGAAGGGCGTCGCCGGACCGTTTGTCATCACGATCGCGTCTGCGTCGCTGCCTTGCGTCACGCTGGAGATATCCAGGGTGTCCGTGCCGATGTTGGTGAGCGTGACGACGTTGTCCTTCTCGCAGCCGATGTACCCTGTGCCCATGTCCAGGGGATCGGGCGTGATCTCGAGCTCGGGGACCGAGCCCGCGCCCATCAGATCGACCGGGGTGGTCGGCGTCGCCGGATCATCCGAGTACACGAGGGCCTGAGCCACCGGCTCCGAGCCGAGCGGGGTGAACGCGACCTCGATCTCCTCGCCGGGGACGCCGGCCTCCAGCGTGAACTCCAGGTTGGTGGAGAGCAACGTGAAGCTCGCAGCGCCGGTCCCGGACAGGTCGATGCCGCTGACGTTGAGGATCGAGCCCTCGGGGCCCACATTGGACACCGTGAAGGTCATCGTGCCGACCTCACCCTCGCCGAGCGAGCCGAAATCGAGGCTCTGCGGAGACACGTCAATGACGGGACCGTCCGCCCCGTCGTTGTCGTGCACGCCCGAGAGCTTGTTCTCGGAGCCACAGGCGAGGAGCAAGAGGGGGAGCGGCAGGAGGAGGGGGAGGCGAGGCATGACGACCTGGGGATTGCCCGCCTTCCGCAATTCCTGGGCCACGCGCGACCGGAGAACAATGCCGGTTCTATCGTAGGAGAGGCACGTAGGGGTGGGGCTTCACCGCCCCGGTGGGGCATGGATGTCCCAGCCCGCTCACACGCCCGAGAACTGCACCCCGTCGAACAGCAAAGATGGCGTGCGCGTGGACGAGTAGACGTAGGTGTCGTTCGCCGCTTCGGCGAACTGGTGAAAGATCTCCAGCACATTTCCCGAAACGTTCATCTCCGACAGGTTGGCCTTGGCCACGCCGTTCTCGTAGAGCACGCCCTGGATGCCGTAGCTGAAATCTCCGGTGACGCCATTTCCATTTCCGCCCAGGAACCCGGTCACCACGATGCACTTCGGGAGATCCGCGAGGATCGCCTTGACCGAGCGGGCCCCCGCAGGAACGACCCAGTTCGACCGCCCGCCCGTGGTGGGTGCCATGCCGAGCTTTCGCCCATAGTACAAGGAGATGTAGTAGTTCTGGAGCACGCCGTCCTGCACGACGGGCATGGGTACCGACCGGAGCGCATCGCCGTCCCACGGGCGCGAGCCGAGGCCACGCGGGATGGTCGGATCGTCCAGCAGCGTGAACTTCGAGCTGCCGATGGTCTCGCCCTTCTTGCCGGCGAGGCAGCTCCGACCCGGGTGGATCTCCGCACCGGAGAGCGGGCCGCCCAACACCCCGAGGATCCGCCCCGCAGCGTGGTTCTCGAGCAACATGGGATAGCGGCCGGTCGCGATCGGACCGGAGCCCAGGCGTTGTTCGGCCCGGGTCCAGGCCTCGTTCGCCAGGTGCTGTACGCTCGGGATGTCGGAGCGGTTATTAGCACCGTAGTAGCTCCAACTCTCGGGGCGGCGACCGCCCGGCTCTTCCAGCGTCATCTCGACGCTCATGCCGTACCCGGTGCCTCGATGTTCGCCGACAAAGCCGTTGGTCATCACCCGGACGCTCTGGCTGGACGAGTCACCCAAGCCCACCGTCGCGGAGATGATCTGCTTGCGGTTCGGCAGCGCATCGACGGCGGCCTCCATCTCTTCGGCGCGGAGGCGGCGCGCCGTGGCGTCCAACGCTTGCCAGGTGGGATCGAGCTGATCGAGCACCTCATCGGGGGTGCCACGGCCACACAGGGCGGGATCCGCCTGTCGGCGCTCCACTTCGGGCTCCAAGGCCCGCGTGGCGTCCACCGCGCGCTCCAGGAATGCACGGAGAGCGTCGGGGCGCATGTCCGACGTCGCGTGGCTGGAAAACCGGTCTTGAACCAACAAAGAGACCGAGAGGCCAAGGCTCGTGGCCCGCTGGGCCTGCTCCAACTTGCCTGCCCTCCGCTGAAGGCTGACCTCCGTGCTGTGCGACACGCTCACGCTCACTTCGGAAGCACCAAGCTTGCGCGCGAGATCGTGCGCCTCCGTCGCAATGTCGATCAGCGGCCGGGTGCCGCCCGCCGCGCTCACGATGCACCCCCAACCGAGAGCTTTTCGACCTTCACCGTCGGCATCCCCTGGCTGACGGGCACGCTCTGTCCATCCTTGCCGCAGGTCCAACCCCCGATGTCGATCTTCAGATCGTTCCCGACCATCTGCACGGTCTCCAACACCTTTGGCCCATTTCCGATGATGTTCACGTCTTTGATGGGGCGGGTGAGCTTGCCATCTTCGATCAGAAATCCATGCCGCACGTAGAAGGCAAAATCTCCGGCGCCGATTTGGACCTGGCCATTACTGAACGTGCTGCAATAAATGCCGTGTTTGACCGAGGCGATGATCTCTTCCGGGGTGTGTTCGCCGTTTTCCATGTAGGTGGCGCGCATCCGGGGCAAGACCGGCGAGCGAAAACTCTCGCGGCGACCGGAGCCCGTGGGCGCGACCTTGTAGTGCCGAGCGGAGATCTCGTCGTGCAGGTAGCCCTTCAAGATGCCGTCTTCGATGAGTACAGTTTTCTCCGCGGGGTTCGCTTCGTCGTCGGTGTTGATGGAGCCGCGCGCGAAGGGGAGCGTCCCGTCGTCCACGACCGTCACGCCCTTCGGCGCGATGCGCTGACCGAGCTTGTCCGCGTAAATGCTGATGTTCTTCCGGTTGAAGTCGGCTTCGAGCCCGTGGCCGATCGCCTCATGCAGCAAGATGCCCGAGGAGCCTGCCCCGAGCACCACGGTCATCTCGCCCGCCGGGGGCTTTCCAGCTTCGAACAGGATCATGGTGTCGTCCACTGCCTTCTGCACGAGATCGCCGACGTGCTTCTCGGAGTAGAACTCCAGCCCCTGGCGCTGGGCGATGTTCGCCATCGCGCTCTCCCGCTTGCCGTTGGACTCCGCCGTGACCGAGACAAAAGCCCGCGTCATCGGCTGATAGTCGTACATCAGGCGGCCGTCCGGGCGCACGATCAAGATGTGCTTCTGGGTGTCGCCGAGCATCGTCTCGACCTTCTTGACGCGTTGATCCTTGCTGAACGTCATCTGCTCCCAGCTCCGCACGAGCCCAACGCGGGTCGCCATGTCCACCTGCTCCCACGGCTGGGTCACGCCGTAGCGGTGGGCAAACGCCTCTCTGGGACGCGATCCGACCGCTGCCATCGGCCGAGGTTGCCCACCCGACGCGATCTCAGCGGCCACCTGGGCGGCCTCGCGCATCGCCGCGGGGGAGAGGTCCTCGGTGTACGCGTACCCGATGCTGTCGCCGACGACGACGCGCACGCCGAGGCCGAGGTCCACGTTCGTGCTGGCGCGGTTGACCTTGCCGTCCGACAACGAGACAGAAGTGCTGTTCAGATGCTCAAAGTAGAGGTCGGCGTCGTCCGCACCGCGGGCGAGCGCATCGGCCAGGATCTGGCGCATGAGCTCTTCGGTGAGACCGAACTGAGAGAACCAGGACATCGACGCTCCACGGGCAGGGGCAATGTACCTCCCGCGGGGGGCGGGGGTAGCTGGCTGAATGGGGAGGGGGGCAAGGTGCGGGCTTGGGACCCGGGGCCGCAGGGAGGCGCGGGCCGGGGGACGCCCGTGGGCATCGGGGAGGATCCAGGGATTAGGGTCCGAGCCTGAAAGCATCGGATCGCGTCATCCGGATCTGACTCACGAGCTTCTCTCCGGCCGCGCTGGCGACGAACTGGTTGATTGAGATGCCCTCACGGCGGGCGGCCTCCCGGATACCGTCGTGGGACGGCGCCGCCCACACCCGCCGGGCTCAGCGTGCCGCCCCCACCCACTGTCGGGGGTAGGGCGCGATTGGACCAACCCGTGCTCGACGCCCCCCCGTGCAGCCCCCGGCGCTGGAGAAACCGCCTGTTTCTACGGAGTTTCCTCGCTTTTGGGGGTTCGATCTGGCGCGGGTACCCGCGCTGCCCAGTAGCCGGGGCGCCGCATTGAATGGGCGATAGCCACGATCTGCGGCTCACCGGAGGGAAGGTGGTAAAAGACGAGGTAGGGAAACCGTCGTAGGACGAACCGACGGAACCGCGCGTTCTCTGGCCACGCGGCGAACCGCTCGGGTGATTCGCCGATGGAGCCCAACGCGGCGTCCACCGCCGCCAGGAACTCGGCGCCAAGGCCCACGCGCTGGTCTTCGTACCACTCCATGGCGTCCCGCAGCTCGCGCTCCACGGCTGGGAGCAGTCTCGGCATATTCACCGTGAGGCGAGGCTCTTCAGCAGGTCCGCGCGCACTTCATTCCAAGGACGGCCGCTCTCGCCGGACCGCTCGGCGTCAGCCACCCTGCGATCAAGCTCTAAGGCCCATGCTTGGCTCCAACCGGGATCCTCGGGGCCTTCCACGCTGTCGATCAGCTCGGAAGCCAGCCGAAGCCGATCCGCAGGGTCAAGGGCGAGAGCGCCGATCGCGAGTTCGTGGAAGTTGAGCGACATGGCCTGAGTATAGCCACGGTGGGAGCCCGTCGGCAGGCTCGCCGCGATGTGCAGCCGCGGGACCACGACGGCGTGGGCGGCCAGCTGGACGCGGACGACCGGGCTTTTTCGGTGACGGTCCGGGTGGCTGAGGGGGGAAAGGTGCGGGCTTGGGACCCGGGGCCGCAGGAGGAGGCGGGCCGCGGGACGCCCGTGGGCATCGGGGTGGATCCAGGGACTATGGGGGTGGGGCGCCGCCGGGGGGGGCCGTCGGTCCCTGCGGCGTAGGGGAGCGGGGATTCCGGATCGGTGGGCAAGCCGCCAGACACTTCGTCGAAGGCGTAGTCGAACCTTCGCCGAGTCCGTGGACGCATCCGCAGTCGGTAAAACGATGTGGATCTGCTGGTGGCGATCCCCTGCGGACAATCCGGCAAGCACCCGGCGAGCGGGAGCGTGAGCACCGGGATCATCGCCTCGTGACCCAGAAGCTCACAACGGGTTGCACTCCACGCCGCTGACCGTCTTCATTCCCGTGAACGGCAACGTCGATCGCTGGCCAGTCAGTCGCCCACTTCCCTTCTCCTGCCACCATTCCTCGAAGTGCGAGTCGAGCACGCAGTAGGTGCCCTCCTGGACGCACCAGCAGAGGTTGCAGTTGAGGATGTCGTAGGCGGGATTTTCCAGCCCGACCATGCCCCGGTAGAGTTCGCCGTCGCTGCAAACAAAGGCATCGGAGGCTGCTGTGTCGGCTCCGCGCCCGTCGCTTGGCTCATAGGGCAGGGTGGTAATGTCAAACCGATCCTCCGGCTGCGGACAATCCGGCAAGCACGCGGTGAGCAGAAGCGTGAACACGGGGATCATAGAGTGGTGACCCCGTCGATGATTACCGTGGTGCCATCGCCATCGCCGCCCGGGGGCGAGCGAGGGTCTTCGGGCAGGGGGATCTCGCGACCTCTGCCCTGCAAAGGCCGTGTGAACGATGAGATCCTCCATGTCTCGCAACATCGTCGCGATCGGGGTCCCTTGCAGTTGAGAGGAGAGGTACGTGTTACCCACGCCGTACCGGAGAATGTCCACGATCGCCTGCCCGGTGGATGGCGTGAGTGACACCAAGACCTGCAGCACATCCTCGATGATCGTGGTCGTTCCACCCTCCCGATAGATGGTACTCCATCCAACCCTGCCGGATCGGCCCCAGCACATGCTTGCGCACCTCATGGCCCTTCACCTCTATGGGAATGCCCGCAGAGAACCCTACGATCAGGTCCAACGCGGCGCGCAGCACGGTTAGCCGAGGGGTCGCGTTGGCCGGAGTGTAGTTCATCCCTGTCGGTGAGGGGTCCCAATACGCCTCCCATTCACCCAAACCCTCCCCGCGGGGCGGCAAGAGCGCGGCGAAGGCATCGTCCGAAAGGCGCTGGCCCTCGAACATCTGGTTGATGCTGTGCCAGGCTTTCTCTTCCCAGCTCGGTCCCAACCGGGTCACCGCCTCCGCAAAGGTGAACCCGTCCTCCATACACACGGTGAATTCAGTAGCCGGGTCTACCCATTCCGGGTCACATGCGTCGAACGGCGACAGCGTAGGCAGGCCCCCCACAGGACCGGGCTTCGCGGTGATCGCGTTCGGACCTTCCTCCCACCACGTGTACCAGTAGCAGCGAACGGTAGTGCTCACCCGCGGCGGGTGCGGCTTGTTCCCTGGAATATCCTCGTCCGGCACCGGAATGTCGATGTCCACGTCCGGTTGCTCCCCCGGCGGCGGGGGGCTGGAGCGCAGTCCCGCCCGTTCGAGGAGGGATCGGCGACCCTCCGGGCTTTTGAACGCCTCGCCCTGGGCGAACGCCCGTGCCCGTTGGACCCGCTCCCGCTCCCGCTCCTGGCGCTCCTCGACGCTCGGTCGGGGTTCAGGGAAGCCAAGGATCCGACACCGCTTCCCATCCATGGTCGTCTCGGTCACCCGAAAGGTGCGGCCCCCGAAGCCCGGTACGAAGCCCACCGAATCCCCAGGGGCGCGCATGATCAGGACCCGTTGTACATGCGGATCGCCGCGCTGATGGTGAGGTTCCCGCGCTGGGCGGTCCCGCCGGAGGACTGTGTGCGAAGCACGAGGCGGATCTGCATGCCGAGCTTGGTGCGGTCGGTGAAGGCCGTGCCGATCACGTAGTCGCCAATCGTGCGCAACCCCAGCAGCGAGACGTCCGACCAGGCCCCGTACTTGAACTTGTATTGCAGCCGGACGTCGTAGTTGAAGTTGGCGGTGAAATTGGTGCCCTCGGCGTGGATCACGATGTCCACGATGCCGGGTCCGGTGACCGCGAAGGAGGCGTCGGTGAGCACGTACTCGTCGAACAAGCCCCCCGCGACGAGCTGGGTGGCCGAGAAGACCTGGTCCTCGGCGAGATCGAGGACCAGGGTGGCGCCCGGAAGCGCGCGCAAGTTGATGGAGCTCTTGTTGCTTGAACAGGTGGACAGGAGGATGGATCCCCTTTGCGGATGCGAGGTTTCCGGCGGTGCCGGCCCGCTTCGCCCGGAATGAGCCAAGCGCTACCGGAAGTCTACCCCCCCCCCCCCCCAGGGCTGTCAAGGCCAAACCCGCAGATTCTGAGAAATTGTTGCCGGCCGGTTCGGGGATCTCCGTCCTCGGTGGTGAGCACAACATGTCGTGAGTGTAGCAGGAACCCGCTCCCTCTTTTCGCCCCTACACACACTCCTCCAACAACTTCTGATAGCTCGCGAGCCGCTCCTCCTCGCACGCTTCCTCTGCGAGGCAGCCATCCTCCCCGTTGTGCAGACAGTCGGCGTATTTGCAACGGAGGTCCTTGAGCTCCGGAAAGTGCGTCCGCAGCTCCTCTTTGAGCACGAAGCCGACGCCGTACTCACGCACCCCCGGCATATCGACGACAATACCGGCGCCGTCTGCCAATTCAAACGCGCACGCTCCCGTGGTGGTGTGGCGCCCGCGGCCCCACTCGTCCACCGATCCGACCTCCCGGACCGCGTTTGGGACCAGCGCGCGCAGCAGCGAGCTCTTGCCCACGCCCGAGTGGCCGGCCAGGACGGTCGTCTTGCCGCGTAGCGAATCCTGGAAACCTTCCAGGTTCTTCGCCTGCAGCGCCGAGAGCAAGAACACCTGCACCCCGATCGCCTCGTACCGGGCGAGGCGCTCCAGCACCTCCTCAGGCATGCCCGTGTCGCACTTGTTGAGCACCAGCGCCGATTGCATCCCCGCTGCCGAGGCCGCGACCATCATCCGGTCCACGAGCCCCGGCCGGAACGGCGGATCCTGCGAGGCCGACACGATCGCGAGCACGTCCGCGTTCGCGCACACGACCCGCACGCCGCTGTTCCCGCTGCGGCGAAGCTCGGTCCGGCGGGGCTGAAACCCCCCGACGACCGCGTTCTCCCCTTCGTCGTCGATCCAGACGCGATCCCCCGCGACGACCTCCGCACGCACCTTCAGCCGCGCTTCGGTGCACCGACGCTTCAAGGCCTCCGCGGGGTCGAGCCGCACACGCACCCACTTGCCCACCATCTCCACGACGGTGGCCGTGGGCTCACCTTCAGGCTTCTTGATCTTGGCGGCGCGGGATCGGCCCGCGGAGAATGGCTGGAACCCGCCTTCGTCGTCGTCGGTGTCGCGCATGGGGGCTTCTACTCCGCCTGCACGTTGACGGGGCAGGCCCGAACAGCCTCGGCGCCTCTCGCCTCCAGCAGGCGATGTGGTGGCTGATGGCCGAGCTGGACGTAGACGAGATCGTCATCGACGGTGGGCAACGAGTGACCGGGGCGGCCACGGGCGCAGCGGGGAACTGGACCCCGGACCCCATCGCGGCTATCGTTCAAGCGGAAGTTCCTATGACGACCCTCCGCATCCAAGGCGCAGAGCCCGGAATCCTCAAGGTGCACCACACGCGCTACCTGCGCGATGTGGTGGGGATGCGCTTGCGGGACGCCAAGGCGATCACAGACGATGTGCTCGACGGCATCCCCCGGGAGATCCTGGTGCCGGACGAGTACGCGGCGATCCACGAAAAGACGCTCAGGTTGCTCGGCGTCCGGGTGGAGATCGTCGGGCCGGTGGAGCAGTTGGCGGCGTCAGCGCCCTGATTCGAGCGAGGCCCGCCCACCCGGTGATCAGCGGCGTCCCACGGCCCGGATGGGCGGCGCAGGGATCGCTCAGAGCCGCCCATCCGTCCGAACGGCCCCGCGGTCTCGACGAACCCGGCGACCACAGCTCCCGGGGATCTGTGCCCGCCCCCCTTGTTGGCGGCCCACGGTTCCCAGGGTTACCGCGCGACCCCCCCAAGGTAGTTCTATGAGCCGTGCAGAAATCGCCATCCAGGAAGGTCGTTGCCTCCTCGCTTTCGGAGCGAAGTCGCTCACGGACGTCGAGACGCTCGGCGAGCTGCGTCACCGGGGAGGTGTGCCCTCTGTGGTGCTCTCCGGCGAGCCGAAGAGCCCAGCGGTGGCGTTGACCGCCGAAGGAAGCGCCCATGCGATGCGGGAAGGCGGCGTGCTGGTGCTCATCGAGCCCGACGCGGCGGACGCGGTGGGGCTCAACACGCTCGCGGGTCTGGTCGCCGGCGTGGCCCAGAAGCCCAGGTTGATCGTGGTCGCACGGGCGTTCAACCCCTTCGCGCTGCCGACGCCCCTGCGGCTCCTGAAGATGGAGCACGAGAAGAAGAACGGGAAGGACTTCTTGAAGGGCCTGCCGGTGCCGAAGGCGGTCGCGGCGCCTGCGGCGGTCGCGGCGAAGGTGGAGGAGCCGAAGAAGAAGGCGGGCGGCGCCCCCAAGATCCAGTTCGTCGGCCGGGAGGAGGAGCTGGCGACGCTGGCGGGGTTCCTCGATGCCGGCGGGCCCATGGTCATCGCCGGATCGCACGGCATCGGCAAACGCTGGCTGATCGAGCATGCGTTGTCCAGCGCCGAGGGGCTCACGCGCCTGCCTGACTTCCTGGTCGGCTGGGGCTCCGAGGCCGACGCGTTGTTCGCGCGCATCGCGCTGTTGGCCGCCGAGGTGGGCGACAACACGCTGGGCGACGCGCTCCGCAACCCCGCGAACCGCCCGGCGCCGACCGATCTCGTCGCGATGGCGATCGCCGCGCTGTCCAACGACAAGCTGGCGAATCGCGTGCTGGTGATCGAGCGCCTGGAGCACGCCCTCCGTCGGGACGGCACCTTCCACCGCGAAGGCCGGTTGGAGATGCTGCTGCGCGCGCTGCTGACGCACCGGTATGGGATGCGCGTGATCTTCACCTCTACGATCCGCCCGCGGTTCTACCGTGAGGGCGAGGGTCGCGAGCTGGCAGTGCTGGAGCTCGGCGGGTTGAAGGGCAAGGAGCTGCACCAGATCTTCGAGGCCTACCGGGTCGAGGACTTCCCGCGGGACAACTTCGGCCCGATCCAGGAGCGCATCCACGGGCACCCGTTCGCCGCTCGGCTCTTCGCCGTCGCCTGCCGCGACCCGGAGACCCGCGCGGACTTCGTCGAGAATCCGCGGTTCATGTCGATGGACAACGCGAACGCGCCGGACGTGTTGCGCCGCCGCTGTGAGCGTGCGCTGAAGCAGCTCAGCGAGCCGCAGCGGGCCGCGCTGGTCGTGCTCGCCCACTTTCCGAGCCCGATCCGCCAGTCGGAGTTCGAGGGCGTTCACGTGGACCGCCAGATGCGGATGGATCTCTTGGCCTCGGGCCTGCTGGACCAGCGGGATCTGAAGGGCGAGAAGCTCTACAGCGTGCACGCCCTGGTGCGTGACGCGCTGGACGTTCGCGAGGAGTACCCCCTGCTGGAGTACATCGGCGAGGAGATCCTGAAGGCGGCCGTGAAGCTCGATGACAAGAGCCAGGAGAAGCTCGCGTTCGCGCAACAGGGCAACCGCCTTCTGTTCGCGTCGCGAAAGATCCGGAACCGCTGGAAGCTGCCGTTCCCGGACGGGGACCCGGCGCTCGAGTCCATCCGCGGGCTGATCCGTTCCAAGGGCGCGCGCCCCGAGCTGGCGGAGCAGCGTCTCAACGAGACGCTCGCCCAAGACCCCGCGAACCCCGAGTTGCTGTTGATGCGCGCGGAGCTGTTGATCGCGTTGAACGCCGGCGCCGACAAGATCGCCGCGGCGTTCGCCGAGGCCGAGCGGTACCCGACGCCGGAGGTCTTCCACCAGCAGTGCAACTGGAACGAGAAGGCGAAGGGCGGGCGGGCGAAGGCCATCGCGACGCTGGAGCGGGCCGCAGCGGCGTTTCCCCAGAGCGGGCGGATTCGGCGGCGGCTGGCGGGGATCCTGCTCGATCAGAGCAAGCTGGATGAGGCCATCGTCGCGCTCAAAGAAGCGCAGGCGCTGGAGCCCATGATGCCCGACAGCTACGGGCTGCTCGGCGAGGTCTACTTGATCCGGGGCGCCTTCGACCTCGCGGAGGAGGCGTTGGCAGAGGCCCGCCGGCTGGACCCCGACAACGGGCTGCACCTGGCGCGCCTCGGCGCATTGATGGTGGAGCGCGGGGGCTTGGACGAGGAGGCTCGGAAGACCGCGGCCAACGAGATCCTGCAGCTCGCGGTCCACCAGGACCCGAAGAACTACCTGGCTCACTTGTACCTGGGTCGGCTTCAACGCCTGACCGGCGGCGACCTGGAGCAGGCGGTGTGGGCCTTGAAGAAGGCGGCGAAGCTCGACGAGCGCGCGGCGGTCCCCCACGTGGACCTTGCGCTGATCGCCATCAGCACCGGGCAGTGGAGCGACGCGGACACGTGCATCGATGCCGCGCTCCGCCTGGACGGCAACGCGCACGAAGCGCACTTTGCACGCGGCATGTTGCGCGAGGCACAGGGCTATGTGTTCGCGGCGGTGCCCGAGTACGAGAAGGTGGTGCAGCGCACGCCTCCGGGCTCGCCGGTGCATGTGCGGGCGGCCGAGGCGATGGAGCGTTGCAACGCGCTCGTGATGAGCGGCGCGGCGGTCGAGATGATGAAGCTCGCGGAGGCGGCGGGGCTTTCGCTTCCGGAGCCCCGGGCAACGGGCGGCGGAGAGAGGCGTGAGCCGGGCAAGACCAGCCGCCGTCGGCGCGGGCGCGGGAAGGGAGAGGCCGGCGCGCCCGAAGCCGCTGTCGAAGGCGGAGAGCCCGCCGTCGAAGGCTTCGAGCCCGCCGGCCCTGGCGATGCAGCCGCACCCGTCGATGCGGCGGAGGCGCAGGCGCCCGATGCCGACGAAGGCGCGCCGCCGCCTGTCATCGAGAACGGGGTGGGACTGCCGAGCGACGCCTCCTGAGCGATCGGGGGCCGCAACCGATGTCCTCGGGCCTCCGCATCGCGGTGCCGCCTCTCCTGGTGCTCCTGGGGGTGTGCGGCGGCGTGGTGATCGGGCTGCTCCGAGAGGCGACCCCCTTCACCGCGCTGGTGCTGTTCTCCGAGCCGGCACCCGCCGTGATCGGCGTTTGCGTCGTCCACCTGTGCTTCACCGCAGGCCGTTGGCCGGAGGGGATCGCTGCGGCGATCGGGACCGCCTCGTTCTTGCTCCTGGCGCGGGGGGTGCCGCCCATCGAGCTGTCGTGGGGCGCCAGCGGAGACGTGCCGGCGTGGATCGACGATGTGACCCAGTGCGCGGCGGACAGCGACGCCCCGGACTCCTGGATCCTGGCGCAGTGGACCGGCGCGGATGATGCCGGTACGGCTCGCACGCTGACGGACATGGCGGACGTGGTGGTCTTTTTTGACGCCCAGCTGGACCTTGTGTCCGCGCTGGAGGCGGCGGGGGGAGAGCTGCTCGCCGTGCCCGGAGGCACGTCGGTGTGGGCCCGCAGCGGGCTCGCCCTCTGCGGAGAGACGGACGCCTGGCCGGTCGGAGACGGTGCAGCCCTGGTGTTCGCCGGCCCCTTCTCAGACCTGTCGGTGCCGCTGCTCGTGGCCAAACTGCCCGCGTTTGGTGACCCGCTCGAGCACGCCGTTGCCGACCTGACTGCCGTGACCCGGGCGCTGCAGCCCTGGGGTGTCGTCGTCGCCGCTTCTGCGAGCTTTCCAACCAGCTTCCGCCGGACCGACGTGCTGTTCGCCCGTAGTGGCGCCTATGCCGTGCCGCTGCCCCCCAACGCCCCCGCAGCGTGGGGGCCGGTCCCGCTCCTCACGCTGCGCGCCGTCGATCGCGTCTGGGCGAACGACGGGTGGAACGCCCGCGGCGAGGGTTGGTCTTCAGGGACGGCGCTCCGCGCCCCCATGTTGACCCGCCTGGACGCTCACCAGACCCCGTGAAGCCCGATCCCCGTGGGGGAGAGGGTCAACATCGTCTGGAGCGGGCCGAGCACCACCCCCGTGCCCACCGACACCAGCCCGGCGGTGCAGAGCACGATCGTCCCAACCTTGCCGCCGTTGAACTTGGCCTGGATATCCTGCGCTTCTGCAGGCGTAACTGAGCTGGGGTCGTCCTTGGCCGCCTGACCATCCGCCCAAGCGCTGTTCACCACCGCGAAGTTCACTGCGAGCCCAGAAGCCACCAGCGCGCCCCCCCCGCCCATCAGCACGTAGCTGACCGTGCTGCTGCCCTTGTCCCCGCCCTTCAGCTCCCGCGTCTGGCGCGCGGCAGCCTTCTCCGCGGCCTTCTCCTCTGCGGCGAGCGCGGCGTTCGCTGACTTCTCGGCGGCCAGCTTGTCCGCGGCTTCCTGGTCCGCCGCTGCCTTGTCCGCGGCGAGCTTCGCTGCCACGGCCGCGTTGGCCTTGTCCAAAGCGCTCTGCGCCGCCTCGTTCGCTGCCTTCTCGGCCGCTACCTTCGCGGCCTCCGCCGCGGCCTTGTCCGCTGCCAGCTTGGCAGCCTCCGCCGCTGCCTTGTCGGCTGCCCCCTTGGCAGCTTCGGCTGCCGCCTTCTCCGCCGCGACCTTCGCCGCATCCTCGGCCGCCTTGTCCGCTGCGACCTTGGCCGCCTCTGCCGTCGCCTTGTCGGCGGCGACCTTGGCTGCGTCCGCCGCTGCCTTGTCGGCCGCGACCTTCGCAGCGTCCGCCGCCGCCTTGTCCGCTGCCGCCTTCATCGCGCTCGCGGCGGCTTTGTCTGCCGCGACCTTCGCAGCGTCTGCCGCTGCCGCCACTTTCGCGGCCTCGACGGACGCCTTGTCGGCCGCCACCTTCGCCGCATCGGCCGCGGCTTTGTCTGCCGCGACCTTCGCAGCGTCTGCCGCTGCCTTCTCCGCCGCGACCTTCGCCGCATCGGCCGCGGCTTTGTCCGCCGCGACCTTCGCAGCTTCCGCCGCGACCTTGGCGGCTTCCGCTGCGGCCTTGTCCGCCACCACCTTCGCTGCGTCGGCCGCCGCCTTGTCGACGGCGACCTTCGCAGCGTCCGCCGCCGCCTTCTCCGCTGCGATCTTCGCGGCGGCCTCCGCGTCTGCCTTGGCCCGCGCCTCGGCGACCACCTTTTCCGCTGCGAGCGCGGCGGCCGCTTCCGCCGCCGCCCTCGCCTTGGCCTCCGCCTTGCTCTCCGTCTTGGTGTCCGTCTTGACGACCTTGACCTTCACGCCGGGGTAGGCCCCGCCTGTACACAGCACGAGGTAGTCGGGCGGCGCCACCCCGTAGGTGTACCAGCTCCCCACCACGTTGCCCTCGCCGCATCGAACCTGCACAAAGTGCTCGCCGACGTGGACCGCCTCGCCGGGCTCCTTCCGGGTGCCGTCGATGAACAGCGTCGCATCGCCCGTGTCCTCGGGCACGTTGAGCGGGCTCTCGGCATAGCCCTTCACCTCGCTGCTCACGGCGTAGAACGCGTCCTGCGCCTCGGATTCCGGCAGCACGCTGGCATCGGGCTGATAGTCGGGGTTGAGCACGGCTGCGGCACGCCAGGCGTCCAACGCCCCCTTGTCGCGGTCCCCACCGTACCACTCCGCGACGCCGCGGTAGAACAGGAGTCGCGACAGGTCGCCGCTCTGGATCAACGTCGCGCTCTGCGGGGCGAGCAGCTTCGCTTCGTCGAGGGCCTTCTCGGCGCCGCGGTAGTCCTTGGCGAGGATCTTCCCCTTCGCGGCTTCAAGCATGCTCGCGAACGTGGCGTCCTCCGCCCAGGCCGGGCTCGCGAAGGTCGCCGCGATCATCGCCACGACGCCAAAGCGCGCGGGCTGCTTCATCGACACTCGCCCTGCTGCCATGTGCCGCCTCCCACGTCGAGCTTGAACATACACGTCTTGCCAGGTTCGACCGCAAAGTCTGCCCGCACGGTCCGATCGCCGGCCGCGAGCTTCACTTTGGTCCGGTACGTGCCGCCGTCGCGGTCGCGCAGGCGCAGAAAGCCTGATCCGTCCCACTCACTCTTGAAGGTCGTCGCGTTGTTGATCGTGACCTCGACCGCCTTCTCGGGGATGGACAACAGCACCCCGCCCTTGCCATCGGCGTTGGCCGCCCAGTCCGGATCCACCGTGCCGGACGGGAGGTTGGCCTTCGGCGGGTCTGTCGGCCCGTTCGTGGCCGCCGTGCCCGTCCCGTTGAGGATCAGCAGGCCCCCACCCACCACGACGACCCCAAGGAACCCGAGCACCGCGAGCGCGATCACGATCTTCAGGATCCCGCTGCCGCCGCCCTTCGGAGGCGCCTCTGCGGCGGCCGGCTCATCGAAGGTGTCAAACGTCTTGGTCGGCGAGAGCAACGGTTCGCGCTGCATCGGCACGGTCTTGGGCCGGCCGTCGTCCACCGGGCGGGCGGCGGTCGCCGACGGGTTCACGGTGGCGATGCCGAACGGGACCTTGGGCGCAAACGCGGTGTCGGGGCGGCTCTTCGGCATGTCGATCGGGCCCGACGCACCGTTCGACGGCACGGGCACCACGCTGTCCTCCCAGGTCGAGTCGATCTCGGTCCCGGTGAACCCCGAGCGCTCCTCGACGATCGTGTGCCCCACAAGCGGATCGTCCGGATCCTGGGGCGGCTCATGCGCCTCATATACGAGCTTGACGCAGTCCTTGGCGAAGCGCTTGAGCCCGCCATCGCGGGTCTTCTCCGCCAGCTCGTCCATGATGTCGTTCACTTGCGAAGCCGTCGGGCGCTGCACCTGCTCGTAGGCCAGCATCGCGGCGAGGCACTCCCGCACCTGACCGGCGTGGACGTCCCCCATCTGGGAGAGATCGATCCCCGCGATCCTGTCTTTGAGGGTTTGTTCGAACTTCTCGGGTCGAATCTGGATCTTGCCGAACGAGTCCAGCGTCAGCAGCTCGTAGAGGGTGACGCCAAGGCTGAAAATATCGGCCGAGGTCGTGTCATCTTCGCCCATCAGCCGCTCAGGGCTCATGTACGCCGCGCTCCCGAAGGCCAGCGCCTGCGTTTTGGCCTCGCGCTCCTCGAAGCTGGCCCGCGCCGTGCCGAAGTCGAGCACCTTCACGTCGCCTTCGATGGTCACCATGGCGTTCGAGGGCTTGATGTCGCGATGGATGACCTGGAGCGGGGTGCCGCCTTGCAGGGGCACCGTGTTGTAGGCGGCGTCCAGCGCGATGGCCATCTGCGCGATGACCTCAAACGCCGACTGTCGGGGAAAGATGCGCCCATTTTCCTTGAGATAGTTCGTGATGGTCTTGAGATCCACCCCTTGGAGGTACTCCATCACGATGGCGCACTGCCCGGTGATCGCCGTGAGGTCTTCCACGCGGACGATGTTGCGGTGGCGCAGCTTTCCAAGGAGCCGCGCCTCATCCCGGGACCGCATCACGATCTCGTCGTTCCCGACCCACTTGCCGTGGAGGACCTTTACGGCCACGATCGTCGAGAAGTTGTCGCCCGACTTCATTTCGGCAAGGTACACCTTGCCAAAGCCGCCGGCGGCAATCTCCTTGATGAATCGAAAGCGGCGGCGGGACTCCATTTCTCCTCGGGATCAGCGGAAAGGCAGGCGGTCTCCGCGCCAACGCCAGCGCAACGACGCGGGAAGGATAGCACGCTGCGGGGTCGCGGACACCCCCGCGGCGGCGGCCGGTTACCCCGCCGGATGCGCGCGTCTATCGACATCGGCTCCAACTCCCTCCTCTTGCTGGTCCAGGACGATGCTGGGGCTACCATGGCTGACATCCAAAACGTGGTCGGGCTCGGCAAAGGAATGGGCCCCGAACGCGGGCTGTTTCGACCCGACCGGATGGAGGCGGCGATGGCGGTGCTCGTGACCTACGCCTGCAAGGCGAGGGAGATGGGCGTCGCCCCCGCGGAGGTCCACGCGGTCGCCACCTCCGCCTCGCGCCGCGCGATGAACGCCCCCTCTTTCTACGCGGAGGTCCAGAAGAAGACCGGCCTGCGCGTGCAGGTCATCTCCGGCGAGGAGGAAGCGCGGTTCACCTGGCTGGGGAGCGTCGTCGGCATGGACTTGCCAGCGGGGACGACCATGGTGATTGATCCCGGCGGGGGTTCGACCGAGGTGATCGCGGGGGAAGGCCGACAGATCCGCAGCGCGGTCTCTTTGGAGGTCGGCACCGTGCGGTTGACAGAGCAGTTCCTGGGGTACGGCGCGGTCTCGGCCAGCGACTACGCGAAGCTTCGCGCCCATGTAGACGCGACGATCGCGACCCTGGCGGTGCCGAGCATCCCGAAGGCCGTGGTGGCGGTCGCGGGCACGGCGACGACGCTGATGGCGCTGGAGCTGGGACTCTCCACGTATGACGCTGCGAAGGTCCACGGCGGCACGCTGTCGGTCGCGGCGCTTCGAAAGTGGATTGACCGGCTCCTGGCCGCGAGCCCAGAGGAGCGGAAGGCGCTCGTCGCCGTGAGTCCCGGCCGGGCCGACACGCTGCTCGCCGGGTCCACGATCCTCTTGCGGGTGCTGGAGCAGGTCAGGCGGCAAGCCCTGCGGGTGAGTGACCGGGGCTTGCGGCACGGGGTGCTGGCGGCGAAATGAGTCGGTTTGTCCTGGTCGGCGCGGGGCTCCACGGCTGCGCGCTCGGGTGGGAGCTGGCGCGACGAGGCGCGGACGTGGTCCTGGTCGAGCGGGGCGTCCCGGGCGCAGAGGCATCCACCGCTGCCGCGGGGATCCTCGCGCCGACGGTGGAGGCGTGGGCCCATGGCGGAGCGCTCCTGCTCGGCAAGCAAAGCCTCGCGACCTACCCCACGTGGGTGGCCGCCGTCTCCGACGCCTCGGGCACCCGCGTGGACATCCACCTGACGGGGGTGCGCGTGGTCGGCGAGAAGGGGCCGCCAGGTGCGTGTGAGGTAGACGGGGACTGGATCGTCGAGGGCGAAGGCTGGGTCGACCCGAAGGACCTGATGCCGGCCGTCCAGGGGGCGGCGGTGGCAGCCGGGGTGCGCTTCGTGCGAGGCGAGGTGGTCGAGGTTCGCGCGGACCGTGCCCGGGTCGATGGGGTCGGCTGGGTGGATGGCACCGCGGTCATCTGCGCCGGAGCGTGGACCGCGCGGGTGCCGGGGCTGGCGAGCATCCCGGTCCGCCCGGTGCGTGGACAGGTCATCGCCCTTCGGCCGCGAGGTCTGGGACCGCGGACCGTGGTGTACGGCGCCGGCGGGTACCTCGTGCCTCGCGCCGATGGCCGCGTGCTGGTTGGCGCGACGATGGAAGAGGTCGGGTTCGAGCGCGGCGTCACGCCGGACGGCATCGCCGCGATGTGGCGCGTTGCCCGAACGTTGTGCCCCGATCTCGCAGATGCCGAGCTGCTGGATGCGTGGTCGGGTTTCCGCCCCGGCACGCCGGATGGGCTCCCGCTGCTCGGCAAGTACGGCGACCTCTGGATCGCGTCCGGGCATCACCGAAACGGCATCCTGCTGGCCCCGTTCACCGCGATGGCGATGGCGGCAGCGTTGCTCGAGGGGGTGGCGTTGCCGGAGGAGCTGGCGCCGGGGCGTTTTGAGGGCGGGGGTATCGAAGCTCGTTGAGCTTGGCGCGCTACATTCCCCCATGCCCCGCATCCTTGTCGCCGACGACGATCCCCACCTCCGCGAGGTCGTCGTCTTCGCGTTGCAGCGCGCGGGCTTCGACGTCCGCGAGGTCTCCGACGGACGCGGCGCTGTCGCCGGCTTCGCGGACGTAGACCTCGTGGTGCTCGACATCGTGATGCCCGAGATGGATGGGATCGAGGCCTGCCGACAGATTCGGATGCGCTCCCGGGTGCCCATCGTCTTCCTGTCGTCACGCGACGAGGAGTTTGACCGCGTGCTCGGCCTTGAGTTGGGCGCGGACGATTACCTGACGAAGCCCTTCTCCCCCCGCGAGTTGGTGGCCCGCGTGCGCGCCGTCCTGCGCCGGGCCGCACCTCCCGAGGCCGCCGCCCCGCCCTCCCCCGAACTCGCGCTGGGCCGAATCCGGCTCGATCCCGTCGAGCACCGCATCCGCGTGGACGACACCGAGCTCGCGTTTACCGTCACCGAGTTTGCGATCCTGAAGGCGCTGTTGGGTCGGCCCGGAAAAGTGTACACGCGCGATGAGCTGACCGATTTGGCGTACGGCGAAAACTATCACCTGTCCGATCGCACCCTGGATTCGCACGTCCGCCGCATTCGCGCGCACTTCCGCGCCTTTGATTTGGATCCCATCGAGACCGTTCACGGATTGGGTTATCGCCTTCGAAAGGCCTAGATTGAACCTTCCCCTTCCCGTGCTCACCCTGCGCCGGTGGCTCTTGATCTCCCACCTCGCGGTGCTCACCCTGCCGCTGGTCACGCTCTACGGGACCGGTGCCCTGGCCAAGGATCTGGAGGAGCAGACCCGCGAGGATCTCGACCACCAGGCGTCGCTCCTGGCGCTGCACATCGCGTCCGAGCTTCGCCACGCCAAAGATCCCCGCTCCATCGCGGGCATCTCCGACCCCACCACCCGCCTGCTCGTCGCCGCGAAACAATCGACCCTCGCCGGGTTTCGGGTCGTGGACGACGCCGGCGTGGTGGTCGCCAGCTCCGGAGATGGTGTCGGTGACGACATCTCCGACGATGGCGAGGTGCAGACGGCGCTCGCGGGCGCGGCGGGGCTCGCCACCCGCCCCCGACCGACCGACAACAGTCGCACCCAACCGCTCTCGAGCGCGAGCCGCCGGTCCAACGTCCGGGTGTTCGTCGCCCGCCCGGTCCGCTCCGACGGCGTGGTCGTGGGCGCGGTCGTGCTCTCCCGAACCCCGCGAG
>CANKNP010000030.1 GCA_947483545.1 Deltaproteobacteria bacterium | reverse complement strand
CTGGGGGCGGGCCACCCTGCGGAGGTGTTGCCGATCCAGGCGGGGCTCGGGGGGGCGGGGGCGATGCGATCGCCAGATCCGCTGGGGGTCCTGGGGGTGGTGAACGCGCTGGGGGGGACGGGGATGGTGGTGGAGGGGGGGCGGGGGAAGTTCTGATCGGAGGCCGGCCTTGGGGCCATCGGGCGGAGGGGGGACACCGGCCACCGAACATAACTGAGCCCCTCAGTTATGTTCGGTCGTGACACAGCCCGTCGAACTGTCCACCAGGGAGTTTGGCAATTGCGGCCGGACCGCGTCGGGGACTCCGGTCCGTTTGCAGAGCCCCCGGCCCAACTCGTCCGCGTACCCGCCAGGGAGTTTGGCAATTGCGGCCGGACCGCGTCGGGAACTCCGGTCCGGTACTCCGGAGCCGGCGTTCCCGGACCCAGGTCCGCGTACTCGCGGACCTGGGTAGCGTCCGGCACGGGGGGTCTGGGGGGCGCAGCCCCCCGGAGAAAACTGCACCCCGCCGGGGTGCAATTTGCTCATCAGGCACCGGAGAACCAGCCCTCCTCGGAGCGGTGATCCCAGTCGCTCAACGCGCCGCCGAGCCGATCCTCGACGCTTTGAACGAGCGTGATGTTGCGCTGGTCCACGGCCGTGAGCGCCTTGTCGGAGTACCCGGGGTCGGGGAGGTACCAGGCCTTGTCGGTGAAATACATCTGCAGGATCTCGGACTTGAACGGCCGACCGTGCCTGGCGTAGATCGTGTTGCGCAAAAGCCGCAGGTCCCGACGCGACATCTCGTCGATCTGCGCGAGCGTGAGCTGCTGCGCGAGCACGGTGGGATCCTCCAGGGGGTTTCGAGCCTCCGCCGCCACACCTGCGTCCCCGACCCACTCCCCCAGCGCCCCGCTCAACAGGGAGAGCTCCACGGTCGCGTTGGGATCCGCCGGGTTCACTGCCTCCTTCATCGCCAACAACTGCTCCCGGCTGAAGCTGTTCTCGCGGTCAGAGATCATCGCGGCGTTGGCCGCGTCGATCTCCGTGAGCTTGGAACCGTCCATCTTCGCCGCAGGAACGTACCAGCTCTGCGCCCGGAAGTAGTTGTCCAGCCAGGGTTTCTGAAACGGGTTGCCAGCCCGCGCGAAGATGGTGTTCCGCATCAGCGAGAGCTCCATGAGCGAGCGCCCATCGAGGTCCGCGGAGGTCAGTGCACGCTCGTAGTAGAGCGGCCGGGTCTCCACCCCCGGGGTCGCCGGGGCGGCCGCTGTGGTCGTGACCGAGGTCGCCGGCGGCGTGTTCGTGACGGGCGGAGGGGCCGGCGCGCAGCCGCCCTTGCACCCGAGGATGACCACCGTTGCGGAGCCGAGGATCCAACGCGAAAGGGACATTCACACCTCGCCGAGGAGCCTATCTCCTGCCCCCGCGAATGTGCCGCGGCGTTCCACGGCCCGACGTGAAACCCAGCGGATCGGAGCGAGCCGCCCCACCCCTGCCAGGATAATCCTGCGCCCCCTTCCCCTCGGAGATCTCATGCCCCTTCCCATCCGTGTCTCAGTCACCGGCGCCGCCGGCAACATTGGCTACGCATTGCTGTTCCGCCTCGCCTCGGGTGAGTGCTACGGAAAAGACCAGCCCATCATCCTGCAGTTGCTCGAGATCGCGCCCGGCATGAAAGCGCTTGAGGGCGTTGTGATGGAGCTGCTCGACTCGGCGTTCCCGCTGCTGCACGGCGTCGAGATCTCGGACGATCCGAACATCGCCTTCTCAGGCATCAACCAGGCCTTTCTGGTTGGCTCGCGCCCGCGCACGAAGGACATGAACCGGGCGGATCTCATCTCCGCGAACGGCCCCATCTTCACCGGCCAGGGCCGCGCGCTGAACGACAACGCGGCGGACGACATCCGCGTGATCGTGGTCGGCAACCCCTGCAATACCAACGCGCTGATCGCGGCGCACTCGGCCCCTGGCATCCCAAAGGACCGCTTCCACGCGATGACCCGGCTCGACGAGAACCGCGCCAAGGCCCAGCTCGCGAAGAAGCTCAACGCGCTCCCCGGCGAGGTCACAAACCTCGGCATCTGGGGCAACCACTCCGACACGATGTACCCTGACTTCGCGAACGCCAAAGTCCGCGGCGAGCTGGTCACCGATCAGGTCGGTCGCGACTGGCTCGAAGGCGATTTTCTCAAGACCGTCGCGACCCGCGGCAAGGCGATCATCGAGGCCCGAGGCGCCAGCTCCGCCGCATCGGCCGCCGCCGCCGCCATCGACCACATGTCCACGCTCTGGCACGGCAGCGCGCTTGGCGATTTCACCTCGATGGGTGTGTGGTCCGAGGGGCAATACGATGTGCCCAAGGGCTTGATCTTCAGCTTCCCCGTCACGTCGGCCGGAGGGAACTTCAAGGTGGTCGAGGGGCTCCACCTCGACGACTTCGCCAAGGCGAAGATCGCGGCGACGACCCAGGAGCTGTTGAACGAGCGGGAGACGGTGAAGGACCTGCTGGCCTAGGAGTCCGCAGCGCATAGACCGGGAGCGCCGCCCGCGAGACTCGCAGCGGGCGCCGCGGCTGCTCCCGGAGCCGCAGAATCCAACGTCGCCCGGGCCCCCGGCGCGGGTACTCCCGCGTCGGGGCTAGCGGGGGAGAATACCCCAGGGATCGTCAGCCTTTTGGGGGCGGCGCGCTTGGATGGGCCAGGCCGCCGGCGCCGCCGTGCTTCGCCGCTGGGAGTCGGGGCGGGCGGGGCCTCCCCCCACCCCGCTATACTCCCCCCGTGCTCCTCCTCGCCCTCGCGCTCGCCGCCGACCCGCCCCCCAGGCTCACCCACGACGATGCCCGCCTGCTCCTCTCCAAAGACGCTGTCTGGTTCACCCACGGCAGCGCCCGAATCCGTCTGGATCTGACAGACGGCCGTGTATTGGAATCCGCCCAGGACGACCCAACTCGACTTGGCGGTTTCACCCTCACGAAGGTGGCCGAAGCACGCAACAACCTCCTCTCGGTGGGTTTTGGGACCGGCACCTTCCAGCTCGCGGGTGTCCGGTTCGCGACACTGGCCGGCGACGATTTGCTCCTCGCAACGCCAGACACCCTCACCCGCGTTCACCCCGATGGCACCCAGGAATCCACCCGGGCAAAGGGTATCCGATATGCCGTGGGCCTTCCAAATGGCGGGATCGCCTATACCGGCGAGGATCTGACGATCCGGGGCAAGACCGCCTCGTGTGATCTGACCGGGCCGAAGGGGCCCGTGATGGCTCCCGAGATCGCGGGCGACCCTGTTGTGGTTCGCGACGCGAATTCTGTCCTCCTGGTGTCGATGGAGTGCGAGCCCGTCGCCATGGTCCCGATCAAGAGCCGGGCGGCGGCGTTGACGGCGGACACGCTCTGGATCCTGACCTCGCAGGAGCTCCTCCGGTTCCCCTGGCGGTCGGGCAAGCTGGGGGCGCCCGAGCGCCTGCAGGTCTCGGCGAACCCGGCGTTCGAAGCCCGCGGGGATGCGCTCGCCATGCGCCTGGGGACCCTGGTGTGGGATCCCTTCGCGGGCACGATCACGTCGGTGGCGGCGGCCTCTCCGGCGGCCTCGGGCCCCGCGGCGCCCTACGACACGGTGGGTGCGCGCACCGGGGATCTGGGGCTCCGCCTCACGCCCACGGGCACGCGGGTGGTGAACCTGACGACCGGGCGAGACGTGGGGGTGGAAATCCCGCGATGGGCACGCCAGGGGCTGATATCGACGGATGGAAGGCTGGTGTTGTTGGTCGATGAGCCTGCTTCCGGGCCGAGGAGCGCGCTGCTCGAAGTGGCGACGGGGCGGGAGCTGTGGGTGGTCACGCGGTCGATGGCGCCGATCCTGCTCACCTCCCGGGCATTGGTCTGGAGCGAGCTTGGGGCCAAGGGAAGAGGGGAGCCGGCCGCGCGGTTGGTTGTTGACACGGCCACCGGCACCCAGGCCTACACCCTGACCAGCACGACGGCGATCAGCGGGAGCTGGATCGACGCAGTGCTGACAGGGCCGGACGGGACGATCCTCAGCCTTCAGAGCGGCAAGCTTCCCGCCTGGCCGGCGGTCGTGGCCCCGGTGCCCTTGGAGGGTGCAGCGGCGGACGACCCGCTGCATCGGGCGACCAACCCGCCGGCAGCCGTGGCGGATCCCGCGCGTGTTGCGGCGCTGCAGGGTGTGTTGGGCACGACCGCAGCGAACCCGCTGGAGGCGCTGCTCCCACCGAGAGCGTGGCCCCCGAGGTCGGAGGGCGCGGTGATCTTCTCGACCGAGCGGAAGCCGCTGTCCCCGGGTCGGTCGGTCGCTGGGCTGACCAACGTCCGCATCAACACGAACCCCGTCACCCTGCCGCTGCGTCCCGAGCGGCCCGTGCTCGTGATCATCGGGGATCCTGAGGAGGTCCCGGCGCGCATCCTGGACGCCGCCGCGGATCCCGACATCGACCTGCTGTTCGGGCTCTCGGAGGAGGCGTTCGCACGTCGGATGGTCGCCCTGCGGGAAGAGGGCGAGGCAGAGGGGCTTTGGGCGTTCACGCTGGAGCACGACCCGGCGCAGACCGTGGAGGTTGGGGACTTCGGCGACGACCTTGCGGTCCACCTCGGGCTACCAAATCCCGGCGCGATGTTCGTGGACAAGGACGGCCGCGTGCTCGCGGAGGGCACGCTGCGGGAGGTCGCCGACCGTCTGCGTTGGCGGGATCTTGGGGCGGTGAAGCTGCCGAAGCCTGAGGCTGCCACTTGGCGATACCGGGCGGCTGAGCCAGTCACCCAGGTCGCGGCGCTGCTCGACGGGGCAGTCGCGTTCCGGTCCGAGCGCACGGTCGGGGTGCTCAACGCAGACGGCAGCTTGCGGTGGACCCGGGACGAGCGGCGGCTGCCGAGGACGACGGGGCTCTGGACGATGGGCGACGTCGTGATGGCCGGGTCGCGTGATGTTCGTGCTTGGAGCGCGAAGGACGGCGCGGACGCCTGGCAGATCCACGGTTCGCTGGGGGCGGTGGGCGACGGCTGGGCGCTCTTGGATGGCCCGCTCGGAGACTTTGTGGTCGGGCCCGATGGCAAAGGGCACGGCCTTCTGCCCGGCATGTACGAAAAGCTCGAGGCGCCCAGCGCATCGGGCGATGTGCTCTGGTTCGACGGGCCGGAGGGTTGGCGCTGCGGCCAGCGCTTGGACCTCTCAAGCTCAGGGTGCGCGCCGGGCCAGCCGATCGGCCGTCTGGTCGTGGGGCGGGACGGAGACGATCGGGTGGCTTGGAACGCCGATGGGGACGAGGTCTGGCGCCTGTCGGCACCCCAACTGTCTGTGGAGGGAGACCGGTTTCTCGTTCAGTTGGGCACCGCCACAGGCCCTTGGGTCGCGATCGATGGAAAGGGCAAGCCGACCCAACTGCTGCTCACGGATGCGATGCCAGCGTTGGGGCCTGCGGCGACATTCGGGACCGTAGACGGGGATATCGTCGCTTGGGGGCGGGGGAAGTGACGCCGGTGCTGCTCGCCCTCCTCGCTTCGGCCCGCGCCGAAGACGCTGCGCTCACCTCGACGCGGCTCGCCCACGCGGGCTCCGAGATCGTGCGGGTCTATGCGGTCCCCGGCGGCGAGCTGCTCGCTACGCTCCCTTTGCGGGTCACTGCGCTGGCGTGGGAGGGGGACGACCTGGCCATGACGCTGCAGGACGGTGTCGCGCTGTGGTCCGCGCGCGAGGGCCTTCGCGTCTCCGAAACCCCCCGCGCCGGATCCGACTGGACCGTCGGACGCCACGGCTTGATCTACACGACCGGGGACAGAGTGCGGTCGGTCGATCCTTGGACGGGTCTGTCCGTGACGCTCTGGGAGGGCCCCGCGGACGCTGCCGTCGCGGACGGGTTTTTGGATGACCGGGGGGTTCGGCGGTTCGACGGTACCCTTGTCATCCCCGCCGACGCGCTCGGATCCAATCCGCGGTGCACGCTGTTGGACGGGCCTCGCGCGGTCTGCCTCGACGGCGACGCTGCCCGCCTGCTGGGCGCCGGTGAACCCGTGGTCTGGCGGGCGCAGCAAGGGCGCGTCACCGACGTGCTTGTCGAGGGGGCGGGCGCGGGCACGATGTTGACGCGCGACCCGGGGGCGGACGGACCGAGGCGCCTGGTCCTTCCGGATGGCACGATCGCCGCGACGTGGACGGAGCAGTCGGGCACCTGGTGGCTGCAGCCCGAGGGCGTCATCCACGCGCTGTCCGGGCGGCTCGCGGTGTACGGGTTCGATGGCGCGACGCGGCTGCAGATCGACCCGCCTGGGGAGGCGGGAATTCGCTTTCCTCTTCCAAAACCAGCGTTGCTCCTGCGCAGCGGCGACGACTCGCTGCTCTTGGCCCGGGACGACGGCGCGCTCCTGGCCCGCGTCGGAAACATCCCGCAGGTGCATACGCTGGAGACCGCGCCGGAGGGGCCGGTGATCGCGTTCCACAAACCTTGGGCCGATCCCGTACAACTGCGCAAGTTCAACGACACGACCTGGTTCGTCGAGACGGAGGGCAAGACCACGGCGACCATCCAGCGCGGCGGGGTTCAGGGCGCGTCGTGCGGGGACCTGCTGGCGCTGGTCACGACCGCCGGGGATCTCGAGGCCTACACCCTCAAGGGCGCGCGGCGGTGGACACTCTCCGCCAAAACCCTGGGAACGGCGGAAGCCCGGGTCTTCGACTGCGAGCAGGGAGCCTGGCTACTGCGGGGGGGCGGCGGGTGGATCCTCGTGGACGCGGCGAAGGGGAAGGTGGTGCTCCGAGGGCTGGGGGAGCCGAGCAAGCGGCTCCTGCCGGTGGGCGTGGGGGCGGATGCGACAGGGCTCGTAGCGCTGCCGAGCGGCGCGTTCACGCTGCCCGCGGGGTGGACGGCGCAGGCGGTGCTGCCGGGGGCGGGGGGGCTGCCGGAGGGCGTGCTGGCGACCCGCTCAGGGGCGTACGCACGCTTTGATACGTCAGGACCAAGGTGGCAAGTACGGTTGGCCAACGCCCCCGTGGCGGTGGCCGAAGGGCGGGTCTACATCGGGCTCCGAAGCGTGGTTCTGGCCCTGGATGCGGGGACCGGCGCCTTGATCTGGGCGACACCGCGGGGGAGCGGGGGGGGCAACGAGTCGATGGAGGTTGTGGGGGGGTGAGGGTTTGGCTCGACCGTCGGGGCCGATGAGCTACCTCCGGCCGGGAAGCGTGCATCCGGGCGCCTCCTGTCGATCAAGGTCGCCAGTCAGGACCGCCCCGGGCGGTGCGGCTTGCCCGCCCACGCCGGCGCAAGGGCCGGGCGGACAATCCATGTGCATTCGGCCGACCTCTCTGAGCCATGAATGCGGGAACACGGGCAGGCCGAGGAACCGTTGGGACGTGACGATGTCCTCCACCTCCGACAGCGCCCTGAACAGCACGCCCAGGGAGTCCGGCCCGTCGGTCAGAAACGACTGGACGGTTTCGGCCCTCCGAACCCGATATGCAATGGTCGTCCCGCCATCCGCGGCGGGGGCGCACTGAGGATGCCCGCGGCCCAGGCATCCGGCTCCTCGGGGGAGGCGTCCGCGACACGGTACGGAGTCCGCGTCCGGTCGATGGCGTCCGGAGCTGCGTGGTGGGATGCCCCTCGGGCTTCCCCCTCGGCGGCAGCACGTTGTGCCCGTCGAGCAGCACGCGCTCCAGCTCGTCGAGCTCGGGCAGGTCGGCCTGCTCGACGTGCGCCTCGGTGAGCAGGCCAAGGTGCGCGCTCAGGGCCTCGTACCGCTTTGCGGCGGTCTGCCGCCGGTAGATGTCGCGCCATCCGTCGAGCCAGCCCCGGAGTGACGACCAGGTGATGCGCGCCCCGGCGTCGTCACCACCTCGCTCCGCCGGCGGCGGCGGCGATGTTCTGTCTGTGATCGTGAAGCGTGTGGCGTGATCATCGGCCAGCCTGTGGCTGACGGGCGTGCGCCGATCAGCCGCTATTCCGTCTCCCGGTCGGCTTGTCGTCCGGGGTCGCGGGTTTTGCTCGGGCCTTGCGCGGACGCTTCGCCCCGGCGGAGGTCGCTGTGGCGGGGGCCGTGCAAGGCCCCTCTCCGTAGTGCGGGCAATCCGCGTGCCTCCGGCCGACAGCTCTGAGCCACATATGCGGAAACACCCACAGGCCGACGAGCCGCTCAGATTCGACGATGTGCGCCAGCTCCACGAGCGCGGAGAAGAGAGCGCCCAAGGAGTCCGCCCCGTCCGTCAGGAAAGACTGGATCTGGTCGTCCCTCCGGACGCGGTATGCAACCGTCCAGTAGCCATGGGTTGGCGGGCAGCCGACACCGTCTGGGTCCACGGGCGGGTCCGAGACGATGCGAGGCGAGACATGGACGGGGCGGTCGATTTCGACGACGACCTCCTCCCCGGTGTTGGGGTCCTTGTAAAGTCGCCTCCCGACGCGATCCGTGGGGTCAGTCACTGTAGACCGCTGCGCACATGTTCTCACACGTGCTCATATTGAAGTTTGTGTTGCCGGGGGCGAGCGTACCGATCCCGTAGTTCGTCGCCGTGATCGTGTACTCGTCATCTGCGCTGAGGGCGGTGAAGCCGGCCAGGGTCGTCACCGCGCTGGGCTTGTCCGTGCGGACTTCGGCGAACTGGAGCACGGGCAAGATCCGCACGTTTCCGCCGCAGTTCCGAAGCTTCAACGTCGCCATCGCCGCGTTCATCGCGATGCACGGGATCCAGCCGGTCAGCCAATAGTAGACGTAGGTTGTCGTGTTGCCGCTGACCGCGGTGCTGACTTCGGGGAGCTGGTTGATGAGCGACATGTGGTGTGTTCCAGGGCTTGAGTTCACCGCACGCCTGCCGTTGCGGCCACGATACGTTATGCGAGGGCGAGGGCGAGGGCGAGGGCCAGGGCCAGGGCCAGGGCCAGGGCCACTTGTGCATGTTGTATGCGTCGAGTTCTGACTGTCACGAATTGTCACGACGCCTGCCGGGCCCCCAAGCCCCGGCATTCCCGTCTGTTCAGCTTGCGCCCCGCCCCCGCCGTCCTTAGCCTCTCCCCATGAAGTTCGCAGACCTCAAGAACGACTTCGTCTTCCGGCGGATCTTCGCGAAGCACCCTCCGTTGCTGATCGCGTTGTTGAACGACTTGCTGGAACGGGTCGGCGATGAGGTCATCACCCGGATCCAGTACCTCCCATCGGAGCAGTTGCCCATCGCGGACGGCGCCAAGCTCTCGATCCTGGACATTCGATGCACCGACCAGGCGGGTCATACGTTCATCGTCGAAATGCAGTTGTTGCACACGAAGGGGTTCGAGAACCGGGTCGTCTACAATGCGTGCAAGGCCTATGTTGGCCAACTCAAGGAGACGGGGGAATACGGCTCGCTGAAGGATGTCTTCGCGATCTCCATCTGTGACTTCTGCCTTTGGCCCGATGCGGAGCGCGATGCGATGGGCCAGCCCCGGGTGCCGATGCTCAGCCGTTGGAACCTGACCGAGAGGAGCACCGGCAGCTCTGGCCTCCGCCAGGTTCAGTATGCGTTCCTGGAGCTGCCGAAGCTGGGTGGCGAGCGGCCCGGTGGCGGGAGCGCGCTGTGGGCCTGGCTGTTCGCGCATGCCAAACGGCTCACGCGAATTCCCGCAGAGCTCCCGAAGGGGCCCCATCGGAGGGCCGTCGAGCTGGCCAACTGGGCCACCTTCACCGACATCGAGCAGGATGCGTATGAGCAGGTCGCGGCCGAAATCGTGCAGGCGCGGGAGTTGGCGGAGGAGGGGGAGGCCAGGGGGGAGGCCAGGGGCAAAGCCGAGGGTAAAGCCGAGGGTAAAGCGGAGGCGATCCTCACTTTCCTGCAGGCGCGGGGAATCGCCGTGGACGAGGCGGCACGGCGGCGCATCCGCGCTTGCTTGGACGGTGAGACGCTTGACCGATGGATCGGGCAGGCCGTGACGGTCCTCTCGGCGGAAGAACTGGTGTAGGTTCTGACCGTGCCGTCGCGGCGCTCGCTCCTACACAGCCCGCCCAACCGCCTCCACCACCCGCCCAACCTCCGCCTCGGTCAACGCCTCGTGGACAGGGAGCGCCAGGCACGAGGCGCAGAAGGCGTCCGCGTTCGGCGTTGGACGCGCATAGTCCCTCAGTGCCGGCTGGGCCGAGAGCGAGCAGGGGTAGTAGATCGCGGACTCGACCCCCTGGTCCGCGAGCCGGCGCATCACGCCCTCACGCCCCACCGTCTCCGGGAGTTGAACGACGTACTGGTGCACCGGATGCCCCGGGGATCTGGGCAGGCGGCGAATGTCCGGCGGGAGCTCGCGGTCGTAGATCGCCGCGGTCTTGCGACGGTTGAACACCCTCCGGGGCATGTCACTCAAGTGCACCGTCAAAATCGCCGCCTGGATCGCATCGAGTCGGCTGTTTGCGCCCACGACACCGTCCACGCGCTCGGCAAAGTAGGGGGTCGGCATCCCATGGTGCGTCAGGAGCTTGAGCTTGCGCATCACCTCGATGTCATCCGTGAACACACACCCGCCATCGCCCGCCGCCCCCAGGGTTTTCGTCGGGTAGAAGCTGACCGCCGCGATCTCGCCCAGCTTGCACGGGGGATCGGACCCGGCGGTCTGGGCCGAGTCGTCCACGATGGGCACGTCCAGGGTTGGCAACACACAGGGCTCGCCAAACAGGTGTACCGCCATCACCGCCCGGGTCTTCGAGGAGATTGGCAGGTTCTCCGGGTCCAGCAGCGGCAGATCCCCGCGAACATCCGCGATCACAGGGATCGCCCCAACGCGACAGACAGCCCCAGCGCTGGCAAAGAACGTCACGGCCGGCACGATCACCTCGTCGCCCGGCCGAACCCCCGCGGCGTAGAGCGCGTAGATGAGCGCATCGGTCCCACTGTTTACGCCCACCGCGTGCTTCCAACCGAAGTGCTCGGCCAACGCGACTTGCGCCCGCTCGACGTAGGGCCCACCCACATATCGGCCCGATCTCAGCACCTCGACCACCAGCGCTTCCACCCGCTCGGCAACGTGCCCATGCCGCGCCGCCATGTCCGCCATCCGCACCAACGTCACTTGAAGTCCCTCCGTTCAAACACCATCATCGCTACGCCCAACACTGCGGTGGTGTACCCCAGCGCATAGAGCCCGGCCCACAGCACTTCGCCCCCTGGGATCGGCACACCGTGCACCGCTTCGGTCCTCACGTTGAACATACCGAGGTTGGGCACGACCCGGTAGAGCGCGAGCGTCAGGGACCGAAAACCGGGGTTGTCGCTAGCCTGGCCGAACAGGTGCAGATCATCCGCGAAGTGCCCGATCACATAGATGCAGAGCGTGTACGCGCTGGCTGACAGGGGGCTCGCGAACGTCGAGAACAGCGTGGCGAACGCGGTGACCAGCGTCAACTCCAACATCAACATGCCCATCGCGACAAACACACCCGCTCCCGGCATGCCCTGTTGGTAGCCAATGATCAGCGTGTACATGACTGTCAGGATTACGACCTCCAGCGCGAGCGTCGTCCACAGTCCAAGGTACTTGCCCAGCAGGATCTGCCAGCGTGGCAGCGGCTTCGACGCCAGCGTGTAGATCGTCTTGCGCTCGATCTCCTTCCAAACGAGGCCCACCCCCAGGAAGATCGCGATGATCGCACCGACCAACGAGATGCCGCCCAGCCCGACGCCTCGGACGACCTTCTCCCGGTCGCCCAGCGCGACCTCTCGCATCCCGAGCGACGCCAGGAGCAGGAGTGCTGCGAAGAGCAGTATGCTGTAGAGCACCTTGTCCCGCACCGCCTCGCGAAAGGTGTTCATCGCCACCGCTGCGATCCGCACCAGAGCTCGTTCGACGCTGCTCACGCCAGCACCCCCATCCGACTGCCATCGATGGGTGCTGCGCGCTCCACCTCGTCCAACAGCACCTGCTCCAGGGACTTGGACACGGGTTGGACCGAAACCACGCTCCACCCCTCGCGCCGGGCCGCGTCCAACGCCGCGTCCCCATCGGCGGGCGGTACCCGGCGTACCTCGACCACATCTCCGCGCCGCAACCGCAGCTCCACGTGCAGCACGGCCCCCGCGAGCAGCTCCGAGACAAGGCCCTGACCCCGCAGCTTGCCGCGGACCACCATCGCCACGCGGTCACAGATGGCCTCGATGTCCGAGAGCACGTGCGACGAGAAAAACACGGTCTTTCCAGCCCGACGCTCCTCCAGGATCAGATCCCGGACCAACGCGCGCCCCACCGGGTCGAGACCGCTCATCGGCTCGTCCAGCACGAGCAGATCGGGGTCGGCGATGAGCGCCTGGGCGATACCCGCCCGCTGGAGCATGCCCTTCGAGAACTTGCCCAGCGCGATGTCCCGAAAACGTGCGAGGTCCACGCGCTCCAACAACGCGGCGATCCTCGCCGCCCGGTCTGCGCTCCGCACGCCGGAGAGCCGGGCGTAGAAGTCCAGGAACTCCCGCGCCGTCAAATGCTCGTAGAAGTAAGGGCGCTCCGGGAGGAAGCCGACGCGCGCTCGGCACTCGGTGTCGAGGATCGACTTGCCGTGGATCCAGCCCGCACCGGCGGTGGGCCGCTGCAAGCCCATCAACGCCTTGATCGCCGTGGTCTTGCCTGCGCCGTTGGGGCCGATGAACCCGAAGGACGAGCCTTCGGGCACCTCGAGGTCCAGGTCCGACAGCGCCAGGTAGGGAAACCGGAAGAAGCCGGAGTAGTAGGTTTTACCGAGCTTCTCGGTGCGAATCGCGAGGGTCATCGGGGGGGCCGGCTCCGCCATGCTGCGATCCGCTCAGGAGACAATGCACCCGCGGATCGCCAGTTACAACGCGTGCAATACGGGCCGGAGGCCGCAAATCGGCCGTCGATGTGAGCCTGGCGCCAGCGCTCCATCGTCTCGCCGGTCCAGATCTCCGAGAGCGGCTTCTCGTTGATGTTTCCGACCTTGTTTTCCAAGTGCTCGTCGAGGCAGCAGGTCGTGACATCGCCGTTCACCTGGATCATCGGCGTGTCCCACAGGCCCGCGCAGGGCGGGCGGGGTTCGGCGCGGGCGGGGGCGGGCATCGCGGGAGGGTATCAAGGCGAGGCGAGCTCAGGCCGCCCCCGACGCCGCCCCGGGCTAAACGTGCCGCATGACCGTCTCCACCGACGACCTCGCAGAACTACAGGCTCAACTCGCCGAACGTTGCGTCACGCGACGGCCGACCGTCCCGGCCCTTGAAGAGCGCCTCTTTCACCCGATCCCCTGCCTCGACCACGGGTTTGTGCGCGTCGTGGACTACATGGGCGATGACAGCGCGGTGGTGCAGGCCGCCCGCGTCTCCTACGGCAAGGGCACGCGCACGCAGAACGACGACCGCGGGCTGATCCGCTACCTGATGCGCCACCGGCACACCACGCCGCTGGAAATGTGCGAGTTGAAGCTGCACGTCAAGCTGCCAATCTTCGTCGCCCGGCAGTGGATCCGGCACCGCACCGCCAACGTGAACGAGTACAGCGCGCGCTATTCGATCATGGACCGCGAGTTCTACCTGCCCCGCCCCGAAGATCTGGCACGGCAGTCCAGCAACAACAAGCAGGGCCGCGGCGAGGTCCTCGACCCCGACAGCGCCGCCGAGGTGCTGCGCCTGTTGCGCCGCGACCACGAGCAGACCTACGACACCTACGAGAAGCTGATCGACGACGCCGGCCTGGCCCGTGAGCTTGCCCGCATGAACCTTTCGGTCGGCTACTACACCCAGTGGTATTGGAAAGTTGATTTACACAACTTGCTGCATTTTCTCGCGCTGCGCATCGACCCGCACGCCCAATACGAGATCCGGGTGTACGGCGAGGCCATCGCGAGCGTAGTGAAGGATTGGGTGCCGCACTGCTACGAAGCTTTCGTGGACTATCGACTCGGGGCGTTCAACCTCTCGGGTCCGATGCTCGCCGTGGTCCGCAGGCTGCTGGCGGGTGAACCTGTAGACGCCGGATCCTCCGGGCTCTCCAAACGCGAGTGGACCGAACTGATGGCGGCGATCCGCCCGGGAGCGACGTCATGATCGGTGTCCTTGTGATGTTGGCGGCGTGCGGTGTCCAAGAGCCGATGATGCAGCCCAACCCCCCGCCGGAGCCGGCACCTGTCACCACGGGCGGGGACGCGGGAGAGGTCACGGTGACGGGGATTGTGACGTCTGTAAGCGCGGAGTCCCGCACGTGGGTGCAAGTCGGCGAAGGCCAGACGGTCATTGGCCACCTGCCCGCGACCGGGGTGCTGACCATCGACGGTCGGACGGTGCTGGCGGGGGACCTGCAGCTTGGAATGACGGTCAAGACGCACGGGCACCAGGAGGCGGATCTGCTCGTGGTCATCGATGCGACGGTGGTGACGGCGCCTGCGGTGGAGGGGGGGCAGCCGGTGGCGGTGGAGCCGGTGGTGGTGCAGCCGGTGCCCGAAGTGGCGGAGCCGGTGAAGCCGCCGGGCAAGATGCTCCCGCGGGCGCCGGAGGGGGAGCCGAAGGTGGTGGAGCCAGCGCCAGGGGTCATCGCGCCGGGGTGAAGAGGCACCGGACTCCCGCACGTTACCCCCCCCCATGCTCCCCACCCCCGTCGCCACCCTCAACGCCGCGATCCTCTCCGCCCGGCGCGGCTTGGTCGAGCGCGAGACGCTCGTCGAGGCCATCGTGTTGGCGGCGGTGGCCGGCGAGCACGTCCTGGTGATCGGTCCCCCCGGCACCGCGAAGTCTGAGGCCGCGCGCCGGGTCGCCCGGGCCCTCGGCGGCCGGACCTTTGAATACCTGCTGGGCAGGTTCACCGAGCCGAATGAGATCTTCGGGCCCATCGATCTGCGGCGGCTGCGCGAGGGTGCGGTGGAGGTCGAGACCACAGGCATGTTGCCCGAGGCCGAGATCGCCTTCCTCGATGAGGTTTTCCTCGGTTCGACCGCGATCCTGAACACCCTGCTCGGGGTGTTGAACGAGCGGGTCTTTCGACGCGGCCACACCGTCCGCGCTGTTCCCCTTCGCGTGGCCGTAGGGGCCAGCAACGCGCTCCCCGACGACGAGTCGCTTGCCGCGTTCGCAGACCGTTTTCTCGTGCGCGCGTTCGTCGAGCCAGTGGGCGATCCGTTCTTGGAGCAGCTCCTGGCTGAGGGGTGGGGGGTGCAAGGCCCGCCGCCGGAGCCGGTCCCCGGGGCGATGGCGGCGCTCGACAGCTTGTCGGCCCAGCTTCGCAACGTGGATTTAGAGGCCGCGAGACCGCTGCTGGCGCACGCCGTGCGGACGCTGCGAAAGGCCGGCGTGGTGCTACCCGATCGGCGGGTGGTGCGGTCGCAGCGGCTGATCGCGGCCGCCGCGCTGCTCGACGGGCGGACGGTGGCGGGCCCAGCCGACTTGTGGCCGCTGGTCTATGCGGTGCCGACCGCTGCAAACCAGACGCTGGCCCGCGAGGAGCTCGCCCCGCTGCTCTCCCGGAGCGAGAACGCCACGCTGCGGGGCGCCGCGGCCGAGGCTTCTGGGGGACCGTTGGCCCGCGCCGCGCGGATCGCCGAGGCCGCCGAGACGGTCATGAGGGCGCGACCGGAGGGCGCAGACCCGGTCACGCTGGACGGCTGGACCCGACGGGTGGAGGGCATCGGACGCGAGATCGATGCGTGCTTCTCGCCTGCTTCGCTGCCGGTGGCGCTGCGGGAGGTGCGGGAGCGGGTGCGGGTGGTTTTGGGGGGGTGATTAGCCCCGCCGTGCGACACGGCACCATCAGTAGCCCCAACTACAAAGCTCGTCCGTATCCACATGGCCCTCGTCGTTGATGCATTCGCAATCCCAGCCAGTACGGATCCAACGGGGCTCCCAATCGGGATAGCTATTGTAGCAGTTCCAAACGACCCCACATGCATCGCATGCATCGAAGTCCTCGTTCCGCCCAGCGTTGCAGACGAGTGGTGGGGGGTCGCACAGCTCCACTCGTTCCGGGCACCCGAGCCAGAGCAGCATCAACATCGCGGATCCTCCTCCCAACAGCCACTCGCCCCAAACGCCCAGTCTGCGCCCACCTCACCCTCCGTCGAGATGCTGCAACTGGTCATGAACGTCTCGGTGTCGTTGCCACAATTGTTGCAGTCCTCTTGGTCGAGCCCATCTGCGTTGTCGTAATCCCCCGAGGATCGCGGGCCCTGCTCGAACCGCGGTAGACCGAGCTTGGCGCGCACCGCGCATTGCCAGCGGAGCGCCTCGGAGTCGAAGCAGCAATCCCACTCGCAATGGCCCGTCTCCAGCCAGGTGTGCCCGATCTCGTGGATGATGTACCTGCCGAGCGCAGCCATCATGCGCAGGGGATATCGAGCGAGCTTTGTTGCGGTATCAAAGTACCCAAAGAACTCCCCAAGCGTCGCTCCCTCGCTGAGTCTGTACAGCGCGTAATCCAGGCAGATGCGCGACAGAAACAGGATGTAGTCGCTCACCTGGCCGTAAAACACGAGGGAAATCGGGTGAAACGTCGCGCTGAAGTCGCCAGCGATTGCGAAGTTTTCCGCCTTGATTCTTGGGCCCTCGCAAATATCGGTGGGCCGTCCGCTCCAGCATTCGTCATCGTCGACCCAGTCCAGATCCAGCTCACTCCACGCCCGACCCGTGGTCCCAAGAGAATTATCGAAAACCCCGCACTTCGTATTTCCCGAGCACGCATCATGAAGACGGTCGAATTTCTCCCCGCCGCGAAAGTTGATCGTCAGCGAACACTCGTTGTTCTTCGGTTGCCGGAACACGCTCGGGTTCTTCCTGCGAAGTACATCCCCCACCAGCGCATCCCGGACGAAATCACCCAAACCCTCGCAGGTGGTGGTGCCGGAGATCTCGTCCGAATAGGTGTGAATCAACTGGCAGGTGTAAAGGAAGAACTTGTGTGGCGCCTTCCAGCCGTTGTTCCAGAAGTAGAACACCGGCTGGTCAGGCCAGTCGTCGCGTGGCAGGTCGTAACAGCCCAGGCGTTCATGGAATTCGGTGAACGAGCCGGTGGCCGCACTGCGGAACGGCTGCCAGAGCAGATCCAGTGTCGTTTCGATGGACGAGACGAGATCCGTGGACGCAGTGTCGTCGCCCTCACGAACATCGATCCAGTCGATCAGATAATCGACCAGCCAGCCCTCCTCCACGTAGAACGTCTGGTCCCGGTAGGAGAACGTGTGGCGGTTTCCAAAGATCCCGTCGATCGCCTCCCGATTCCCTGGAGAAAGGCTGTCCGATCCGGGCCGCAACGCGTCGGGCCCGCGGCCCGGCCGAAGCAGCGTCGCCTTGCGGAGCTGGGCGATAGCGGCCTCCAGCGCGGGCCCCTGACCGCCCGGCGCGAACGCAAATCCCGGAAGCATCTTTGCGCCCGATGCCGCGGGGTTGGGTGCCGGCCTGGGCGTCCCCGGTGGAGGCTGGGAGAGCCCGGTAGCGTCGAATCCGACGCCGCAGGAGGCTGAAGGAGGCGAGATTTTGCCCCCGCGGCCGGGGGGGGTCCCGTGCGGTGCCTCCGCCGCCAGCACGCGCCCGCCGGCCGCCCGGGTACCCGGCGGGGGCGCCGCCTTCTTGGGGCGTGCTTCGCCGGCCTTCCGGAGCGCCAACATCCCGGCGAACCGTGCAGCGCCGGACCCCCCACCCGCGGCCGGTCCTGACACCCTCGCTGCGGGCTTGCATCCACAAGGAACACCGCCCTCGCAACCACAGCCAGCCACGGGTTTCCCTACTCCTTCGCCACGATGTCTACCATTCCCACGCCCGTGCCATCCCCGGCGGTGCCCTCCACCCTGACGTACCGGAGGAAGTCGTTCACGGTCACGAAGGAGTCGGTCCCGTTCTGAGCGATCGAGGCGCCCGCGATCGCCTTCCAATTGTCGGGGTCCATCGTTGCGTTGTGCGAAAGAAAGAGGCTGCCCTGCGAGGGCCCGGCCTTGAAGATCTTGAAGTAGACCTCCAGCACCCGGAAGGCGCCGAAGTCTGTCACTTGGTTGTCGGCTTGCTTGAAGGTGACGGGGAGCGCCGAGGCCGGCAACTGGCGTACGTACTGAGAGGACATGCGATGAGACTCCTTGAACCTGCCAAGCTCGGAACTGACCGGGCAGTGGTCTCACGCTAACGCACAGGGGTGGGGGGGGTGTCAAGCACTTTCTTCGTCCCCCCGAAGAAAGTTTTGCGCCGGATCTCAGCTTCCACGTTGGCACACAGCGGGCACGTACGACCATACCACGTGACCCTCCCACGCCCTGCGTTACCCCACGGGCCAGATGGCCCGCCCCCCGTCCCCGTCACGGTCCCCCTGGCTCCCCGCGGACGCCCCGCTGACCCCCTGCGCGGTCGCCGCCCACGGAGACGCGGCCGTTCGGCTGCTCGACCGCGTGCTCACCCGTGCCAGCTTGGAGCCTTTGACCGGTGTGATCGCCGGACAATGGGTCGTACTGCTCGGCCCCGCCGATGCGCTGCCCTGGGCCGAGGGCGTGGTCTACCTGGGCCGCCACCCAGACGCCCCCGCGGTGCTCTTTCCCACGGCGATCCGTCCGAGTTTGCCGATCGATCTGGTGGCGCGGGCCATTCGGCTGCGGGCGCCGGGGTGCGACTGGCCGGCGGCCTTTCTCCCGGGGGATGTGCACGGGCGTTTCACGGCGGGGGCGGACCGGAGCGGGGTGGCGCCAAGCCCGCCCGATGCGGTGATTTCCCTCGGAGATGCCCGACCTTTGGGCCGCGCTGAGCTCACCGCCGCCCGCGCCCGCCTCCGAGCACCCGGATGACCGTGTTGCCGACCGCGTTGAAGGTCTGGGCCGAGCCGTTGGCGTTGCTGGCGGAGGATCTGCGGCCGGACGTCGCGCAGATGGCGGGGCGACTGGACAGGTTGATCGGGCAATTACGTCCGCGGGACACCGAGCGCGGCGGGGAGCCGGACGGTTTTCGGGGGTTGGTGCGCCGGGGGCCCTACGATCGCCTGCTGCTGTCGGAGTGGGCGCTCCTGGACGAGGCTCCGGATGAGTTCGTGCGCCGGGCCGTCGCGGGCGAACATGCGTTTTATCAGCTTGAAACACGCAAGCCTTCGGGTGGGCTGCACGTTCGGGTCGTGTTGGACGCGGGTCCGAGCCAGCTTGGCGGTCCGCGGTTGGTGCACATCGCCGCGCTGATTGTGCTGCATCGCCGCGCGCAGTTGGCGAAGGCGACGATGACCTGGTCCGTCGCGCAGCGCCCCCAGGCGGTGTTCGAGACCGTGGACGAGCCGAGCCTGCGTGGCCTGCTCGCTTCGCGGTGCCACGACCCGTTCGTGCTGCCAGATCTTTCGGGAGAGCCGCCGGCCGACGAGACCTGGGTGATCGGCCCGGCGCCTTCCGCCCCTGACGGCGGGCGCACCGGAGGCGCAAGAGCGGGCCATTGGCTGACACTGACCGACCTCATCGGCCCGGACACCGACGCGATCCTCGCGACCGTCCACCGCCCCGGGGCTCGCCCTTCCGAGGCGGTCCTCCCCCTCCCCGCGCCCCCGCTTCGCAGCAAGCTTCTGCTGACCCCCTTCGCGTCTCGACCGGTCACCGCCGCTCCCCGCCCGGCCCATCGCCCGACCCCGCTGGCACCGCGTAAGTCGCCCGAGTGGCGGGCGTTTCCGGAGGGCGTCGCGGGCCCGCTGGAGACGCGGTTCGTACACGGCACCGCCCAGTTCATGTGCGCTTTCCAATCGCGGCATGTGCTGGCGTGGAGCTTCGCGAACGTGCCCAGGCGGGCGGTGCCCAAGGCCAAGATCGCCCAACCGGCCAACCGAGTTGCGATGGGCTGGCATCACCAGGGGTTCCTGCCGGTGGCCTTGGACGGCGGGCGGGTGTCCAGCTCCGCACCTCGCGCTCTCTCGCACGCGGTCTCCGCCGGCGAAAGCCCGCCACCGCTCGGCTTCGGCCGCGCCATCGCCTATGCGAACGAGGTCTGGTTCACCGACGCGAACGAAGCACTCTGGCACCTGCAACGGGATGCCCTGACCCTTTGCGGCGGCGGGGCCTGGCCCTCGGGCGCCCCACGAGCCGGGGTCATCGACCTCGCGCCCACCCCGCAGGGCCCGCTGGCTCTGGAGCGCTCGGGGGACGGGTTTCGGGTGCTGCGCCTCCTGCCCGGCGGCAAGATCGATGTTGCCGCAGGCTTTCCGGGGGCTTCGCGGGGGTCGTTCTGGCTGCAAGCGGGCCAGATCGAGCCGGATGTCCTACTCCAAGAGCGCGACGTCTGGAGCCTGCGGCGGCCCCTCACCCAGGTGCCCGTCGAGCTCCTGGAGGCCGACGAACGCTGGGAGATCCTCGGCATCCGACGGACGTACGACTGGGAGCCAAGGACGTGGAGCACGACGACGCTCAAGTGGTCCCGCGGCGGCGTTGGGTTCGCATTGGACCAGGGGCTGATCGGTTTTGAGGTCCCGCGGCGGCCGATCCGCCCTACCGCCTCCGCCGATCTGCAGTTTGTCGGCTTTCATACGTTGGAGAACACCGTGGAGGTGTGGGACGTGAAGCGCGGCGAGCCCGTCATGTTGCGGGAGGTGGCGACGTGACCCGGCTCGCGGACCCGCGACCGCCGATGCTCCTGCGCGGCGCTGTGCGGGCAGCGGCGTACTGGTTGCCGCCCGGGTCGGTCGATCCGCTCGGCCAGGTGCTGGCGCGTTGGACGCCGGGGACGGAGGTTCGGCAGCTGGAAGGCGGATGGTTGGTCGTGCTCGACCGCGAAGGCCTCGCGGAGACGCCCGGAATGCCGCTGGTTCGGAACGGCGGGCTGGTGGGGATCGAGGGCGCGACAGCCAGGGCCGGGGAGGTCCTGCTGGCGTGGCAAGGCAGGCGGGTGACGGCGGTGATTGCGCAGCTTCCGCACTTGGATCTCGCGGCGTTGCTTCCCCTGCCGCCCTTCGACCCGCCCCTCGCGGAGCCGTTGGGCCCGCCGCCTTTGCCTCCGCGCGCATCGGAGCCGGTCCAACTTCGGACCGTCCTGCGGCGTGCCCCGCCGATGCCCTCTGCCGCGCTCCTGCAGGTCTCTCTCTCCAACCCCGCTGCGCTGCCCGCTTGGAAGCGGGGGATCTCGGCGGCGGCACAGTGGCTCGGCGGTCTGGGACGGGCGCCGGCAGCGGCCCGGGGGCCTGGAGGACCGGCGGGTCGAGGCGTGGCGGCCGGTGGTGCTGCGGGCGGTGCTGCGGCCAACGCGCTCGTGCCAACAACCCAGCCCGCTCCCGTATCCTCGTGGCGAAAAGCCCTGGATCGCCTGCTCGCGCCGCTCCAGGCCCGGCTGATGGGCGCGGTCCACGGCGGTCACCTGATGAACCTGCTCGACTCGTTCAACGCCGGTAAGATCGACGAAGCGCTGAAGTGGGCCATCCCGCTGGGCACGGGCACCGGGGGCGGCGAGGCGACGTGGGGTCTGCCCCGCCCGCGGGAGGCGTTGCAGGTCCGACCTGCCGGCAGCGCCCCGCGGACCAGCATCGGCATCACCACCGACGTGTTCAGTCAGCTCCGCGAGCTCTACCATGAGGCTGTGCAGCGGCTGATCGCGGAGGGCCGACTGGACGACGCGGTGTTCGTGCTGGCCGAGCTGCTCGGCGACTACGAGCGTGCGGTCAAGCTCCTGGAGGGTGCCGGGCGCTTTGCGTCCGCCGCACAGATCGCCGAGGGCCGGCTCCCGCCCGATCGCGCGATCGCCCTGTGGACCCTCGCGGGGAGGATGGAAGAGGCGGTCCACCTCGCGCGCCGCACCGGGCCCATCACGGCGGTGCTGCTGGCCCTGGAGGCGGTCGACAAGCCCCGCGCCATCGGACTCCGTTGGGCGTGGGCGCAGCACCTCGCCGAACGCGGGGACATGGCCGCGGCCGCGACCTTCGCCTGGTCCGAGCCGACGCTTCGGCCCATGGCGGTCCCGTGGCTGGACGCCGCGATCAGCAGCCAGACCCCCGCGGGCGCCCGGCTGCTCGCGCTCCTCCTTCGCCAGACCCCGGAGACCTGGGCCTTGGTCCAACCTCGGGTCGAGGCGGTCTGCCGCGGTGTCGGGCCCGAAGCGGTGCGGATCCGCCTCGCCGTGGCGGAGGGCTTGGGGGAGGCGGGCGGCGCGCACGGCCGCAGGCTCCTCCTTCCGGTGGTGCGCCAGCTCCTGCTCGATCACGCGACGCGCCCCGATCTGGTCGGCGCGGCCTGGCTCCGGGGGCAATCGCAGGGCGTCTCCGAGCCCGCGTTCCGGGCCGACTCCCCCGCCGTGGACACCGCCGCGACGCCGCTCCCCCAGCGTGAGGTGCCCACCCACGTCACCGGTGGGTTCAGCAACGCCCCCATTTACGACGCGACCTTCTTGGCCGATGGCACGCTGGTGGTCGCCTTCGGGGAGCTGGGAACCGTGGTCCACGGTCGCGATGGCAAGGTCCTCGCCCGCTTTCCCGAGCCGTGCCATCACCTGATCCCCATCGAAGGCACCGCGCGGGTGATCGCGCTGGCACGCAGCCGCCGGGGGGTTCGACTCCGCGGGATCGACACCCGGGCGGGCACCGACACCCCCTGGCACGACGCCACCTACACCGTCTGGGAGCCCCGCTGCGACGGCAACCGCTGGCTCGTCGGCGATGATTTGACGCTGATCGCGCTGGACGTCCTGCAAGTCTGGGATGCTGGCCCAAAATTGAAGGAGCCGCGCGCGCTGTGGAAAACGGTACTTCCAGGCGCACAGTCGGAGGGTGGTGAGCGCCCTCGGCTGTCGGGGATCCACGCCATCGTCCGGGATGGGAAGACCGTCGCGCTTCAAACCGGCGGGGTGGCGGGCGAGCGTTGGGTGTTGCGCGGCGCAGATCTTCAGGCGGTTGGGCGGCACGAAACCGTGGTCGGGCCCCACGCCATCCTGTTGGCCGACGGGACCGTGGTGACCGCCGAGGACGGCACAGCCAAGGACATTACTTTCGTCGTCCACCTGAAGCGACACCCCGTGCGGGGAGAGGCGGTGGGCATCACGCTGGGGATGGGCTCCGCCCCGGGGGTGCCCTTCCGGCTGCTCGAACAGCACGCGTTCGGAGCCTGCCAGGTCCACACGTTTCAGTCTGCCGGGGCGATGATGGCGGTCCTACGCCGGGAGCGGCTGATCGCCCGGGTGATCTTCCCAAGCGCCCAGCGGCTCTGCGTGCAGATCGGGGTGGACACCGTCACGCTGGGCGACGACCGGGGCAGGGTCATGGTCGTGGATTTGGGGGATGGGGGGGTTTTGGGGGGGGCTTGAGGCGCCTCCTCCCCCCCCAAACCAACCCGATCACGAGCCCCAACCACCCCGGCCCCCCCGCCCCCGTCCCACATCCGCAGCTCTTTTCAGCCACGAGATCCTTCGACGTGTCGGAGCGCACCCCGGTGTCCTCGCTGTCCGCGCTG